>JAHEMW010000140.1 GCA_024643505.1 Demequinaceae bacterium
CAGCTGACGGCGGGCGCATGATTGAGGCCCTCCGGGCGGCCGTGCTCGGTCATCCGGTCTCGCATTCGCTGTCTCCAGCGCTACACCGGGCGGCGTACCAGGAGCTCGGCCTGCCGTGGTCGTACGACGCGATCGACGTTCCCTCTGGCGGACTCGCCGACTTCCTTGCGCAGATGGGCCCTGAGTGGGGCGGGTTGAGCCTCACCATGCCGCTCAAGGTTGAGGCCGTTCCGCTCATGGATTTCGTTGAACCGCTCGCGAAGGTAGTCGGCGCTGTCAACACAGTGGTGATCCAGCGGTTTGCCGACTCGCGCCACCTGGTTGGCGGAAATACGGACGTTCACGGTGTCACGGCGGCGCTCGCCGAAGCCGGGCTCGAGCGGGCGACCTCGGCCGTGGTGCTGGGCGCCGGCGCCACCGCGACGTCGGCCATGGCAGCGCTCGGCCACCTCGGCGTGGTCGCGCCAGTCATCGTCGCTCGCGACCGTTCGCGCGCTGGCGGGCTGATCCGTGCGGCGACGCGCATGGGGCTGCGCCCCCGCATGTGCTCGTTCGAGGCCGCCCCCGACGAGGTAGCGCGCGCCGAGGTTGTCGTATCCACGATTCCGGCCGACGCCGGTGCGGAAGTGGGCGCGAGCCTGATCGAGGTGCCGTCCGGCGCGGTGCTTCTTGATGTCGTGTACGACCCGCCGGTGACGGCACTGGCCGCTCGTTGGGTGGCGCTTGGGGGCGTCTCCGTGGGCGGAGATCGCATGCTCCTGCACCAGGCCGCAGAGCAAGTGCGGCTCATGACGGGACGCCCCGCGCCCGTCGCAGCCATGGACGCGGCACTGCGCGCGGAGTTAAATAAGTAACACGCTCGCCCGGATTGCCCGTTTCCACTGTTACATTCGCTTGAGGGCGCAAACAATGCGGCGCCCGGGAGACGAATCTGGGGGATTTCTCCGTGAAGCAGCTGGGGTCAATTCTGCTCGAGACGGGCGTGCTGTCTGAGGACCAGTTGATGGATGCCATCGACGAGCAGCAGCAGCGGGGCCAGTCTCTCGGTCGCACCTTGGTGGAACTGGGGATGATCTCCGAGTCGCAACTGGTGCGAGCACTTGCGAACCAGGTTGGCATGGAGTTCGTCGAACTCGGCGACTACCCCGTCGATCGCGCTGCGGTATCCCTCGTGTCGCCCGCATTGTGCCGGCGCCACACCGCCCTGCCTATTGCGATGGTCGACAACGTCCTCAAGGTCGCGATGGCGAACCCGGGCAACGTCGTTGCGGTTGACGACATCAAGACGCTCACGCGCATGCAGGTTGCGCCCGTCGTCGCCGCCCACGATGACGTGGTCGCGGCAATCGACCGCTACTGCCGCTCCGACGCCGAACTCGAAGACATTTCTGGCGAGCTGCTCCAGGACTCTGACATCGACCTCGCGGACATGGGATCCGTCATCGAGGATGACGCACCCATCGTGCGATTCGTCAACCTCCTCATCACCCAAGCTATTCAGGACCGCGCGTCGGACATTCACATTGAGCCCGCCGAAAAGGACGTCCGCATCCGTTACCGCATTGACGGCGTGCTCCACGAAATGCAGAAGGCACCAAAGTCGACGCAGCAGGGTGTGATCTCCCGCATCAAGATCATGTCCGACATCGACATTGCGGAACGCCGCAAGCCGCAGGACGGCCGGCTGTCAGTCACGCACCAGGGCCGCAAGGTTGACTTGCGCGTTGCGACGCTTCCCACCGTGTGGGGCGAGAAGGTCGTGATGCGTATTCTCGACAACTCGACGGCCGCGATGGACCTTGAGGACCTCGGGCTTCGCGAAGCCAACCTCACGCTTTACGAACAGTCTTACTCGAAGCCGTACGGCATGATCCTCGTCACCGGGCCCACGGGTTCCGGAAAGTCGACGACGTTGTACGCCACGCTCAACCAGGTGTCCCGGCCTGAAATCAACGTCATCACGGTCGAGGACCCCGTCGAGTACCGCATCCCAGGTATCAACCAAATTCAGGTCAACGTCAAGGCCGGCCTCACGTTCGCGGCGGCGTTGCGTTCCATTCTCCGTGCGGACCCCGACGTCGTCCTCGTCGGTGAGATCCGTGACGCCGAGACCGCGCAGATCGCGATCGAGGCCGCCCTCACCGGTCACCTCGTGCTGTCTACCCTGCACACGAACGACGCGCCCAGCGCCGTGTCGCGACTCATCGAGATGCAGATTGAACCCTTCCTTGTCGGTTCGGCTCTGGACTGCGTCGTGGCTCAGCGCCTCGCGCGCCGGCTGTGCCTCAAGTGCAAGGAGGAGTACCACCCGCGCGTCGAGGACATCGCAGAGCGCTTTGGCTGGGATCCCGAGTCTGGCGTGCCGCAGCTCTACCGCGCGGTCGGCTGCTCCGCGTGCTCCAACACGGGCTACCGTGGCCGCCTCGCGCTCCACGAGATCATGCCCATCAGCGAGGAGATTGAGCGTCTGGCGGTGTCACGTGCGTCGTCGGCAGAAATTGGACGCCAGGCGCGGGCGCAGGGGATGGAGACGCTCGTCGAGGATGGCTGGGAGAAAGTCGTGGCCGGATTCACCTCGATCGAGGAACTTTTGAGGGTCGTGAAGTAGTGACGCGTGTTCAAGAAGTGTTTGTTGTGACCGATATCACTAGCGGGGCCGGTCGCACAGGGGCATTGGCGCCATACGCTGGACGCACGTCCAGGGTGGGATCGGGAGGAACGGCATGACTGAAGAGCCGAAGCAGCCGCAGGTATTCACTCCTGGCGCGCCCATGGGCAACGAGGAGCGCTTTGATCGCGCCATCGCGCGAGCTTCCCAGGCGCACGTGCCCATTGAGGGAATGCCCGGGCCGGGTGGCGCCGCTGCCCCCGCCGCACCTGCCAAGCCCGCCGACGCTGAGAAGACCCCTGCGACGTTTGGCCGCCGCGTTGACATGAGCCAGGAGGTCCGCGAAGGCGACCTCGACCTCAACACTGCCTTGCGGCGCATGGTCGCCGCTGGCGCGTCGGACCTTCACATCACCGCTGGCGCCAAGCCCATGATCCGCCTCGACGGCGCGCTCACTGCGCTCGAAGAGTTCGACATGATGAAGCCCGACAGCATTCAGCGCTCGATCTACTCTGTCCTCTCGCAGAAGCAGCGTGAGCACTTCGAAGAGAACCTCGAGCTCGACTTCGCCTACGCGCTTGTTGGCGAGGCGCGATTCCGCGTCAACCTCTACCAGCAGCGTGACTCCCTTGGCGCGGCGTTCCGACTCATCCCGTCGGAAATCAAGTCGCTTGAATCGCTTGGTGTGCCGCCGTCGGTCGCCACCTTTGCCACGAAGCCGCGCGGGCTCGTACTCGTGACGGGACCAACGGGTTCCGGCAAGTCGACGACCCTTGCGTCGCTCATTGATCTCGTCAACCGCACGCGGTCGTCGCACATCATGACGGTCGAAGACCCCATCGAGTTCCTCCACCGTCACAAGAAGAGCCTCGTCAACCAGCGCGAGGTTGGCGCGGACACGATGTCCTTCAA
>JAHEMW010000045.1:0-8576 GCA_024643505.1 Demequinaceae bacterium
GTGAGGCGACCCTGGCGCGGGTAACGTGACGACATGGTTGGGCGCTTGTCACTGCTGCTCTGTGCCGCTTCCCTCCTCACCGCGTGCGGGTCGCCCGGTAACGGCGGCGTCGCCGCGTCGACGGACTTAGAGTTGGCTGCCCGCGTCGATGCGCTGAATACGGCGGTGTCCGCGTGGCAGTCGGCGTCGACGATTGCCGAGGCGCATGCCGCAGCCGAGGCGGCACGAAACCTGGTCGTTGGTCCGGATGGCCCGTTCTATGGAGACGCCGACGGCGATGGCGACGTGGCCGGAATCAACTCGATCGGGCTGCTTCCCGGGTTGGGCGGCGAGCCAGGCCTCGCGCAGAATGAGCCCGTGAATGCCTGTGTCGTGGCGCACGTGCTCGGCGGCGCCTGGGACGAGCCCTCGACGCGGTGGGGTGACGCCGTGGCCGCCATTGACGTGTGGGCTCCCACCAACAACACGTTTCCTGGCCTGGCCAGCCACCCTCAGCGCATTGTCGGCTGGGCCACGCTAACGCTCGCAACTGCTGATCTCGACACGGCGCTCGAGTACGCGGGACACGCGCGTCTCCACACAGACATCACCTCGCAGGCAATCCAGGCTTGCGAGTGATCTCAGCGGCGCTCGAGCTACGCGAACGCGTCGGCCGATAGCCTCACCGCGATGTCGCCGGCCCACGCGCGCACTTCATCGAAGTCGCGGAAATCGCCGACGGGTGGGTTGATGACCTTGATCAGCGCCCTCTCCCCCACATTGAGGCGATCGAGTTCGAGGCGGCCATCGAAACGCTTGTGCTCGATCGCCCCGCTCAGCCGTGCAAGCCCTTCGGCCTCGTCAATGGGCTGGTCCGGGGTCGTGACGCTCGTCATGCCAACCGAGAACATCCACGTGTCCCGGGCGCGTAGCAAATCAGCGTTCTCGCGTACGAGCCCCGCCGCGTCTCGGCGCCACAGGCTGCCATACACGGCACTTCCGATAATCACGGCGTCGTAATAGCGAACCGTTGAGACGTCACACGCATCCTCAAAGTCCGTCTCGAAACCCTTGTCGCGCAGAACCTTCACGATCTCCGCGCCCACCTCGCGTGTCGATCCGTACTTGGATCCGACTGTCACCAGCACCTTCATCACGCACCTCCTGAGCCCATCGTGCCCCAGTGGGCCGCCGATCGCTCGGGACAATGGTCCCCGCGCCCGCCTGAAATCCCAGGAAGAAATGTGAGTCAGCACACTCACTATTCGACGACGACGACCAAGTCTCCGCCCGACATTGCGGTCGTGTCCGTGATGGTGATCCGCGTGACCGTGCCCGCGATCGGCGTCGTGATTGATGACTCCATCTTCATCGCCTCGATCACTGCGACCGTCTGGCCTGCCTCGACTGCCGCGCCGACGTCCACGCTTGCACTGACGGAACCCGAGAACGGGACCGCGATATGGCCAGGGCGACCCGCGTCCGCCTTCTCGCGGGTGACGACCTCGACGGCCGCACTCAGGTCTCGAATCTGCACGGGACGGATCGAGCCGTTGTAGGTGAAGATCGCGGTGCGCTCGCCGTGGTCATCTGGCTCGCCAAGAGCCTCAAGCGCGGCGATCATCCTGACTCCAGGCTCGAGGTCGACACTCACTTCCTCGCCTGAGCCGACCGTGAGGCCATACAGATAGTGGAACGTGTCGATCACGGAGATGTCCCCGTACTTGTCAACGGCTTCGTCGAAGTCTTTTGCCGGTCCAGGGAACAGGAGATGGTTGAGTTTGCGCCGCCGGGCTGCGCCGGAACTCGCGAGTGAGGCCCGATCGTCGGCCGTGAGCTCGGGCAGTTTTCGGTCAACGGTACGACCCGCGAGCGCCTTGGTACGGAATGGCTCCGGCCATCCCCCGGGCGGGTCTCCGAGCTCCCCGGTGAGGAAACCCACGACCGAATCAGGAAGGTCGTACTTCCCAGGGTTCTCGGCGAAATCTGCCGGGTCAGCGTTGTTCGCCACCAGGTGCAGCGCCAGATCGCCGACGACCTTGGAGGACGGGGTGACCTTGACGAGGCGCCCGAGGATTTTGTCGGCGGCCGAGTACATGTCCTCGATCTGCTCGAACTTGTCGGCGAGGCCGAGCGAGATCGCCTGCTGGCGCAGGTTGGAGAGCTGGCCACCCGGGATCTCGTGGTGGTACACCCGACCCGTCGGTCCCGGTAGACCGGACTCGAAGGGCGCGTAGAGCCGACGTACCTGCTCCCAGTAGGGCTCGAGGTCCTGCGCCGCCTGCAGCGAGAGCCCGGTGTCGCGCGGCGTGTGCTCGAGCGCGGCGATGAGCGCGCTCATAGACGGCTGCGAGGTTGTGCCCGCCATCGCCGCGTTCGCGACATCGACCGCGTCAACGCCGGCTTCCGCTGCCGCCAGAAGCGTTCCGATTTGGCCGCCGGCCGTGTCGTGCGTGTGGAGGTGGATGGGCACGTCGAAGCGCTCCCGAAGGGCCGTCACGAGCCGGTACGCCGCTGCTGGTCGCAGGAGCCCTGCCATGTCCTTGATCGCGAGAATGTGCGCGCCGGCGTCGACAAGTGAGCCCGCAAGCTTCAGGTAGTAGTCAAGGGTGTAAAGGTCCTCGCGCGGGTCGATCATGTTGCCCGTGTAGCACAACGCGGCCTCGGCGACCGCTGTGCCCGTCTCCCGCACCGCCTCGATGGCCGGGCGCATCTGCTCGACATCGTTGAGCGCGTCAAAGATGCGGAAAATATCGATGCCGGTTTCGGTCGCCTCGAACACGAATGCTCGCGCCACCTCATCCGGGTACGGGGTGTACCCGACAGTGTTGCGGCCTCTGAGCAACATCTGGAGCGCGATATTCGGCATGGCCTCTCGCAGGTTCGCGAGGCGAAGCCATGGGTCCTCCGACAGGAATCGCAGTGCGACGTCGTAGGTGGCGCCACCCCAGCACTCCACAGAAAACAGCTCTGGGGTCATGCGTGACACGTGGCCGGCGCCCTTGAGCAGGTTGTAGGTGCGCACGCGTGTCGCCAGCAGCGACTGGTGGGCATCGCGCATGGTCGTCTCGGTCACGGCTAGCGAACTGCGATTGCGCAGGTGCCGAGCGAATCCTTCCGGGCCCAGTTCAAGAAGCAGTTGTCGGGTGCCATCCGGCGGCGCCTGCGTGAGGTCAATGACGGGAAGCTTGGCCGACGGTCGCACAACCGCGTCGGCGTGTTCGCCGTACGGCTTATTGACGCTCACGTGCCCGAGGAACGCGAGCAGCTTGGCGGCGCGTTCTTGGCTTTCGGCGACGTTGAGCAGCTCGGGATGCTGGTCAATGAAGGCCGTCGTGACTCCCCCGCGCTGAAAGTCAGGGTGGTTGAGGAGCGCCTGAAGGAAGCGAATGTTGTTGCGGACGCCTCTGATACGGAATTCCGCGAGGGCGCGAGATGCGCGACGCACCGCGGTCTCGAAGTCGCGACCGCGGCAGGTGAGCTTGACGAGCATGGAGTCAAAGTGACCCGAAATCGAGTTGCCCGCCATGCCGGTAGCGCCGTCGAGGCGCACGCCAGCGCCTCCGGGCGATCGGTAGGCGACGATCCTGCCCGTGTCTGGCAGGAACCCGTTTGACGGGTCTTCGGTCGTGATACGCGTCTGAATCGCGAACCCGCGGACGCGCACCTCTTCTTGCCGAATTCCGATCTGCTCCAGCGTCTCGCCAGCGGCGATTCGCATCTGCGAACTCACGAGGTCGATGTCGGTGACTTCTTCGGTGACCGTGTGTTCCACCTGAATGCGCGGGTTCATTTCGATGAAGACGTGTTGGCCCGCGCGCTCACCCTCGGTGTCGAGCAGGAACTCGACGGTTCCCGCGTTGACGTAGCCGATGCTCCGCGCGAAGGCCACAGCGTCGCGGCACAGCGCGTCGCGGATCAGCGGATCGAGGTTGGGCGCCGGCGCGATCTCCACGACCTTTTGGTGGCGCCGTTGAACGGAACAGTCGCGCTCAAACAGGTGCACGACGTTGCCGTGAGCGTCCGCGAGAATCTGCACCTCGATATGGCGTGGCGCGAGCACCGCCTGCTCGAGGAACACGGTCGAATCGCCGAACGCGGTCTCGGCTTCGCGCATCGCTGCGCTCAACTTCTCGCGGAGTTCCTCGCGCCGTTCGACGCGTCGCATGCCGCGACCGCCGCCGCCCGCAACGGCCTTGACGAAGATCGGGAAGCCAATGGTTTCGGCCTCGCTGACGAGGTACTCGACGTCGCTTGATGGCTCGCTCGACGCGAGTACCGGTATGCCCGCGGCCCTGGCGGCCTTGAGGGCCGCGACCTTGTCCCCCGCCATCGCAAGTACGTCTGGGGGCGGCCCGATGAAGACAATGCCTGCGGCCGCGCAGGCGCGCGCAAACTCGACGTTCTCGGAGAGGAAGCCGTAACCCGGATAGATCGCGTCCGCGCCGGCCATCCGCGCGACACGAATCATCTCGTCGCTTGAGAGGTATGCCTTAACTGGATGTCCCTCGACGCCAATTTCGTAGGCTTCGTCCGCCTTGACGCGGTGTTCCGACATCCGGTCCTCGTGCGGAAACACGGCGACAGTCCGCGCGCCGTGTTCGTACGCAGCGCGGAACGCACGCACCGCGATCTCGGCCCTGTTCGCGACGAGCACCTTGGAGAACATTGACTTCCCTTCGACGGTGGCTTTATCTTGCCAGGTTTCCGAAGTGGAGTCAGCAGGCCTCGTTCAGTTCACGGGCCTTGCGAGGCTGAACTAGCTCGCGTGCGAACGGTGCGCGCGGCGCTCGGCGAGCTCGTCGACGACCCCGTCGCCAGCGCCAGTTTCGACGGCGTCCGCACGGTCCGCAGGCAGCGACGCTAGCGAACCTTCGAGTTCGCGCCAGACCTTCCCCAGCGCAATACCGAAGACGCCCTGGCCGCCTTGGACCAGGTCAATCACCTCATCGTCGCTCGTGCATTCGTAGACGGATGCGCCGTCCGACATCAGCGTGATGCGAGACAGGTCCTCGACGCCACGTTCGCGGAGGTGTTCAACTGCACTGCGGATCTGCTGGAGAGAAACTCCGGAGTCGAGAAGCCGCTTGACGACGCGTAGCACGAGGATGTCGCGGAAGCCGTAAAGCCGCTGCGTTCCCGACCCGGTCGCGGATCGCACGGTGGGTTCAACGAGGCCGGTGCGCGCCCAGTAATCGAGTTGTCGGTACGTGATGCCCGCGGCCTTGCATGCCGTCGGCCCGCGATACCCGACGGAGTCGTCGAGCACCGTGAGCCCGTCGTCGAACAAGACGCCCTGATCACGCGCATCGAAAGAGTCGCGACCCGGGATATCCGTCATTGCTCCTCCTTCGACCTGTGGTTCAACGTTATGGCCGCGAGGTGTCTCGGTCAACGACCTCGGTAGTTCACGGTACCGCGTGTCGCAGCACTGTCTTTATCGGCTTGACCTCGCCCGCACACAAGCGCCGAAAACCGCGATCGCAGACTCCGACAACACGCGCGCTATTTCGGCGGCCTCGTCGGTACGGCCTCTCGCTCGCGCGGGCGCTCCGACGTTGTGCGCGTGATCCGCCTCTCGTGTCGCAGCGAGGCACAACGTGCGCAAGGTCCGCACGTCCCCTCCGGCATCGACGTACGACTTTGCTGCGACGACAAGATCGACACTGCCCCACTCGTACTCGCCAGGCGTTGCCTGCGCCACGACGCGGGCCTCGTCAAGCTGCGCGACAAAGTCTTCTGACACTCCGGCACGGCGGGCCAGGTCCGGCCCCGTGACGTACTCCGGGTCGCCCGATTCGAGAGCACGAGGCCCTACAGGCTCGATCATCGCTCCCCTGTCGAGCGCGTCCAGGTGGTCAGCGATGATTGTCAACGGGCGAAAATGGTCGCGCTGTTGCCGCAGGACGAACCTCAGGCGCTCGACGTCCGCAGGTGAATACGTGCGGTATCCCGACCCGGTGCGCTCGGGGCTCACCAGGCCGTTGTTATCGAGGAATCGAAGCTTTGACGTGGTGAGCGTCGGAAACTCGTGTTGAACGAGCGTGAGCACGTCGCTCACGCGCAGCAAGGGCTCGTGCGACAGCGAATGCGGCCAGCGACCGCTGAGTGCCTGCGGCGCAGGGGCGGTTGGCTGATGACCGGGCTGCGCAGAGTATGCGGGCGTCGCGGTCATCGGGTCTACTTCTGAACGCCCGGATGGAAGGTCAGGCGATACTTGCCGATTTGCACCTCGTCGCCGTCGACCAGCTGTGCCTCCGTCACCCGCTCGCGGTTGACGTACGTCCCGTTGAGCGAGCCCGCGTCCTTGACAAAGAAATCCGTTCCCCTGCGGAGAAACTCCACGTGTTGGCGACTGACAGTGACGTCGTCCAGGAAGATGTCTGAGGAGACGCTCCGTCCCGCCGTCGTGACGTCAACGTCAAGCAGGAAACGCGCGCCGAGGTTGGGGCCGTGGTGCACGATCAGCAGCGCGTGGTCGTCGCCGAGTGCGTCGATCGCGGCCTGGTCGTGTGGCGACAACCGAAACCCCGTTGATTCGTCGACGGGGACGACGCCACCAATGGACATCGTGCGCTCGACGGGCTGTTCCTCGTAGGTCATGGTGCCCCTTCCTGGGTCCAATCCTAAGGCCCGTTTACGCACCTAGGCATCCGCCCCACGCGGTTGCGGCGCGAGTATCTCGCGCACGTAGCGCAGGCCGGCAGCCCAATACAGGGCCGACGTCACAGTCGCGCCTACGATCGCAAGAACGTGAACTGGATCCCATCGGTCGTAGGCCAAGTATGACAGCGGCAAGAAGACGTACAGCAACGCGGTTGCGAGCTTTCCGATGAACGTGACCTGGGGAGCGCTGGCACCCCGGCTGCGCCCGATGAGCAAGGCGATTCCTACCACCGCGTCGCGGGTAAGAAGCACGAAAACGAGCCACCACGGCACAATGTCACGCCACGCGAGCGCAAGCACAACAGCGATGGTGAGCAGGCGGTCGGCGGCCGGGTCGAGAATCTTGCCGAGCGCAGTGACTTGATTCCATCGTCGGGCCAGAAAGCCATCGAGGAAGTCGCTTACCCCGGCCGCCGCAAGCGCGGCAATAGCCCACCCATCGCGCTCGGTAATGATGAGCCACGCGAACACCACGATGAGCGCGATGCGCGCCATCGAGATCGCGTTAGGGATAGTCCAGACAGCGTCGTAAGAGGTGGAACGGGATCCGGGGCGATTCACCTCGCCCCTCCCCCGCTACTTCTTATCGCCGGCCTCTCGTGCCATCACCGCGTCGACCATCGACGCCGCAGTGCGCGCCGCATCGTCTTCCGATGCGCCACGCGCCAACTCTTCAGCGCGAATCTGTTCGAACGTGTAGCGACGGGTCTCCGTCGCGTTGGTGTCGTTCATCGTGGGCCCCCTCTCGGTCGTCTTGGCCCACCTCCAACGCTACGCCGTCGGGGCAGTTGGCGCAGGGTTCATGGTGCCTGCGGCGGGCGCAAGTGACCAGGACTCGAGAAGCGCAAGCACGTGCGTGCGAATCTGGTCGCGGATCGGTCGCACAGTGTCGATGCCCTGCCCGGCAGGGTCGTTGAGAACCCAGTCCTCGTAGCGCTTCCCGGGGAAGTACGGGCACGTGTCGCCGCATCCCATCGTGACGACTACATCGGAGATCTTCACGGCGTCATCCGTGAGCACCTTCGGCTGCTCGCCAGAGATGTCGATGCCAAGTTCCGCCATCGCCTCGATCGCTACCGGGTTGATCGTGTCTTTTGGTGCGGTGCCCGCGCTTCGGACCTCGACCTGGTCGCCGCCGAAGTGGCGAAGAAATCCGGCGGCCATCTGCGAGCGACCGGCGTTGTGGACGCACACGAACAGGGCAGAGTGCTGGGCAGTCATGGGGTCAGGCTATCGAGGACCCGGTGCTCCCAGAAGCGTGTTCATGGACTGTTCATCCGGGTACTACTGCGAAATCGGGATTGGAGCCTCGTATTGCGCGATCACGTCGCGAATCGCATCGATCGCGGCCGACGTCAGGCCGCCGTCTCCCGTGATTGCGATCCAGGCTGACAAGGTGGCGTCGCCGTAGCGGTGACCCGAGTCGTCCGGAACCGTCTCGGCGACCGCGAGGTCTGCGAGCGACTGAAGTCCCGTGACGAGGGGGATGTACCGAAAGTCGGGGCTGAGCAGCGGCGACCGTTCGTCGTCCTCGAGCCATGGCGGTTGTTGGTAGAAAATGTTGGGACTCACCCACACCACGGGATCGTTTGCGTGCTGGAGGTAGGCAATTCGGGGCGCCGCCCACCCGGAGAGGTCGTTGTCGAAGTCGGCCGCAGTGGCGAACCACCGAACCTGGCGACCGCCATCAAGGACCGGCTCGAGGAGCGTTGACCCAGGATCGCGTGCGCCGCGTAGCGCTTCGCTCAGCGGAACGTTGGCGGGAGTGCCCGCGAAGATGGCTCCATCGACGCGACTTGTGAGAGATTCGAGGGTCGGGAACACGGACTGCATCGCTTCGGACCCGAGACTCAAGCCATAGATCACCAGGAGCGGGCGGTCATCGACGGGCAATTGGGACCACCACGCACTGACGGCCTCAAACAGTGCGA
>JAHEMW010000045.1:8626-13019 GCA_024643505.1 Demequinaceae bacterium
CATCGCCGTGTTTCCGGCGTGGAGGTACTCGAGAGTGTCGATGGCCTGGGGTTCGATCCAGCCGGTTCCGGTCAGTCCGGGCAGCACCAGAATCTCGCGCTGCTCGGCGTGCGTTCGCGTCAGTTCGTCAACCGCGAGTTCAGCGCGGGCCTGGGGCGTCGGTGCACTGTCCAGACCGACGTAAACCCGGATCGGTTCGCGCGCTTCTTGCCCGATGACGCCGCGAATCTGATCGGCGGTCGGTCCCGAGGCGATGACGGAGCGACCCTTGCGCCCGAGGTCTTCCCAGGTGACAAGGCTCCCCGGCCCGCCAGACTTGAGCGGAGACTCGGGCTGGCTGACATCGGCCTCAAACGACGCGTTGCGCGCGTCCCAGCGCCAGTCGAGCACCAGCACGGTTGTTGCGACGATCGCGATGAGCGACAGTGCGATGCCCGCGGAGAGCATGATCACGGTGACCGTACTGATCGTCGCGCGCCGACCGCGGTTGTGGCCGGGAAAGGCGCGGCCCGCCGCGCTTCGCATCCACCGGTAGAGACGACGGAGCGCCCGCCCGACGCCGACGCACGCTGCCGCTGTCACAACCGAAATGACGGCGAGCAGCCAACCCTCGTAGCCAGCGAGCTCGGGCAGTCCCACCGACGTTCGCACGCCGTTTTGCCACCGTGTAGCGAGCGATGTGAGGACCACGAAGGCGGCGGCCCACACGCCGAGCAGGATCATCCAGCCGTGTCTGGACAGCCACTCGCTTCGGTAACGCACGATCGCCGTGAGGATTCGCCATGCGACGACGCCGATGAGATATCCGATCCCGAAACTCAATCCAGAGATGAGCCCCTGGTAGTAGACGGGGCGAGGGAGCATCGAGGGCGTCATAGAGAGAGCGACGAGCACCAGGCCTGCGAGCGCTCCGCCGTAGTCGAGATGCGCCCAACCCTGGACCCTCACTCCGGCTCCCTTCCCTCCTCCGTGGCAAGGCTAGCGTCCGAATTCCGTTCAATGCGGGACCTAACTGCGTGACATGTCAACCATTCGTTCGTACCATGTGTGCATGGGTCCCGACGGGTTGAGTGATCGCGAATGGGCGCTGTGGCGCGCGCTGTCGCTCATGGGCCGCACTGTCCAGGCGGAGCTTGAGCGGGCCCTTCAGCGTGACGCTGGGCTGTCGAGCGCAGAGTTTGAGGTCTTGTATGCGCTCAGCGACGCGCCGGAGCGCCAGGCTCGCGCCCGCGAGCTCGCGGACATGTTGGCGTGGGAAAAGAGCCGAGTGTCGCACCTCGTCACTCGCATGACCGAACGGGGTTACGTGGCGCGTGCGATGTGCGAGACGGACTTGCGCGGCACGTGGGTGTCGCTGACCCCCGCCGGTTCTGATGCCCTGACAGCTGCGCTCCCGGGATACGTGGAAACGCTGCGGACGGTGTTGATGGCCCGTGTGTCTGACGCCGAGGCGAGTTTCCTCACGCAAACGGCGCTGAGCGTGGTGGGCGCGATCGGCCCGGACGTCTGCGTCGCGGAGCGTGACCGTATCGCGGTGGCAGCTCACTGATAGTCGCGGCTACGCTCCGCAGGTCCGTGTGATCGCGGCGCGCATGGCGTCGGCGCTCATCCTGGCGCCAAATATTTCGCCACCGGCCTCGAGCGCGCGTCCGCGCTCGAGCGATCCCGCGTCCACGGCATCGAAGCCGACCTCATCAACGAGTCTCGCCACGGCCGCTCTCGCCTCGTCGTCGTCTCCAGCGACGGCGACCGCGCGGCGGTCGGGCGCGCCCGCAGGGCGACGATCTGCTGCAAGGTCGTGGTAGCCGAGGTGATTGAAGGTCTTGACGAGGCGGACTGGACCGAGCAGATCTGACACCACCTCGCTCGTGCCTCGATTCCCCTCAAACAGGTCGAGGGTGCCGTCGATCGGCTGCCAGTAGTTCATGACGTCCACGATGATTTTGCCGCTCAGCGCGCCTGGGTCGATCAGGCTCACCTTGTGCAGCGGTACCGCGAGGACAACCGCGTCGGCCTCAGCCACGGCGTCCTTCGCCCACAACGCCTGCGCACCCGGCGCGAGGATATCCACGATGAGCGAAATTTCCGCGGGGTCCGCGGGTCCAGCGACCTTCACGTCTCTGCCAGTCTCGCGGATTGCGCGCGCGAGCACCATGCCCACGCGTCCAGGTCCCAGGATTGCGATGCGGTCGAGTCGCTGGGGCGCCATGATGGAATATTCCTCTGGGGAAATGGTTGACATGTCATCTTCAACCGTAGTCGGAACGCCATATTCCCACAACGCAGAACGTAAGGTGCACGCATGCAATTGGGGCTCATGAGCTTTGGCGATCGCCGTATCGTCGCCGCCGGAAAGCGTGTCGACGTGTCTCAGGTGTACCGCGAGCAGATAGAGCGCATCGTCCTCGCCGACGACCTTGGGCTCGAGTTCTATGGCCTCGGCGAGCATCACCTCGACATGTACGCAATCTCAAATCCGGGCACCGTACTCGCCGCGGCGGCCTCGGTGACGCGCCAGATCACGCTCGCGACTGCCGTCACCGTGCTCAGCACTGAGGACCCCGTGCGCCTGTTTCAGCAGTTCGCGACGCTCGATCAGCTGAGCGGCGGCCGCGCCGAAATCATGGCTGGTCGCGGCTCCTTCACGGAGAGCTACGCACTTTTCGGCGCTTCCCTCGAAGACTACGACGACTTGTACGACGAGAAGCTCGCCCTGTTGCTTGCGATCAACGACGCGAATCCGATCACCTGGCACGGGAGGTTTCGCTCCGCACTTACGGACGCCAACATTCAGCCCCGCCCGTACGCGGAGGCCTTGCGCATCTCTGTCGGGACAGGAGGTAATCCACACTCGTCTGTGCGCGCTGGGCTGCTCGGCCTTCCGGTGGTCTACGCCGTCATTGGCGGCCAGCCGGAACGCTTCGCGCCACTCGTTGAGCTGTACCGTCGCGCCGCAACGCAGGCAGGGCACCGAGCCCATCGACAGCACGTGACGATGAGCGCCATCGGGCTCATCGCGGAAAAGTCGCAGGATGCCAAGGAAACGTATTTCCCCTATTGGCACGCGATGATGCGATATGGCGCGACTGCGCGCGGGTGGAGTGTTCCGAGCCGCGCGGATTACGACCAGTACACCGAGGGCGCCGGAATGATTTTCGCGGGCTCACCTGACGAGATCGCCGAGCGCCTGATCGGGGTCGGTGACATGACGCAGGCCGACCGCTACGTCATGCACATGGACTGGTCCGGCGTTCCGCACCACGACGTCATGAAGTCGATCGAGTTGCTCGGCACTCGCGTCAAGGAACAGGTCGATGCGCACTTTGGGGGCGAGTCGGAGACCGGTACCGCGCGCACCTAGGCTTGGCGTCATGCCCGACGATGTCCCCCTCGCCCACCTCGGCAGCGCGGATGTCGCACGGTTCGAGGTAGTGATCCTTGGCGCCGGGCAAGCGGGCCTCGCGGTCGCATACTTCTTGAAACGCGCGGGGCTGGAACCCGGCCGGGACTTCCTTGTCGTCGACGCCGGCCCCAGGACCGGTGGTGCGTGGCAACACCGCTGGGACTCGTTGAGGTTGGGCGACGCCCACAAGGTTCACGACTTGCCAGGAATGAGCGAAATGGGGCTGTCGTTCGATCACGCCCCGCGCGATCGGCCAGCCCGTGACGTGGTGTCCGCGTACTACGACCTCTACGAGCAGCACTTTGATCTGCGCGTGCTGCGTCCCGCACGCGCTGTGTCCGTGGAGCGCGACGTCACTGGATTCATCATCGCGTTTGACGAAGGAGCACCGCTGCGTCGTATCGCCACGCGTGTGCTGGTCAACGCGACCGGAACGTGGACCAATCCGCGGATACCCTCGATCCCCGGTCGCGAGTCATTCGGTGGGACCCAGATCTCGACACCCGAGTGGACGGACGCGAGTCAATTCGCGGGACAAAGCGTGATCGTCGTCGGCGGGGGCACGTCCGCGATTGGCTTCCTGAGCGATCTCGCAGACGTCGGCGCGTACACGTCGTGGTTTACGAGACGAGAGCCGATATTCGTTGACGAGGAGCCGTGGCTCAGCGAGGTGCGCGGTGCGCGCGCGGTGTCCCTCCAGGACGATGCCGCGAGAGACGGGCGCATTTTGCCGAGCATCGTCGCCGTCACGGGACTGCTCCGCAGCCCGAACGTCGATCGATTGAACGACATGGGACGGCTTGAGCGCTTTCCAATGTTTAGGCGCGTAGTCCCGGAGGGCGTGATCCGCGACGACGAGGTGCTGCACTACGCCGATGCGATTGTCTGGGCAACCGGGTTTCGCGCTGATTTGTCGCACCTCGCACCGCTGGGCGTGACCGGACTCGGAGGCGCGGTTGCCGTCGACCACGGCCAAGTGGAGTCAGAACC
>JAHEMW010000046.1 GCA_024643505.1 Demequinaceae bacterium
GACGGAGGCGCGTTGCACCACGAACAGCCGCCGTCTCGTTCCACGAGGGCGAGCCGCTGTGCGGGGCTGAACAGCCGCCTGGCTCGGCCCACGTTGATCACCTCGTCCTGCGACGAGAGCACCATCGGGATGAGCGCGGCGTCCGCCGCCGCACGTCGGAGAAGACCCGCAGACACTGGCTGGCTTGCGCCGTCGATCTCGCCGATTCCGTCGCCAGAAACCAGGTCTCGCACGTGCATTCGGACGACTACGGTGGTCTTGACGCCGCTCGTAGGCGCGTCGCAGTCGAGTCCGTGCTGAAAGAGCGAAACGAAGGCGTCGGCGCGGATCTGATGCGGCGCCCGCGCGTCGGCCGATGCAGGATCCTGGTCGCGCCGCTTCTGGAGGGCGTCGCGCACCTGGGCGTCGAGCCATGCGCGCACTGGCGCGGCGCTCATGGGGTCGAGTCGCGCCGTGATGACGACTGCGCCAGAGTCGTCGTCTCGTGTGCTCACGGCCCGCTCCTCGTGGATTCGCTCCTCGCGCCGCGCCCATGCGCGAGGATCATGGGCGGCCTCACACCGCCATGCGAGTTTGCGCACGGATGCGAGGGGAAGGTTGACCGCCTTGTCGACGAGTCGCTTCTCCAGCGCCCGGAGGGAGTCGAGTCCCGTGGCGTCCGCCTGCGCGGCCCGCAGCCGCCGCAACGTCGCGGTGATCGCCGCTGCGGCGTCGATGCTGAGTTTCCCTTCTCGGGTGGCTGCGGCGACGCAGGCGAATAGCGCGGGCTCGGCGTTGTCACGGTGCTCCGACGGCGCGTCGAGAGCGGCCAGCGAGGTCCCGACGTCGATCATTCGTTGTGCCTCGGCGGCGGAGCCGCCCGTCGCCGACGCGACGAGTTGCGCGGGCGTGGCGAAGCCCTCGCGTCGAGCGAGGCCCGCGGCGCCGTCCCCTGGCGCCGACCGACGCGCGACCTCACCCGCGACGGATGCCAGCAGCGCGTCCACGTCACGCCGCACTTGCGCGAGCCCGGCCTGGAGCCCGAGCAACTCCGCGCGGTTGAGCCCACACACATCCAACTGCGCCGCCGTGCGCACACGAGCCACGCCCGCCTCGAGTGATGCTGTGGACAATCTCATGGCTCGAGTCAACCAGGAGGGTGTGACAAATAGGTCCAAAAGAGGGCAAATGTGGACAAAGGCCCCGGAAGCGACCGTTGGGGACGCGAGTCCCGCGCCGGCAAGAGCCCTAGCTACTGACCTCCGCGAGCGCGGCACGGCTCTCAGCCAGTTCCTCGAGCGACTTGATCGCGCGCACAGAGTCGATCCCGTCGTCGCTGGCGTTCACCAAAGCGTCGAGCTGAGCACGCTGCACCCTGCTAAGCGCGCGGGCCGCACGGCGACCGTGAGCCTTGCGCATCGCCTTGAGCTGCTGGCGGCGCGAACGGCGCGTAGCAAGCGCTGCGAAGTCCTCGGGGCTGACGTACTCGTCCGGCACGATGTCCCGCGCGGCCGCTGACAGCGCCACACGTGAGCGTCGACGCGCGACGCGCCACACCACCAGGCCGAGCACGAGGATCGGCAGGCCCTTGACGACCGTGGCGATCGCGGGGTTGGACCCCTCGCCCTCCAACAGCGGAGAGTCAAAGAATCCGTGGAGGATCATGGCGCCGATGAGCGACGCGATCATGACGGCCCAGCGCTTGAGCGCGCCGGACCTCGACGAGAAGAAGTACCCGACTCCGGCTCCGGTCACCGCCGTGTAGGTCGGGTGCGACCAGAGGCCACCGATGACTCCGCGCATGATGAAGATCGCGAGGATCGCACCGAATTCGGTGCCGCTTGTGCCCCACTGCGTGGAGTACAAGAACGACTCGAACACTTCGAAACCCAGACCGACAATCACGCCGTAGAAGAGGCCATCGGCGACGGAACGCACGCGTGCGCCCGGGATGAGCGCCAGCGCGACCACCCCGAGCATCTTGAGGGGCTCCTCAACCAGTGGTGCGCCGATGGCGGCGACCCAATCGCTGTCACCGCCGAGTATCCAGGCTGCGATGGTGTGCCCCGCTGGTGCTGCGACCACGGCGATACCGGATACGACGATGGCGCCCCAGAGGAAGGCAAAGAGAATCGACAGTGGCGAGCGCTTCTCGTACGCGGCGAGCCTGGAGATGATGACGAGCAACGCCACCGTGTAGATCGTCCACAGCGTGGCCGCAATGAGCGCGGGACCGAAGGCTCCCGTGAACGACCGCAGCACGATCGGTGAGAATTCGATGAGCCCATAGACGAGCAAGGCGGCGCTGACCCAGAACACCAGCGAACGGGTGTCAAACGCTGACGAGGTGCGCGGGGCGGTCATGATGCCGCCGCCGTTGCGAATTCGCTGGACAAGACGATGGCCTCCGCGCTGTCGAAGATCTGCTCGAAACTGTTGTCAGGGGCGTTGAGGAAAACCTGCGCCTGCAAGCCCTCGTGCTCAAAGATCCACGTGGCCGACGTGGAGTTCTCGAAGCGACCCGTCACGTACAGACCGCCGTCGCCCGCCGTGGTCGTGAACGGCATGGTCTCGCCGGGTACGCCGTTGCCCGCTGTGATTCCGTCGGAGGCGGTCTTCGCCGCGTCCTCGAGCGGTTCGAGCGGCTCCGTTGGCGCAACGAAGAGGATCTGCGCTCCGCCTTTGGTGAGCGTGAAGAACAGTCCTGTGCTGTCGTCGTACTCCCAGCCTTCGTCAGCGATGACGGTGAGCCCAGGAGCGACTTCGAACCGCTCGTTGGCCGGGTATCCGCCGCCGTGCACGAACTTGGCGAAGAGCGGGAATCCCACGATGAATATGACGGCGATGACAGCGACCAGGATCGCGCCGGGCAGCGAACTGCTCGTCACCAGCCGCTCGGCAAGTGACGGCCGGATCGCCGTCCCGGCCGCGCTCGGCTCGGAAGAAGGGTTCTCAGACATAGTGGGAGAACGTTAACACCCTCGTGCGCGCGAGAAAAATACCGGTTAGATCGCCGCGAGTCCGCGAGCCAGGTCCTCGCGCAAGTCCTCGATGTCTTCGAGCCCGACGCTGAGGCGCACGGTTGCCTCGCACATGCCGACGGCGGCGCGCCCGTCGGCGCCGAGGCGCCGGTGCGTGGTCGTCGCGGGGTGCGTCACGATCGACTTCGCGTCGCCGAGGTTGTTGGAGATGTCGAACACCTCGAGTGCGTCCATGAATCTGAACGCGGCCGCCTTGGCGACCGCGCCGTGCGGGTCCGTTCCCGGCGGCAGCGCGATGTCGATGGTGACGAGCGTGCCTCCGAGCGTCATCTGGCGTGCGGCGAGAGCGTATTGAGGGTGCGACGCTAGCAGCGGGTATCGGGTGACGGCGACCTTGGGGTGGATATCGAGCCAGTGCGCTAACTCAAGCGCCGACGCCGATTGCGCTTTCACCCGCACGGGCAAAGTCTCGAGCGACTTCGCGAGGATCCACGCGTTGAACGGCGAAATGGTGGCGCCCATAGTGCGCACCATGGTGCGCACCTTCTCGATGTACTCGGCGCCTCCCAGCACCGCACCGCCGAGCACGCGCCCCTGACCGTCGATGTGCTTGGTCGCTGAGTACACGACCGCGTCCGCGCCAAGTTCGAGCGGCTTCTGTCCGATCGGGGTGGCGAAGACGTTGTCGACGATGAAGAGCGCGCCCGCTTGCTTCGCGAGCGCCGACACGAACGGGATGTCGATGACGTCTTGCATCGGATTCGAGGGTGACTCAACGTAGATCGCGTCGGCGGGCGTCGCCAGAGCGCGCTCCCAATCGGAATTGACGTGGGCGTCGACGTAGTCGACGACGATGCCCCACTTCGCGAAGTACTCGTTGAACACCGTGATCGACGAACCGAACAAGGCCCGGCCAGCGACGAGTCGCGATCCTTGGGACAAGATCGACGCCATCGACACAAACACTGCGGCCATTCCCGTGGCAGTCGCGAAGCACTGCTCCGCGCCCTCGATCGCGGCCAGGCGATCCTGGAAGACCGTCACGGTCGGGTTGCCGTACCGCGAGTACTGGTAGCGGTCGATCTCGCCCGCGAACGCGGCCTCCGCCTCCGCCGCCGTGGGATAGATGTACCCCTGAGTGAGGAAGATCGGCTCGGCCATCTCATCGAACGGCGTCCGGCTCATGCCCGCGCGCACGGCGAGCGTGTCGGGACGGAAGTGAGGAGGATCCTGCTCAGCGGTCATGGCACCAGGGTAGCGGCGCCCGACGCGATGGCTGCTTCCGCTAGTTCTGGCGCCAGGGTAGGTCGTCGGCCTTCCAGCCTTCCCATCCGCGGTGGCCTTCGGCGTCGGTCCCACCCTCGAAGCCATCGAGGATGTTGTAAGCGGGCCCCAGGCCGGCAGAGGTCGCCGCGACTGCGGCGCCGATGCTGCGCTGGCCCGACCGACACAAGAACACGAGTGGTGCGCCGGGCTCAACGCCAGCGCCCAGCAATTGCTCGACAAACGACGGGTTGCGTTCGCCCCTCGGGTAGCTCGACCACTCGATGAACAGCGCCTCTTTGCCAATCGAGGAGGCGTCAGGCACCCCGACGAAGCGCCACTCGGCGTCGGTCCGGACGTCAATGAGGACGGCGTCGGGCCGGGAGGCGAGAAGTTCCCATGCCTGGCGTGGAGTGATGTCTCCGGCGTAGTTCATGTGTGCCTCCTTGACGGTCCCGCGCGCGGTGCGCACGCCAAGTGTAGGTAACCCACGGGAACGTCTCCACCGCAGCGATTTCCGCCTATCTTTATGTGAACGAGCGAAGGAGACGATGGTGCTGCGAATTCACTTGGCGAGTGTGCTGGTCGAGGACCAAGATCGCGCGCTTGATTTCTACACGCGCGTCTTGGGTTTCGAGCCGCGAGCCGACGTCCCGATGGGGCCAGGCGCACGGTGGCTCACCGTAGGCGCCGGTGACGACACCACGGACCTGCTGCTCGAGCCGGCGGCGCATCCCGCGTGCATCCCGTTTCGCGCGGCGCTCGTGCGTGACGGAATCCCGTGGACGTCCTTCGCGTGCGAGGACGTTGTCGCTGAACACGCCCGCCTGGTGGCGCTAGGCGTCGTCTTCACGCGGCCGCCAACGACGAGCGGCCCCGTCACGACCGCGGTGCTCGACGACACGTGCGGCAACCTGATTCAGATCGCCTCAATGGGCTGACGCGCCTCGGTGGGCACCTCCGGAACCCACCACACCACTCAAGCGGTGTGCTCGGTCACGGGGACAATCGGCGGCTTCCACGGCTGCTGCGCCACGAGCCAGGAGCCAAGAGACGCGAGTGACGCGACGGCGCCGTGGGCGGCGGCAACGCGGACCACGGAAATGTGCCCCACCGGTAAGATTCAGCCAGACCGTCGCCGCCCACCCGAAGAGGGAATTGATGACCGAGGCACCCGCCGCCCATCTCGACACCGTCACATTTGCGGCCGCGACACCCGACGTCGTGCAACCGTGGCGCGAGCTCGGACTCAAGGAGGGTGAGTACCTCCACATCCGAGAGATCCTCGGCCGCCGCCCCACGAATGCGGAGCTGGCGATGTACTCCGTCATGTGGTCGGAGCACTGCTCGTACAAGTCTTCCAAGGTTCACCTGCGCCAATTCGGCGAGAAGGTGACGGAGGAGATGAAAACCCACCTCATGGTCGGAATCGGCGAAAACGCGGGCGTCGTCGACGTCGGCGGCGGCTGGGCCGTGACCTTCAAGGTTGAGTCGCACAATCACCCCTCCTACGTTGAGCCCTACCAAGGTGCCGCGACGGGCGTCGGCGGGATCGTGCGCGACATCCTTGCGATGGGCGCCCGCCCCGTGGCGGTGATGGATGAACTTCGCTTCGGCCGCATCGATCACCCGGATACGGCACGCGTCGTGCACGGCGTGGTCAGCGGCGTCGGCGGCTACGGCAACTCGCTCGGCCTCCCCAACATCGGCGGCGGCTCCGTTTTCGACGCGTCTTTCCAGGGCAACCCGCTTGTGAACGCCCTCTGCGTCGGCGTCATGCGCCACGAAGACATTCACCTCGCGTCGGCCGAAGGAGTGGGTAACAAGGTGGTGCTGTTCGGCGCCCGCACCGGCGGCGACGGCATCGGCGGCGCGAGCATCCTCGCGTCCGAGACCTTTGAGGACGGCGTGCCTTCGAAGCGCCCGAGCGTCCAGGTCGGCGACCCGTTCATGGAGAAGGTGCTCATCGAGTGCTGCCTTGAGCTCTTCGCCGCAAACGTGGTGAAGGGCATCCAGGACCTCGGCGCGGCGGGCATCTCGTGCGCGACGAGCGAGCTCGCCTCGAACGGCAACGGCGGCATGCACGTGTGGCTCGACGACGTGCTCCTGCGGGACCCTTCCCTCAACGCCGGCGAGATCCTCATGTCGGAGTCGCAGGAGCGCATGATGGCGGTCGTCGAGCCGGACAAGCTCGACGCGTTCCTCGCGATCACCGCCAAGTGGGACATCGAGAGCTCCGTCGTCGGGGAGGTGAACGACTCCGGCCGCCTCACCATCGACCACCACGGTGAGCGGATCGTGGATGTCGACCCCAAGACGGTCGCCCACGACGGCCCGGTGTACGAGCGCCCGTACGCGCGGCCGGCGTGGATGGACGCTCTCCAGGCCGATTCTGCGAACTCCCTCGAGCTTCCCGTGACCGGGGGCGACCTCGAGGAGGCCTTCGTCGCGCTCATGTCGAGCCCCAACCTCGCCAGCCGCGCGTGGATCACGAGCCAATACGACCGCTACGTACAGGGCAACACGGCCATGGCGCGGCCCGACGCCGTCGGCGTCGTGCGCGTCGACGAATCGACCGGCAGCGGGGTCGCGATCGCGACGCGCTCCAACGACCGCTTCACCAAACTCGACCCCTACGCGGGTGCGATCCAGTCGCTCGCCGCCGCGTACCGCGGCGTCGCCATCGCGGGTGCGACGCCGCTCGCCGTCACTGATGGGCTGAACTTCGGGTCGCCCGAAGATCCCGACGCGATGTGGCAGTTCGCCGAAGCGATCCGCGGCCTCGCCGACGGCTGCCAGACGCTTGGAATCCCCGTCACCGGCGGAAACGTGTCGCTCTATAACGGCACGGGCGAGCCCGGACGCATCGACTCTTCCATCAACCCGACCGCCATCGTCGGCGTGCTCGGCGTTTTCGACGACGTAGCGCGGGCCACCCCGTCGGGATGGCGTGAAGACGGTCAGATCCTCTACCTGCTCGGAACGACCCGTGCGGAATTCGACGGCTCGCAGTGGGCCGCCCTGTCTGGGCACCTGGGTGGCGTGCCGCCAATCCTCGACCTTGAGGCCGAGCGCGTGCTCGCCGAGGTGATGGTCTCCGCGTCGCGCGACGGGCTCATTGACGCCGCTCGCGACGTGAGCGAGGGCGGGCTCGCGGCTGCGATCGCGCTCGGGGCGCTCCGATACGGCGTCGGCGCCCGCATCGTCCTCGACGAACTGTGCGAGCGCGACGGGCTTACTCCAGCGCAGGCGTTGTTCAGCGAGTCCCAGGGGCGCGCGCTCGTCGCGGTGCCTCGCTCCGAGGAGGTCCGCTTTGCGGCCATGCTCGCGGCGCGCGAGGTTCCGGCACTGCGCGTCGGCGTGACCGACGACAACGGTCGACTCGACATCCAGGACGCGTGCGCGTGTGAACTCACGCGACTACGCGCCGCGTGGGAGGCACCGCTTCCTGCGCACTTTGGCTGACATGCCAGCCCGTCGCCGCATCCCCATCGCTGCCGGTTCGGCCGCACTCGCGACGTGGTCGCCGGACTCGTCGCGCGAGACCGAGGCGACGGCGGTCCGATTCGCGCTCGAAGAGCTTGCGACCCGGGCGCCCGGTCGTTCGGTCGAGGTGCGAGTGCCGCCACATGGCGCCGTTCAGTGCATCGCCGGTTCGATCCACCGCAGGGGCACCCCACCGGCCGTTGTCGAGATGGGCCCTGCCACGTTCGTGCGCCTCGCGCGGGGACAGCTCACCTGGGCCGACGCAGTCCGGTCCGGTGCGGTTTCCGCGTCGGGCGAGCGTGCCGACCTCGACCCCTATCTCCCGCTCGTTGGCGGCGCCGGTGGCTCGACGCCGAACGCGTAGACTGTGCCCGTGAGTGACGCACCACGTCCCGACGAGAACGATCAGGACGCGATCGACGCTGCGGCCTTCGACGCCGTAGTCCGCTCCTCTCCGCGCTACGGCCGCTTCATCGGCACCGGCGTCGCGTTCGGCATCGGCTTCGGGTTCATCCTCGGCTTTGCGCTACCCAATGGCACGGGCGTCGGGCGGGGAATCGTCGGCCTGCTGCTCGCCCTGGGCTTCTCGCTCATCTTCGGCCTCTCCGCCGCCGCCATCGCGACCCGACTCGACGGCAAGCCACCCGCGCCCGCCCCTTTCCCGTGGGAACTCGACCCGGACACAAAGGAGGCGCCTCAGTGACGCAACGCGGTGACGGACGCCTCGGCCACGAGCTCTTGCCCGGCGAAAAGGGTCCGCAGGACGCATGCGGCGTCTTCGGTGTCTACGCCCCCGGTGAGGAAGTCGCGAAGCTCACCTACTTCGGCCTCTATGCACTCCAACACCGCGGCCAGGAGTCGGCCGGCATCGCGACGTCAAACGGCGACAACATCCTGGTCTTCAAAGACATGGGCCTCGTGTCGCAGGTGTTCGACGAGGCGGCTCTCGAGGCGCTTCAGGGCCACATCGCGGTGGGACACACTCGCTACTCGACGACGGGCGCGAGCGTGTGGGCAAACGCGCAGCCGACGCTCGGCCCCACCGCGTACGGCACCGTCGCGCTCGGCCACAACGGTAACCTCACGAACACACAGGAACTTCTCGACCTCCTCATCGCCCGCGAGGGAATGGCGAAGCGGCTCGATCTCAAGGGCGGCAAGTGCACGGATACGGCGATCGTGACCGCCCTGCTCGGCGGCGACTGGGAGTCGTCGCTTGAGGAGGTCGCACTCGAGTTGCTTGGCCATATTCGCGGCGCCTACTCGTTTGTGTTCATGGACGAGCACACGCTCTACGCCGCGCGCGATCCGCACGGTGTGCGCCCGCTCGTGCTTGGCGAGCTTCCCGGCGGAGGGTGGGTCGTTGCGTCCGAGACGGCCGCGCTCGATATCGTCGGTGCGCGCCAGGTGCGTGAGGTCGAGCCGGGAGAGTTCCTGCGGATCGACGCCACGGGCGTCACCTCTCGCCGGTTCGCGGCCGCGGAGCCCAAGGGATGCATCTTCGAGTACGTGTACCTTGCGCGACCCGACACCTCAATCGCCGGCCGCTCCGTGCAGTCCGCCCGCCTCGAAATGGGCAGGACTCTCGCGGCCGAGCACCCCGTCGAAGCCGATCTCGTCATCCCCGTGCCCGAATCGGGTACACCGGCGGCGGTCGGCTACGCGCAGGCCTCCGGTATTCCCTTCGCGCAGGGACTGACCAAGAACGCCTACGTCGGCCGCACCTTCATTGAGCCGTCGCAAACGCTGCGCAAACTTGGGATTCGACTCAAGTTGAACCCGCTTCGCGAGGTCATCGCGGGCAAACGGCTCGTGGTCGTCGACGACTCGATCGTCCGCGGCAACACGCAGCGCGCCATCATCGCGATGCTTCGGGAGGCTGGCGCGGCAGAGGTGCACGTCCGCATCTCGTCACCGCCCGTGACGTGGCCCTGTTTCTATGGCATCGACTTCCCGACGCGCGAGGAACTCGCCGCCGTCGGCAACACCGTCGAGCAGGTACGCGCACAAATCGGCGCCGATTCGCTGGGACACATCTCGGTCGAAGGCATGGTCGCCGCCACTCAACAAGCCGAAGATCGCCTCTGCACGGCGTGCTTCACCGGCACCTACCCGATCGAACCTCCGGTCGACGCAACCAGGTTGCTCGCGACAGGTCCACTTGAGGTCGTGAAGTGACGGCTGACGGAATCACCTACGCCTCCTCTGGCGTCGACACCGCCGCCGGCGACCGCGCCGTCGAACTGATGAAAGACGCGGTCGCCCGCACGCACGGCCCCGAGGTGCTCGGCGGTGTCGGTGCCTTCGCGGGCCTCTTCGACGCCTCGGCACTCAAGAATTACCGCCGGCCCCTCCTTGCATCGTCCACCGACGGCGTCGGAACGAAGATCGTCATCGCCCGCGCGATGGGCATTCATCACACGATCGGGCGCGACCTCGTCGCGATGGTCGTCGACGACATCGTCGTGTGCGGCGCCAAGCCCCTCGTGATGACCGACTACATCGCCTGCGGCAAGGTGGTGCCGGAACGGATCGCAGACATCGTCCGCGGCATCGCCGAGGGGTGCGAGGAGGCGGGCGTGGCTCTCGTCGGCGGCGAAACCGCCGAACATCCCGGAGTGATGGCGGCCGATGACTACGACGTCGCGGGTGCCGCGATCGGTGTCGTGGAGGCGGACTCGCTGTTGGGCCCCGACCGCGTTCGCACCGGCGACATCGTGATCGCGATCGCCTCCTCCGGCCTGCATTCCAATGGGTACTCGCTGGTGCGAAGCGTGATCGCCCGCGCGGGTTGGGAGCTCGAAACCTACGTCCCCGAACTCAAACGGACGCTCGGCGAAGAACTTCTGGAGCCAACCCGGATCTATGCCCGTGTCTGCGTGGAACTGGCCGAGGAGGTGCCCGGACTGCGCGCGTTCAGTCACGTGACCGGCGGTGGCCTCGCCGCGAATCTCGCGCGAGTCATTCCGCCTGGCCTCGCGGCGACCGTCCGCAGAGACGTGTGGACCGTGCCACCGATCTTCGCGCTTGTCCAAGACGTGGGCGGCGTGCCGTGGTCTGACATCGAGGCGACCCTCAACCTCGGCGTCGGGATGGTTGCCATCGTCGCGGCAGATCAGGCCGATGCGGTCGTGTCCGCGTGCGGCGAACGGGGTCTACCCGCATGGCGGGTGGGGGAGATTGTCAGTGACGACGCGCGCGCGACAAGCGCCGATGCCGTGCGCGGATCAAAGGGCGTCGCCGGTGGAGCCGTGTTCCTGAGCGGCGCGTACGCGGTCTAGCGCTGCGTAGCTCCGACAGGCGACGAGTCAGTCGTCGTCGTCTTCGTCCCAGCGGTCCCGGTGCTGCTGGTCCTGCGTGGTGACTGCCGACGGTTCGTGCGACACGAGCTCACGTTCCAGGTCGCGGATGTCCGAGCCGTGGTTCGTGTACTTCAACTGTCGCGCGATCTTCGCGTCTTTAGCCTTCTGACGGCCGCGCCCCATGTCGCCGTCCCTTCCGACGTCCCCGTCCCACGCGGGTGGGACTGCAAGGTGAGTACTGGAGGTACTTTACAACGCCGACTCGGGCCTGTGGAACTTAGGTCAAATCCACTATTCGGGAAAACTCCATACAACAGCGTCATAATCGGGTGATGTCGGGCTCTCATCTGTTGAGGACGCCCTGTGAGGGGCCTGACGAACTGAGGGAATGATGATAATGGCAGACACAATTCAGGAGCCCGAGAAGCTGCTGACCCCGGGAGAGGTTGCCGCGATCTTCCGCGTTGACCCCAAGACCGTCACCCGTTGGGCGAAGGTCGGAAAGCTCTCGTCTATCCGTACGCTCGGCGGCCACCGCCGATTCCGCGAGGCAGAGGTGCAGGCGTTGCTCGCCAACGCGAGGGAAGAGCGGAACTAGCTCAACGGGGCGTTCGCGGGTCCAGAGTGAGCGAAACTGGCACCCGCGCGCGTCATAGGGCGCGCGTATCCTGACCGCATGACCGCGCCACCACTGATCGTCGCCGAATACCCCACGCCGTTCGGATCGCTGGTTGTCATCGCCACCCCGGAAGACGGCGTGGTGCGGGCCTCGGGTTTCGATTCTGTCGGGGCTGTGGCCGCAACGCTTCCGAGCGCGCTCGCGGCGAGAAGCTGGACGGTCGGGCTCTTGCCCCACGTCGGAACCGCGGTGTCGGCGTGGCTCGCGGGAGACGGATCCGCGTTGACCGACGTGCACGCTCGTCAAGACGGCTCGCCATTCTTTCAGCGCGCATGGGCTGCGATGCGCGAGATTCCGGCCGGGCAGTCGATGTCCTACGCAGAACTCGCGGAGGCCGCCGGAAATCCGCGCGCTGCCCGCGCCGCGGGCACTGCCTGCGCGAGGAACGCGCTCGCCCCCTTCGTGCCCTGCCATCGGGTCGTGCGCAGTGGCGGCGCCCTCGGAAACTATGGCTACGGTCTCGCGGCAAAGGCGGCGATGCTCGTGCTTGAGGGTGAACGCCCCGCCGCCGTCTCCGCTTAGGCGTCGGGCTATCGCGACAGCGAATGCGGTGTAGCGCGGGGCACTCCGGTGGCACGAGCCGGTTGGGGCGCCCGTCGTGCTCCTGGCGGTGTGGCCCGGTCGCCGCCGGGCGCGCGCAGGTGCCTAGCTGTTGGTGAAAGAGCCCTTGATCGAGTCGATCGTGCGGCGCGGCACGAGGTCCTTGTTGCGGGAGATCTTGAAAGCGCCCCACGCCCCGAGTATGACCACCCAGAAGAATGCGCCGCCGCCCACGATGATCGCGGCGACCCACGGCTCCATGACCTTCGAGAGTGCAAGCACCGCCGACGTGAGCCCAAGCAGCAGCATCATGAATGCGAACGCGCCTGCCACCACGAGCAGCGCGACGCCCTTGCCG
>JAHEMW010000141.1 GCA_024643505.1 Demequinaceae bacterium
GCCCGACGGCAGGGCTCCGACGACCGGCACGGCGTCGCTCAAGCCAGCGGCCCACGTGACAACGACGCCTGCCACCACGACGACGAGGACGCCGGGAACGCGTGAGCGCAACCGACTGAGGACCACGATCACGGCGATCGAGCCGACGCCCAGCGCGGCGGCGAGCGGCAGAATCTCGCCAGCCGCGATTGCGTCGCCGATCGCCACGAGCCGGCCCCAGGTGCCTCCGGCGTCGGTCGAGAAGCCGAGCAGCGCGGGGATCTGCGAAATGATCACGATCACAGCAATTGCGTTGAGGTAGCCGACGCGAACCGGCTTGGAGAGCAGGTCGGTGACGAACCCCAGGCGCAGGATGCCGCCGATCAGCATGAAAACGCCGACCATAATCGACAACAGGCCCGCGAGCGCGACGGCTCGGTCCGTGTCCGCGAGCGCGAGCGGCACAATCGCCGCGGCGATGATCGGGGCGAGCGCGGAATCGGGGCCGAGCACGAGGATGCGCGACGGACCGAAGATCGCATACGCGACGAGCGGCACGATCGTCGCGTACAAGCCCGTCTCCGGAGGGAGCCCAGCAACTCGCGCATACCCCATGCCCGCCGGGATCAGTAGCGCCGTGACGACAAGGCCCGCCCGAAGGTCAGGCCACAGCCACGCGCGCCGGTACTCCAGCGCCACGCGCAGGCCGGGCATCCACCGGTCAAGCGTCGCCTGCATCGTCGTCCTCCTCACTCCATCCTGGCGCAGGAGCGACGTGGGCGACGGTCGTGAGTGTTAGCCCATCAACCCGATCACGAGGCCAGCGAGCGCGAGCCCGACGATGTCGTGGAAGCTGTCGAGCACGCTGATCATCGGGTGGCGCAAGGCGAAGCCGTTGTGAATGAAGTGCGCCCCCGCGCGGAACGCGAGGCCGAGCACCGCGCCCATCACGAGACCGGCGCCCGCGGACATGGCGTCCGTCGCGGCCATCAGCATCGCGAGGACGATGACGCCGACGAGGTTGCCGATGATGGTGCCGCCGAACGCGACGCCCATGCTGGCGCCCTTCATGTCCTCGTCGCTGATGTTTCCCAGCCGACGCCACAGCTTGAAGATGCCGGCGTCGGAATACCAGAACCAGCCGAACGCGAAGCTGACAAGAAAGGCGACCGCGATCGCCAGCCAGTTGAGCCCGTCAAACGTGAGCCAACCCATGATCCCTCCCCGGATCGAAGACGACAGTACGCCCGACGCCAGTGTGGCGCGGCGCGCGTCGCGGCGCTAGAGGAACGCGCCGAGCACGGCGCCGGCGGCTGCCATCGCGGCAACGTCGTGGAGGCCGTTGAGGAGCGTGAGCGACAGCGGCCTCATCTCGAACGCGTTGTGAAAGAACTGGTTCCCGAGCCGAAAGACTGCGCCGAGCACTGCGGCGAACAGCGCTCCGCCGACCACCGACGTCACGATCAGCTGCGACATGAGCATCGCGAGCAGGATGCTCGTCGCGAGCGCCACGACCGCGAACGTCCCGTACTTGTACCCGGGCTGCTCGCGCTGATCCTCTGCGCTCAGACCTACGAGCCGCAGCCACGCCGGGCCAAGGGTGCGCGCATGAAACCATGCCGCCCCCACGACGAACATCGCAACCGTCGCAACGAACACGCCGAACCACGGCACGTCACCGAAAGACAACACATCCATGACCCACTCCTCGCATCGCCACCATCGTGTCGCCACGGTCGGGCATTGCGGCGACGGCGCGCCGCGTCGCCCCCGTCGCGCGGGCTTGTCGAGACGTGGGTTGCCCGCGTGCGCGCGTCGGCGGTAACCTGGCCTCACAGTGACACGAAAGGTCAGTGAGATGAGCATCCAGCGTCGGGCTTACGCCACGATCGCTCCTGCCCTCCTGATGTGCCGCTGTGCCGAGATGTGCGACTGCACCTGCTGCTGTCGCTAGAGCGCTGGCAGCGCACCCCCGGCCTCCGCGCCGAACCGTGCCCACTGCCGCCAGTGCTCGCCCCGAATCCGCTGCGCGACGCGTTCGCGCGTACCCCCACCGCACCCATCCCCACTCAGAAAGATCGACATGGCAAAGATTTACGCAGACGCTACGGCGCTCATCGGCAACACTCCGCTGGTCCGAATCAACGCGCTCGCCGAGGGCGTGAACGCCACGATCCTTGGCAAGCTGGAGTTCTACAACCCCGCGAACTCCGTCAAGGACCGCCTCGGCGTCGCGATCATTGACGCGGCGGAGAAGGACGGCTCCCTCACCGCGGGCGGCACAATCATTGAGGCGACGTCGGGCAACACCGGCATCGCCCTCGCGATGGTTGGCGCGGCGCGTGGATACAACGTCGTGCTGACCATGCCGGAGACGATGTCGAAGGAGCGCCGCGCGCTGTTGCGGGCCTTCGGTGCGGAACTGATTCTGACCCCTGGTCCAGAAGGCATGCGCGGCGCCATCGAGGCGTCCGAGAAGATCGCTGCCGAGCGCCCCGGATCAATCCTCGCCCGCCAGTTCGCCAACGAGGCGAACCCAGAGATCCACCGCCGGACGACGGCCGAGGAGATCTGGAACGACACGGACGGCGAGGTCGACATTGTCGTCGCCGGGGTTGGCACCGGCGGAACGATCACCGGTGTCGGCGAGGTGCTGAAGGCTCGCAAGCCCTCCGTCCAGATCATCGCGGTCGAACCCGCTGAGTCGCCGATCCTCAACGGCGGCAAGCCCGGGCCACACAAGATTCAGGGAATTGGCGCCAACTTCGTGCCCGAGATCCTCAATCGGGAAATTTATGACGAGGTCTTTGACGTTGATGCGGAGACGGCCGTTGCGACCGCGAGGGCCGCAGCCCGCAAGGAGGGCCTGCTCGTCGGGATCTCGTCTGGCGCGGCGCTGCACGCAGCCATCGAGGTCGGCAAGCGTCCCGAGAATGCCGGAAAGGTCATCGTGGCGATCATTCCGTCGTTCGGCGAGCGTTACCTGTCTTCGGTGCTCTACGCCGATCTGATGGACTAGCAGAAGGATTACCCGTGTACACGCGCATCAACCCCCTGGCTCAGGCCATCGAAGACGTGAAGACGGCGCATCGTCGCGACCCCGCGGCGCGCTCGCTCCTCGTCATCGCGGTGTCCTACCAGGGGGTTCATGCGTTGTGGCACCACCGCGTCGCACACTGGCTGTGGACGCACGGGCTGCTTACCTACGGTCGTCTGTGGTCGCAGCACGCTCGGTCCAGGACCGGCATCGAGATTCACCCGGGAGCCACCATCGGCCGGCGCGTGTTCATCGACCACGGCATGGGTGTCGTGATCGGCGAGACGGCGATCATTGGCAACGACGTCCTGCTCTTCCACGGCGTCACCCT
>JAHEMW010000047.1 GCA_024643505.1 Demequinaceae bacterium
AGGCAGCGGCCTGCAAAGCCGTATACGTGGGTTCGAATCCCATCTCCACCTCGGGCGATTGGCGCAGCGGTAGCGCGCTTCCCTGACACGGAAGAGGTCACTGGTTCGATCCCAGTATCGCCCACTAAGGCTGGCAACAGCCGAGTCACTCGGAGTTTCTCACCGCAGTGGTCTCAATGTCGGAGAGCACTTCGTCGGCCGCCTCGGCGCTGACGCTGCCATCTCGTCGCGCGCCGATCACCAGTTCGCGTTCAGCCTCCGTCGCCTTGCGCAACAACGCCTCGACGGCATGCTTGTCCTGGGGGTCGGCGACGTCGTCGGACGTTCCGTATCGCGCGAGCGCCAGCGCGTCCTGAGCCGCGAGGAACCGCTCATACTCGAGGACGACCGCGCGTCGGACGCGCTCGGGCACGTCGCTGTCGTCCGCGCGCAGGGCAGCGACAGCGGCGCTCGTGGCGCGACGACGCAATGCCCTCACCTCCGTGCCCAGATGGGCCTCGCCGCCGACGCCCAGCCGCGTGACGAGCGGCGCCAAGGTGAGACCTTGGACCACGAGTGTCGCGAGCACGGCAACCAAGCCCACGAAGATGACCGCGTGACGCTCGGGAAAGGCGTCGCCGCCGTCGACGACAAGCGGTAGCGCGAGCGCGGTCGCGATCGTCACCACTCCGCGCATTCCGGCCCACGCGGTCACAAGTGTCTCGCGAGCCCCCACTGGTGTCCCGCGGTCCGACCCGCGCCGGCGTCTGATCTGCGCGAGCCACACCGCCGGGAAGAGCCACGCGAAACGAACGAGAATTACGGTGGCAACCACGCCGAGCGCGAGCCACCCCTCCGTGGATTCGAGGGGACTCAACTCGAGGACTGCCGTCAACTCAAAACCAATGAACACGAAAACGAGGCTCGTAATGATGTAGTCGGCGTAGTTCCATACCGCTCGCCCGAGCAGCCACCCGCCTGCCGTGATCGCTGTGTGCCCAAAGGTCCGCAGGTACAACCCCAGCGCCAGCACGGCAAGCACGCCCGAACCCTGGAAGTGGTCAGCAACGAGGTACACGACGAATGGCGCTGCAAGTGTCACCGTCGTCTCGGGCGCAGCCTGATGAAGGTGCGCGAGCGCGACCCGCGTGAGCCATCCGGCCGCGAGCCCGACGCCAAGCCCGACGACCACCGCCAGCACGAGCGACACCACGAAGGTGCCCCGCGAAAATCCGCCGGCGACCACGGCCGCGACAGCGACCTTGAAGATCACGAGAGCAGTCGCATCATTGAACATGCCCTCCCCCTCGAGCACCGTCACGAGCCGGCCCGGCAGTCTGAGTCTCCGCGCGACCGCGGTCGCCGCCACCGGATCCGGCGGCGAGACGACGGCGCCGAGAACGAACGCGGGGCCCCACTGCATCCCAAGTGCGTGTGCGACGACGGCGACAACGCCGGCTGTAGCCAGCGTCAAACCAACCGCGAGCAGCAAGATCGGTCGCGCCTGTTCGCGAAAGTCACGCGCGGTTGCACGTTGAGTCGCGGCGAACAGCAGCGGCGGAAGCACGATCGGCAGGATCAACTCGGGGTCGACGCGCAGCGTAGGAACGCCCGGCAACAGCGGAATTAACAGCCCAAAGATCGTGAGCACCACGGGAAGCGGAATGCGCCAGCGGTCCGCAAGCGGCGTCAACACGACGACTCCGGCGAGCAACACCCCCAACAGCACTGCGGCGGTCACGAGTCTCCCTTCCGAGGCGTGCCATCAGATTGTCACGACGAAGGGGGTTATGGCTCCGACGCGGCGATACGCGCGTGAGTTGAAGGCGTCACCGTGCCTCAGCGCTAGCCCTCGCCACGCGCCCGTCTGACATGATGGACGCACCCGAGCAGACGGGCATTTTCATGACAGACACTTCTCACGAACGCTCGCGGCGCCTTGGCCACAGTGCTGGCGCGCGCGTTCCCGCCTCCACGTATCGGCTGCAACTCACCGCAGACTTCACGTTCGCCGACGCTGCCGCGCACCTCGACTACTACGCCCGCCTCGGCGTCGATCACTTGTACCTCTCACCCATCCTCGAGGCCGCCCCCGGATCGACGCATTTCTACGACGTCGTCGACCACTCGCGGATCGCCCGCGCTCTCGGCGGTGAAGCGGGACTCCGGGACCTCTCCTGGCGTGCTGGCGAGCACGGCATCGGACTGATCGCGGATGTCGTCCCCAACCACATGGCTGTGCCGACGCCCGTCTACCACAACCGCGAAATGTGGTCGCTGCTCGCACACGGCGGCGCCTCGCCTTACGCCCATTGGTTCGATGTCGACTGGGCAAGTGGGGACCCCGTGCTCATGCCAGTACTGGGCGAGCGCATCGGCACCGTGCTGGCTGCCGGCGAATTCACCCTCGACACCATGGTCGTGCCCGGGTTTGAAGACGAAGGTGCGATCGCAGTCCTGCGCTACTACGACCACGTGTTCCCTGTGCGCGCGGGAACCGAGAACCTGCCGATGGCCAGCCTTATCGAGCAACAGCACTACCGGTTGGCGTATTGGCGCGTTGCCAACGAAGAACTTAACTACCGACGATTCTTCGACGTCGGCTCGCTCGTGGCCGTGCGCGTCGAGGACCCTGACGTGTTTGACGCGACGCACCGCGTCGTCGTCGACCTCGTCAACGACGGCACGCTGACGGGCCTGCGCGTCGACCATCCAGACGGACTCGCGGATCCGGCGGGGTACATCGCGCGCCTGTCCGAGGCGACGAACGGCGCGTGGGTCGTTGTCGAAAAGATCCTTGAGGACGAAGAGCGCCTGCCCCAAAACTGGAAGGCCGCGGGCACGACAGGCTACGACGCGTCGTGGCGTATCGGCGCGCTGCTGAGAGATCCCGCCGGCGCGTCAGGGTTGGCGGGCATTCAACACCGCCTCACCGGAGATGCCATGGGCTCGCTGTCTGCGCTCATCGACGCGTCGAAGCGCGAGATCGTCGCAGAATCGCTGTCGTCAGAGGTGAGCCGCCTCGCGACGATCGCCCACCGAATCTGCACCACGGACGTGCGCCTGCGCGACCACACGTGGCGGTCGCTGCTTGACTGCTTGCAAGCCCTGCTGGTCACTTTTGACCGATACCGGGCTTACATCGTGGCGGGAGCACCCGCGCCTCCGGCGAGCGTCGAAGTCCTCGCGCACGCCGCAGATCGCGCGCGAACCCTGCTCGACCCGGAGCGCCACGAGACTCTCGACGTCCTCGTCGAGCTGTTGCGGGGCGCCGAGGTCGGCTCCGCGGGAAAGACCACCGACGCGAATCGGCGAGAGCTCATCACGCGTTTCCAGCAGGCGTGTGGCGCGGTCATGGCAAAGGGGGTCGAAGACACCGCCTATTACCGCTGGACCCATTTGCTTCCGCTGTGCGAAGTAGGAGCGCCAGCAGCGCGGTTTGCGTTGTCGAGTTCTGTCGTTCACGCATGGGCTGCCGAGCAGCAGCAGGTGTACCCGCACGCCATGACCTGTCTGACGACACACGACATCAAGCGCTCCGAAGACGTGCGGGCGCGCATCGGCGTGCTGAGCGAAGATTCGGAAGGGTGGGACCGGTTCATCACTGAGGTGCGCACGCTCACCGAGAATGTCCGTCCCGTGGAGCTCGATGGCCGTACCGAGAACCTCTGGTGGCAGACGCTCATCGGCGTCTCGGACGGTGCGACGTTCATGGAATGGGACCGACTCGAGACCTACCTCGTCAAGGCCATGCGCGAGGCGAAGACGCACACGTCGTGGACCAAGGTCAACGACGCGTACGAGACCCAGGTGCTGTGGTTCGCGCAAGCGACCCACGCGGACCGCGACGTGCGGGCTCTCGTTCAGGCGTGGCACCGTGAGCATGAGATCGCTGAGCGCGCGGCAATTCTCAGTCAAAAGCTCATTCAGTTGACGTTGCCCGGCATCCCTGACGTCTACCAGGGAACGGAAACGGTCACGCCGTTGCTCGTCGACCCAGACAATCGACGTCCCGTCGACCTTGAGGAGCTCGACGCAATGCTCAAGCGTGTCTTGGGACGAGCAAAGCCGCGCAGCATCGCGGAGGAAAAGCTTCTTGTCACCGCACGCACTCTGCAGACACGGCGAGCGCTCCAGGACGGATTCGTGGGAGCGGGCGCCGCGTACGTACCGCTGCCGTCGTCGTCCGGGCACGCATTCGTCTTTCAACGCGGCACTGGCTCGCGCAGCGCGATCACGATCGCGACACGTCTGCAACGCGAGGTCGCGCACCTTGGCGGCTGGGGCGAGCACACGGTGCAGTTGCCAGAGGGTCCGTGGCGAGACGTCTTTACGCGCGCCACCATTGAAGGCGGAACGGTGCCCGTGTCCCAGGTACTCAAGGCACTCCCCGTTGCGCTCCTGGTGCGCCCTTGAGAGTCGAACTGTGGGCCCCGGACGCCCGCGACGTGACGTGCATCCTCGCCGACAGCGAGGTGCCGTTGAGCCGCCGCGTCGACCCGAACCGCCCGGGATGGTGGGACGGCCCCGACCTGCCACACGGCGCGGATTACTCCTTCCTCGTTGACGGCGGCGGCCCATACCCGGATCCGCGTTCGGCTTGGCAGCCGTACGGGGTCCACGGCGCGTCGAAGATCTTCGACGCATCGCACTTCTCGTGGACCGACGCGAACTGGCGTGGGCGCGATGCGCGCGGTGCCGTCACCTACGAACTGCACGTCGGAACGTTTACCGCGGAAGGGACCTTCGACGCAGCGGCCGAACAGATGCCGGACCTTGCCGCGATCGGCGTCGAGATGGTCGAGCTCATGCCCGTCGCCCCTATGCCCGGCCGCCGCGGCTGGGGCTACGACGGGGTGTCACTGTTCGCGGTCTACGAGGAATACGGCGGTCCGCGCGGACTTCAGCGTCTCGTCGACGCCGCACACGCCGCGGGCGTCGCGGTCACCCTCGACGTCGTGTACAACCACCTGGGACCCGCCGGAAATTACCTTGCGATGTTCGGGCCGTATTTCACCGACGCACACACGACACCCTGGGGTTGGGCCGTCAATCTTGATCAACCCGGTAACCACGAGGTGCGCCGATATATCGCGGACAACGCGCTGCGCTGGTTTAGCGACTTTCACATTGACGCGCTACGCCTCGACGCGGTCCACGCCCTCAAAGACGGCTCCGAAGAACACATGCTTGCCCAGCTGTCTGGCGAGACCGCGGACCTCGCCGCGGACCTGGGGCGACCACTCTCGCTCGTCGCGGAGTCAGACCTCAACGATGCAAATATGGTGACCGGGGTCGACCGCGGCGGCGTCGGGATGACCGCGCAGTGGGACGACGACTACCACCACGCTCTTCACACCTATCTCACCGGCGAACGGCACGGCTACTACGCGGATTTTGGTTCGATCGAGGTGCTCGATACCGTCGCGCGAAACGTGTTCCTTCACGACGGCACGTTCTCGACGTTCCGGGGCGAGGTGTGGGGCGCACCCGTGCCGGCTGACATGAATCGACATCGATTTGTCGTGTGCGCCTCGAATCATGACCAGGTGGGCAATCGCGCCCTCGGAGATCGGCCGTCGGCCAGGCTCAGTGCGGGCGGGCAGGCCGCGAGCCTTGCATTCGTCCTGCTAGGTCCGTTCACGCCGATGCTGTTCATGGGCGAGGAGTATGGCGAAACCAGCCCGTTCATGTTCTTCACAGACCACGAGGCCGACCTCGGGCGAGCCGTGTCGGAAGGCCGAATGTCAGAATTCGGCGGTCACGGCTGGGAGGTCCTCTACGGGGGACACGTCGAGGTCCCCGACCCGCAAGCAGAGGCGACCTTCATCGGCTCGAAGTTGTCGCGGGCGAGCGGCGGCATTCACGATGACATTCGTGCGTGGTTTGCGACGCTTGTAGATGTTCGTTCGCGCACTCTCGCGCCCGAGGCGTGGCTCAGGAATCCTGTTTCGTTTGCCGAACTCGCGCCGCGCGTCGCGCGGATGCACGGCCCCGTGACTGTCGTCGCGAACCTTTCCCCTGGGCCGATCACCGTATCGCTCGGGACTCTTGTGGGATCCTTCGGAATCGCGACCGCGCACGCCGGCGACATCGTGGTCGCGCCCGATGCGGTCGCGCTGCTCGCGCCCTAACGCGCCATCGCGGCGAGCCGCGACAGGGCGCGAAAGTACTTCTTGCGAAACCCACCGCGCAGCATGTCCTCCGGAAATATCTCGCCAAGCGGCGCCCCGCCCGCCACGATCGCGGCGTCACGGTCGTACAGGCGATCGACGAGTGACACGACCCTGAGGGCGCGTGACTGATCGCCCAGTGGCGCGACGTTCATCAGCCCGAGGGTCTCGACCCCGTCAACGTAGGCCCCGAAGCGGCTCGGGTGCACGTGGACGAGGTCATCAACAAGCTCAGCCCACTCCGCGATGACGCCCCCCGGGAGCGCGGCCACTGCCGCGACGTCCTCGTCCTCGGCTGGCGCCGGAAACGTCAGTTCGCCGCGGTGACGAAAGTCGTCTCCGTCAATCGACACGACGTCAAAAACTGACGCGACGGCCTGAATTTCGCGACGAAACTCCGTCGCCGCGAACCTGCCCTCCCCAAGGGACTCCGGCAGCGTGTTTGACGTCGCCGCGACGGCAACGCCGCGGTCAGTAAGTTCTCGCATGAGGCGAGCCATGATGAGTGTGTCGCCCGGATCGTCGAGCTCGAACTCGTCGATGCACACGATTGCATGGCGCGCCAGTGAGTCGCGAGCCTTGAGGAATCCGAGCGCACCCACGAGGTGGGTGTACTCGACAAAGGTGCCGAATGCGGCGCGTTCCTTCGCGTCGTGAGCGAGCGCGGCGAGCAGGTGGGTCTTCCCAACCCCAAAACCGCCATCGAGATAGAGGCCGCGAGCTCGGTCGTCACCGCGCCCTGGCCGACGCCGACCGTACCGGCGTGCGAACGCGCGAACGGCCGCGAGCGCGGCGGCTTGACTGGGGAAGCCCGCGTCCGGTTGGTAGGTCGCAAAGGTGGCCTTCGCGAAGTGCGGCGGAGGGGTGAGCGAGGCGACGAGCGCGGCCGCTGGCACGTCGGGTCGACGACCCACAAGCGGCGCTGTCATGACACCAGAGCCTAGTTTGACTAGTCTGCGACACAGACCCGCACACGAAGGAGACCTTGTGGCCGACGCCGTCACGCTTGAGGCCATCTCTCCCGAGCGCTTCGAGATCGCGCCCGATCCGCATGAGGAGACGCTCCGGCGGCTCTACTTTCACCGCCCCGGCGTGGTGAGGCTCGGTCTCATCGCGTCCGCGGACGGCAAGGCAGCAGGCCCGGACGGCTCCTCGCGAACGCTCAACGGCCCCGCGGACCTGCGGATCCTCACGGCTCTGCGTTCGTGTGCAGACGTCGTGCTGGTCGGCGCTCGTACAGCCCGCCGCGAACGGTACACGGACATCTCACTCAGTCCCGAGCTCGTGAATGCGCGCAGCCGACACCACTCGACGCCCGCGCCGATGTTGGCAATTGCGACGTATTCCGGGACGATCCCTTCCGGACTCAACCCGTCGACGACGTGGATCATGACGACCGCGCACGCCCCCGCGATGCAGCGACTGACCGGCGTATGGCAGCAACGCATTCTCATCGCCGGCCTAGACAGCCTGAGTCCTCGAACACTCGCCAAGGAGCTTGAGCAGCACGGCATGGCCCGAGTGCTGTGCGAGGGCGGACCCGAGATCGCGAACGGGCTGCTTGGGCGCCGTGTCATTGGCGACTACTGCCTGACCACATCTCCGCTCATCGGCGGTGGCGATGCGGAAAGGATTCCTGCCGTTCCCGCGACGATGCGCCGCGCGCACGCACTCACCGCCGACGGTTACACGTTCGAGCGTTGGGTGTCGCCCGACGCCTAACGGTTCACATGCCCGTCTCGGTGTAGTGCGGGTAGTAGGTGCGGAACTTTCTCCAGTAGTTAAGCGTGAGCGCGACGATCCCCGCGAGCCGCTGGGGGTGGCGGTCCGACGGCGCAAATAGGGGGCGCGCGAGCGCCCGCCGCGCTAGTGCGCCGACAGCGCGACGCAACTCGGCGTCGGGCAGGTAGCGGCGCAGTAACGCCACCGGTACGACCGAATAGAGGATCACCGTCGAGGCACGCTGGGGCGCCACGTCGCTGCCCTCAAGGTCTGCCGCGACGAACGCTGCGGGGTTAAGCCCCGCGGCCGTCACGTAGTAGTTGTTGCGGCCGATGCGCGGGTTGATCTCGAAGAACACGTGGGCGCCGGTGCGCGGGTCGAGTTTGTAATCCGCATTCGCGAAACCTCGATAGCCGACGCGATCGAGGTAGCGCGTCATGGCGTCCATCGCGTCCACATACGGGGTTGTCATGATCGCCGCGGGCACGCCGAGAGTTCCTGGCGTGTGTTCCTGAAGCAGCACCTGGCCAGTCGCGAGCATCGTCACCACGCCGCGCGCATCGCGATAGGCGGTCAAGGAACGCATGTGCGTCTCGTCCCCAGGAATGAACTCTTGAAGCAAGAACGTGCCCGCATAGCCCGCGTCGCGAAGTAGGCCGAGCAGGTGAGCGGCCTCGGCGCGACTGGCGAGCAAATGCACCTTCTGCTTGCCCGGGAACTCGACATAGTGATACTCGGCGCTCGAGCTTGGCTTCCCGATCACGGGATACGTGAGCCGCGCCACGGCATTCTCGTCGTCCGCGGCGTCGGTCGCGGCAACGTTGACCGGAACCGTCACGGGAACCGGAATGCCGAGCGCCTCGCAGTCCTCTTGGAACGACTGCTTCACGGATACGCGCGCGAACGTCTCCGCAGAGCACATGGGGATGTCGTAGAACGGCTCAAGTCGATCGCGTGCCGCGATGATGGCCTCGACGTACCAGTCGGCATTCGTGAGAAGCACGAGACGCTCGCCGGCGCGCTCCGCGGCGAGCTCGATGAGCGCGGCCACCATGATCTCGGGGTCTTCGACGTCCGCGATTTTCACCGAGGCGATGCGCGAATGGGCAAACGGGCGCGTCACGACGCGCGCCACGACGACGCCTCGCACTCCGGAGTGCTCGTGGAAGGCCCGCATCAACGCGTAGGCGCCGATGTCTCCGCCGACGACGACTGGGATCACGGGGCGGCTACGCCTCAACCTCGCTGCGATCGCCCGACCACAACGTGTGGAACGTGCCCGGTACGTCGATGCGCTTGTAGGTATGGGCGCCGAAGAAGTCGCGCTGAGCCTGAATCAGCGCGGCCGGCAGGCGTTCCGCACGGAGGGAGTCGTAGTACGCGAGGGACGATGAGAATGCGGGCGCGGGCACGCCAGCAAGCGCCGCCTGTGCTGCGACGCGGCGCCATGCCGATACGCCTCCGGACACCTCATCAGCGAAGTAAGGGTCGACAAGCAACGTCGGCAACTCGGGGTTGCGTTCGTACGCCTCCGTGATGCGGTTGAGGAATCGCGCCCGGATGATGCACCCTCCGCGCCAAATGCGTGCCATGGCGCCGCGATCGATGTTCCAGCCGAACTCGTCCGAGGCAGCCTGGATCTGGTCGAAGCCTTGCGCGTAGGCGACAACTTTGGATGCGTAAAGGGCGAGGCGGACGTCCTCGACAAAGCCGTCGCGGTTGCCGATGTGGAAGTCGCCTGCGTTGCCGGCGAGGACGCCGCGCGCTGCCTCACGCTGCGCGAGTTGCGACGAGATTGCACGGGCGAACGTCGCCTCGGCGATACCGGTCACCGGCACGCCAAGGTCGAGCGCGGACTTCACGGTCCAGCGCCCGGTGCCTTTCTGGCCGGCCTCGTCGCGGATGACATCAACGAGAGGGGCACCTGTGCGCGCGTCAACCTGGTGCAGGACTTCCGCCGTGATCTCGATCAGGAACGATTCGAGGTCGCCTTTGTTCCACTGCGCGAAGATGTCACCGATCTGCGCGGGCGTGAGGTCCAGTCCCGCGCGCAGCAGATGGTAGGCCTCGCCAATGAGCTGCATGTCGGCGTACTCAATGCCGTTGTGCACCATCTTCACGAAGTGGCCCGCACCGTCCGGGCCGACGTGAACACAGCACGGAACGCCGTCAACCTTCGCGGAAATCTTCTCAAGGATTGGCCCGAGGGTCGCATACGACTCGGCAGGGCCGCCAGGCATGATCGACGGACCGAGGAGTGCCCCTTCCTCGCCGCCGGAGACGCCGGAACCGACGAAGTGCAAGCCCTGCGCCGCGAGGTCCTTCTCGCGGCGCATCGTGTCCGTGTAGAGGGCGTTTCCGGCATCGACGATGATGTCGCCGCGCTCGAGCAATGGCACGAGCGAGTCGATGACGGCGTCAGTCGGGCCGCCAGCCTGCACCATCACGACGACCGTGCGGGGCTTCGCAAGAGCCGTCACAAACTCCTCAAGCGTCTCGCAGCCGATGAAGTTTCCCTCGCTGCCATGGTCCTCGATGAGGGAGTGCATCTTCTGCGGCGATCGGTTGTGCACAGCGACGGTGAATCCGTTGCGCGCGAAGTTTCTCGCAAGGTTGCGACCCATCACCGCTAGGCCGGTCACACCAATGTGCGCATGCGTCATGTCTGTCCTTCGAGGTCGATCGGGATATGTGCCCAGCCTAGAGGCTGGGACGCAGCGTGGCGTGACGGGGAGTAGCGCGACGCGAGCCTAGGCTCATCGCATGAGTCAGGACATCGCGTCGGCACCGGAAGAGTTCCGCCGGGCGCTGCGATCGATCCAGGCGGCCACGACTCGCCCCGACGTCATGCTCGTGGAAACGCCCGCCCCGACCCGCGTGGCTCCGTTCGCCCTGTCCATCAGTGGCGAGATCACCGGTCCCGATGCTGAGGCGTCCGGTCGCTTCGTGCTGTTGTACGACCCCGAGGGCCAAGACGCGTGGGACGGGACCTTTCGGATCGTGACGCTCACGAGCGCCGTGGTGGAAGCAGAGGTCGGCGACGACGACATGTGGTCGGACGTGGCGTGGTCGTGGCTCGATGATTCGCTCGTCAATGCGCCGCACCGGGAGTTGGGGGGCACCGTCACCAAGACCGTGTCTCGCTCGTTCGGCTCGCTCGCCGACCGACCGCTCGAAGTGACTGTGGAGATGCGAATGTCATGGACCCCAGCGTCCGCAGACATCGCGCCGCATATCGCCGCGTGGACGGAGCTGCTTGCCTTCAGCGCGGGGATCCCTCCGACACCGGAGGGGGTCTCGATGTTGCGACCCGGTCGCACGGCGTGAGCGACGTTGAGGCCGACGCCGCGCAGCTGCCCACTCTCACGGAACCCGTCGGCGGGGTTCCCCCGCTGATCACGACACCGGAAGCGCTCGCACAAGCGTGCATCCGATTCGCAGCGGCGACCGGGCCGGTGGCGGCTGACGCCGAACGCGCGTCAGGATTTCGGTATGGCCAGGCGACGTACCTCGCGCAATTCAAACGAGGCGACGCCGGAATCGCGCTGATCGACACGGACGCACTACCGGACCTGCGCGCGTTTGGCGAAGCGCTCGGCGACGCTGAGTGGATCTTCCATGCAGCGAGCCAAGATCTCCCAGGCATGCGCGACATTGGCCTCGAGCCAGCCCGAGTCTTCGACACGGAACTCGCAGCCCGGCTGCTCGGGTGGCCGAAGGTGGGCCTCGCGGCCGTCGTGGAGCGCGAACTGGGAGTGGTGCTCGCGAAGGAGCATTCCGCGCAAGATTGGTCCACCCGGCCGCTTCCACCGTCGTGGCTTGCCTACGCCGCCCTTGATGTCGAGGTGCTGCTCGATCTCCGAGAGCAGCTCTGCGCGCACTTGGAGGCGGCCGGAAAGTTGGAGTGGGCGCTTGAGGAGTTTGAGGCCGTGCGCCTTGCTCCGCCTCCCGAGCCGCGCGAGGAGCCGTGGCGTCGTACCTCGGGCTCGCACCTGGTGCGCGACCCGCGCTCCCTCGCGATTGTGAGGTCGCTGTGGGAGGCACGGGATGCCGAAGCGCGACGCCGCGACACGTCGCCAGGTCGCGTCTTGCGAGATGCCGCGATCGTGGCCGCAGCCAAGGCGCGACCCACGTCGCTTGAGGCACTGATCGAGATCCCCGAGTGGTCCACCCGAGGCACCAAGCGTGGCGCAGCATCGTGGCTACCCGCGATCGAGGAGGCGCTTGCGCTACCGGAGTCTGAACTTCCCGCTCGGCGCGGTCCGGCGGGAGACGGTCCGCCGCAGGCGCGGCTGTGGAAAGACAAACGCCCGGAGGCGCACGCACGTCACCTCGCCGCTCGCGACGCGATCGCAACGCTGTCGGAGTCGCTCGAGATCCCTGCAGAGAACTTGCTTCAGCCCGACGCCATGCGCCGGGCATGTTGGGAGTACCGCGGTGGGGGCGAAGCCTGGCTGCAGACGTTCTTGGCGGACCGGGGCGCGCGATCGTGGCAAATCAACCTCACCGCGCCGGTGCTCGCCGGCGCGTTCGACGCTGCAGCAGCTATCGAGCCCAGTTAGGCCAGCGCCGCGAGCGTGAGCCCGGCGACACTTGACGCGTCGAGGCCCAGGTCGGCGACCACCTGAGACCGGGTCGCGTGTTCGAGGAACATGCGCGGAATCCCGTGGTGACGGAAC
>JAHEMW010000142.1 GCA_024643505.1 Demequinaceae bacterium
CTCGATGGCCTGCTTCACAGCCGTGATGACGAGCTCGCCGAGGTCGTTGAGCACTTCGATCAGGCGGTGTCGGAACTCGCCGATCACGGCGTCACGTTGCGCGGTATCTACGATGTGTCCGGGATGCGCGCGGACGGTTCGGTCATGCTGTGGCTCCACGGGCCCGAGCTCGCCGACTTGCAGCTGGCTCTGCGTGAGTTGCGATCAACCGAACTGCTCGCCGATACCACGCTCACGTGGTCGGCGGCTGGGGTTCACCGCGAGGCCGAGTTCAACAAGCAGCACGTGCCGGGCTTCTTGCGGGGGATTGCCCCCAAGGCGTGGCTCACTGTGTATCCGTTTGTTCGCTCCTACAAGTGGTACCTGCTCGCGGACGAGGAGCGCTCAGAGATGCTGCGGGAGCACGGCATGAAGGGCGGACGCTTTCAGGGCGTCACCGCGAACACCGTCAGCGCCTTCGCGCTGGGCGACTACGAGTGGCTGTTGCCGATGGAGGCGGACGACGTGGTCGATCTCGTCGACATGATGCGCGAGCTGCGGTACACCCAGGCGCGCCTGCACGTGCGCGAGGAAGTCCCGTTCTACACGGGCCGCCGCATCACGACTGCCGAGGCAGTCGAGGTGCTCGCCGCATGACGGACGCGACCGTGCCGCCCCTCGCGGCGTCGACGAGAACGCGACCGGCTGAGCCATATGACGCCATCCTGTTGGCGGGATTCGGCGGTCCGGAGGGACAGGACGACGTCATTCCGTACCTGCGGAACGTGACGCGAGGGCGAGGGATCCCCGATGAGCGGCTCGAGGAAGTCGCGCACCACTATCGTCACTTTGGCGGGGTCAGCCCCATCAACGACCAGAATCGCGCCCTCAAGACCGCTCTTGAGGCCGAGATCGCGCGGCGAGGCCTTGATCTCCCGGTGTACTGGGGAAATCGATTCTGGGCGCCCTACTTCCGCGATGCCCTGATTGAGGCGCACGCCGACGGTCATCGCGTGGTTCTCGCCGTCGCGACGACCGCCTTTTCCAGTTACTCCGGGTGCCGCGCCTACCGCGAGGACATCGCGTCCGCGCTCATCGAGGCCGGGCTGGCCGACGACCTGCGCGTGGACAAGGTGCGCCAGTACTTTGACCACCCAGGATTTGTTGAGCCGAATATCGACGCAGTGCGCGCGGGCCTGCGCGCGCTCGCTGCCGACGGGCACGGATCGAAGGCGTTCGTGATGTTCTCGACCCACTCGATCCCCACGGCGGCCGCGGACGTCTCGGGACCGCGCGAATTACTTCCTGACGGCACCCCGGTCGAGGTTGGCCATGAGGGCGCGTGGCACGAGGGCGGCGGGTGGTACGCGCATCAGCAGCGCACTGTAGCGGCGCTCGTGATGGAGGCCGTGGCTGACGAATTCCCGTCCGTGCCCTGGTCGCTCGTCTATCAATCGCGGTCGGGCGCGCCGTCCGTCCCGTGGCTCGAACCCGACGTCAACGACGCGATTCGCGCGCTCCCGGACGACGTCTCCGGCCTGGTGATTTCACCCATCGGCTTCGTTTCTGACCACATGGAGGTGCAGTGGGATCTCGACACCGAGGCTGTCGAGACCTGCGCGGAGCGCGGGTTGCCCGTTGTTCGTGCGGCGACCGTCGGCGTCGATCCGAGGTTCGTCTCCGGCCTTGTTGACCTCATCGAGGAGCGCCACAGCGGCCGCGCGCGCGAGGCGCTGTCGCCGCTCGGCCCGTGGCAGGACGTGTGCCCGTCGACGTGTTGCCTTGGCCGAGCCGCCAAGCCGGTGATCGCCGCGGCAGACTAGCGGGGCGCTAGGGCCCAGTCATCGTCGTGACGTCGAGCAAAGCATCCAGTTGCTGCTCCGAGATCTCGCCTCGCTCGACGTAGCCGAGCGCGATCGTCGCCTCTCGCACCGTGAGAGCATGCGCGACCGCGTGCTTCGCGATCTTCGCTGCGGCCTCATAACCGATGACGCGGTTGAGCGGCGTGACGATTGACGGCGACGCCTCGGCGTAGCGACGCGCCCTTTCCGTGTTGGCGACGATGCCGTCGATGGTGCGCTCGCGAAGCACGTCGGCGGCGTTCGTAAGCAGCCTCATCGACTCGAGGACGCCGAGCGCCATTACCGGAATTTGCACGTTGAGTTCGAACGCGCCCGACGCGCCGGCCCACGCGACGGTGGCGTCGTTGCCCACGACCCGCGCGCACACCATCAGCACGGCCTCGGGCACGACCGGGTTGACCTTGCCTGGCATGATCGAAGAACCGGGTTGTAGGTCCGGAAGCTGAATCTCCGCGAGGCCGGTGTTCGGGCCCGAGCCCATCCAGCGGAGGTCGTTGCAGATCTTCGTCAGGGACACCGCGATCGTGCGAAGAGCGCCGCTGACTTCCACGAGCGCGTCACGTGCGGACTGTGCTTCAAAATGGTTGCGTGCCTCGGTGAGCGGCAGCGCGGTGTCCTCCGCCAGCAGCGAGATGACGCGCTGCGGGAAACCCGCTGGGGTGTTGATGCCCGTGCCTACCGCGGTCCCTCCGAGCGGAACCTCCGCGACGCGGGGGAGCGCGGACTCGAGCCTCTCGACGCCGTAGCGCATGGCCGCCGCGTAGCCGCCGAACTCCTGCCCCAGGGTCACGGGCGTCGCGTCCATGAGGTGCGTGCGCCCCGACTTCACGACCTCGGCGAAAGCCGACGCCTTCACTTCGAGCGCGGTCGCGAGGTGAGCGAGCGCTGGCACCAGATCGTTTACGAGGGTCGACGTCGCCGCGAGGTGCACCGACGTGGGGAATACGTCGTTGCTCGACTGCGACGCGTTCACGTGGTCGTTGGGGTGCACGTCCCGCCCTAGGTGGCGCGTTGCGAGCGTCGCAATGACCTCATTCGCATTCATGTTCGACGACGTGCCGGATCCGGTCTGGAACACGTCAACCGGGAACTCACCGTCGAAGGCGCCCGAGGCGACCTCGTCGGCCGCGGCCACAATCGCTGCGGCGACGTCGTCGTCGAGGACCCCGAGCTCTGCGTTCGCGCGGGCCGCCGCCTTCTTCACCCGCGCAAGCGCCTCGATGTGACGGCGCTCGAGGCGCAGTCCGGAAATCGGGAAATTCTCGACTGCGCGTTGCGTCTGCGCGCGGTATAGAGCGTTGGCGGGGACCCGCACCTCGCCCATCGTGTCGTGCTCAATGCGAAAGTCGGCCATGCGGACCATTGTGACAGTGGCGAGCAGCGGTCAGCGGCCCTCAGCCTCGCCGAGTTCGGC
>JAHEMW010000143.1 GCA_024643505.1 Demequinaceae bacterium
TGCGGGTCCGCCGCGGCGCGCCACCGCGGCTCACTCGCCGAGGTCATCGTCGCCCATGAGCTCCACGTGCATGAATGTGTCCATGAGGGGCGAGGTCCACCGGGTGGGGTCCCAGTGGCCGAGGACTTCAATGACGACGCCGGCGGGCGGCGCGTCGACCATCCCGTCAACAACCTCGATCGACGCTCCCGTCAGGACATCTCGATAACTCCCGTTGGGGACCTGTGTCGCGACGGGCCCTGCCACGCCGGCGACGTTGGCGACGACGCACAGCGCCGACGCCGCTTCATCGGGCGATTGTCCGCCGAGGTTTGGACGCCAGAGCACCTGAACGCACGGCTCGTCGGCGAGCACCGCGAAAGAGCCGCCAAGCATGGTGGGGTGCTTCTGGAGCGACGCGAGTTCCGTGAGTAGCGGGCTCAACTCGTAATCGCCCCAGTCGACGGGATCGCGATCGAACAGGTTGGGCCAGGTCCGGCTTCCCGACTCCTGTCCCGCGTAGAACATGAGGGCGCCGGGCAGCGCTGCCGTCAGGATTGTCCAGGCGACGGCCTGGTCGCGTGTGCGCGCGAGCCGCATGATCCGGAAGTTGTCGTGATTTTCCACGTGACGGAGTTTGGTCGCTCCCAGCGGAAGCGTGGCTTGCTGCCAGCGAATCATCTCCAGGTAGCGGGCAACGGGGACCTTTCCCGTCACCGCTGATTGCCAGATGCCCCACACGTCGTAGGTGTACACCGCATCGAAGACGGTGAGCATCTCCGCCTCGCTCGGCATCGGTGAGCCCTCGCGGCGGAATCGCTCGACCATGACCGGGTGGACCGACTCCGCGAGCCACAGCAGGCCCGGACGAACCGCCTCGAGCTCGTCGCGCGCGCGGCGCCAGAACTCGAGCGGCGTGAGATTTGCGGAGTCGCAGCGGAAGCCGTCAACTCCGTGGGAGACCCAAAACTCGAGCGCATCGACAAGCACGCCCTGCAGTTCGGTGCGAGACATGTCCATGTCGGCGATGTCCGTCCACGCGGGCACCGCCGCCACGGGACGCCCGTGCTCGTCGCGAAGAAAGAACTCCGGGTGTTCCGCTGCGAGGACGCTATCCGGCGAAGTGTGATTGAACACGACGTCCATGATGACGCTGAGACCGATCTCGTGGGCACCGTCGACGAGCGCATCGAAGTCGTTGATGGTTCCGAGGTCGGAGCTCACGCCAGTGAAGTCGCGAATCGCATACGGGCTTCCAAACGTTCCTTTGCGCCCCTCCACGCCGATCGGTTGGATCGGCATGAGGTAGATGGTGTCCACACCCAGCGCGCGAATGCGCGCGAGGTCATCGGTGACGTCGCTCAGCCTGCCGGTTGGCCCGTAGTTGCGCACGAATATCTGGTAGACGACACGCCCTCGCCACGCCAGCGGGTCTCTCACTGACACTGAAGCCTCCTCGCTTCACGCCTTGTCGCCGGGTCGCTCGCCACCTTCGCGTTGCTTCCGGGCAGACTCGCTAGGCCTCGCTCGCCTAGTCAGACGTGTGATGGCTCAGCCACACGCACGTGTCCGACGGGACGTCGGCGTCCCCGAGCGGGCCGCTTGCCAGCAGCACCTCGCCGTCGGGCAGCGCCACCGCGTCACCGCTGATGTTCACGAAGCACTCGAAAGCCACGCCGCGACGGAAGTGAAGCGTGCCTTCCGGCGAAGGCAGCCACGTGAGCCCGGGCGTGTGCACGTCAGCGGTCGCACGACGGATGTGCAACGCACTGCGGTGCAGGGCAAGCGTCGAGTCGGGGTCGGCGGCTTGCGCCTCGACGCTCAAACCCGCCCAGTCTGCGGGCTGCGGCAGCCACGTCTTCACGCCCTCTGGGGAGAATCCGTACGGTGCTTCGGTGCCCGACCACGGGATAGGCACCCGGCAGCCGTCGCGCCCGCGGGTCTCGCCGTTGGTTCGGAAGAACATCGGATCCTGCAATACCTCGTCGGGAAGGTCTTCGACGTGGGGCAAGCCGAGTTCTTCGCCTTGGTAGATGTACGCGCCGCCCGGCAGCGCCAACGCCAACATCGACGCGGCGCGGGCGCGCCGCGTTCCGAGCTCAATGTCCGATACCTCGCCCTGACCGTCCGCGACGTGCGCAGAGCCAGTGGTGGCGCGACCGTAGCGGGTCACGAGTCGCACCTCGTCGTGGCTCGCGAGCACCCACGTCGCCGGGGCACCGACGGGCTCGAGCGCGAGCAAAGTGGAGTCGATGGCCTCGCGCAGAGGCTTCGCCTCCCAGGCGCTCTTCATGTACTGGAAGTTGAAGGCAGTCTGCATCTCGTCAGGCCGGAGGTAATTCGCGAGGCGCTCGCTCGAGTTGACAACGGCCTCCGCAACAAAGACGCGATCGCCATCGTACGAATCACCGATGGTGCGCCAGCGTCGGAAGATGCTGTGCACCTCGTCGACATCCCAGTGCGGGTTGTTTTCCCATTGCAGGGTCAGGAAGCGCAGGTCGCCGCCGTAGTCCGCGTCGCGAAAGGTCGGGTCCTTGGCGAGGGCCGGGGCGGCATCGATCCTGAGGCCGTCGACGCCCTTGTCGAGCCAGAACCGCAAGATGTCGTCAAAGTCGGCGAGCACCTCTTCGTTGCGCCAGTTGAGATCCGGCTGCTCCGGCGCGAACGAGTGCAGGTACCACTGGCCCGGCGTGCCGTCCGGCTCGGTAATGCGCGTCCAGCCCGCGCCGCCGAAACAGCTGATCCAGTTGTTCGGGGGCTCAGAACCGTCGGGGCCAGAACCGTCGCGGAAGAAGTAGCGGTCACGCTCCGGCGACCCGGGGGCCGCGGCAAGCGCCGCCGTGAACCACGGGTGCTCGTTCGACGTGTGGTTGGCGACAATGTCGATGACGATCTTCAAGCCAAGGCGGCGGGCCTCGACCATGAGCTGATCCGCGTCCGCGAGCGTGCCGTAGAGCGGGTGGATGTCGCGGAAGTCCGCCACGTCGTAACCGCCATCCGCAAGGGGCGAGGGATAGAACGGCGCAATCCACACGCCGTCGACACCGAGGTCGGCGAGATAGTCGAGGTGATTGCGAAGGCCGAGGAGGTCGCCTTCACCGTCGCCATTGCCGTCGGCGAAACTCCGCGGATAGACCTCGTAGACAACCCCATAGCGCCACCACTCGGGTTGCGGTGCGGATGTGGGCGAAGTGGAATCTGGGGTGGCATCGGGGTGTGCGCTCATGAGCCTTACGCTAGCGGCGCGGACGCGGTT
>JAHEMW010000048.1 GCA_024643505.1 Demequinaceae bacterium
CGGCGCACGGCGAGTACCGGTTCGTGCCGTTGATTGTGCCGTGACGTTCGCGCACCGGCGCGCCCACATCGTTGGTGCGCGAGGGGGGACTTGAACCCCCACGCCCTTTCGGACACTGGCACCTGAAGCCAGCGCGTCTGCCATTCCGCCACTCGCGCGCGCCCAGGAAGGCTAGCACGAAAAGGCCTCCCTATACGATGGCCCCATGGGAGTCCTGGACCGGTTCGAGAAGGGCGTCGAAAACGTCGTTCAGGGCGCATTTGCCCGCACCTTCAAGTCGGGCGTCAAGCCCGTCGAGCTGGTCTCGGCGGTGAAGCGAGAGGCCGACGCACGCGCAGCCGCTGTCGATCGCAACCGCACGGTGACGCCGAACGAATATCAGATTGTCCTGTCGCCCGCCGACCACGAATCGGTGGAGTCGTGGGGGTCTGATGCGCTTGTCCACGAGATCGAGGCGTCGTTGCGCGAGCATGCGTCGCACCTTCACTACACGTTTGTGGGTCCGCTCTCCATCACCCTCGGCGTCGACGAAACCCTCTCGACCGGGCGATATAGCGTCACGAGCCGCACGACGCGAGGGCCTGCGGCACCCGCGACGAGCGACCGCCCGGATACGCGGAACCCGCTCATCGACATTGACGGCACGCGGTACCACCTCACGGGAGCTCAGACGATCGTCGGGCGTGGCGGCGAGTCCGACATCGTCGTCGACGACAACGGCGTGAGCCGCATGCACGTGAAGTTCGAGGTCACGCCGCGAGGCACCGTCCTCACCGACATGGGGTCGACGAACGGTACGTTCGTGGAAGACCAGCGCGTGAGCGAGGTGACGCTGCTCGACGGCAACGCCATCACGATCGGCCGAACGACGATGATCTATTGGAACGCCGTGAAGGTCGAGGACATGTGATGGGCCAACTGTCCGTCACGCTGCTCCGCTTCGGGTTCCTGATCCTGCTGTGGGTGCTCGTGCTGTCCGCGATCGGCGTGCTGCGTAGCGACCTGTACGGAACGCGCGTGCTGCAGCGCGGCCGCGGGCGGCAGCGCGTCGCCGACCCCGATCCGCGCTCTGAGAAGATGGCGAACCTCTCTCGTGCCACCACCGGAGTCAAGGCGGGGTCGATATCAACGAAAGATCCAGCCGTCGCGCACCTCGCCGTGACGTCGGGACCGCTGAAGGGCACCGTGCTCCCGCTCGGGTCCGCACCAATCCTCGTAGGACGCGCCGGCACGTGCACGCTCGTGATCGACGACGACTACTGCTCCGCTCGCCACTGCCGCATCTTCCCTGAGAAGGGTGCGTGGCTTGTCGAGGACCTTGGCTCGACCAACGGCACATTCCTCGGCGGAAGAAAGGTCGACGACCCGGTCCCGTTCCACAAAGGGGACGCGGTGCGGATTGGCGCGACGACCCTGGAGCTGACCGACTGATGTTCCTCGGCGTGAAATTCGCGGCTCGCTCTGACGTGGGTCTGGTGCGGTCAAATAATCAGGACTCCGGCTACGCCGGCCCTCATCTCCTGCTCGTCGCCGACGGCATGGGAGGCGCCGCGGGCGGCGACATCGCGTCATCGATCGTCATCGGCCGACTGGCCTCGCTCGATGACGAGGCGCACGGGCCCGACGACGCCCTTGAGGAACTCAAGCGCGCCATCGGCGAAGCACATTCAGAAATCCTTTTGCGCGCGAAAAACGACCCGGAGCTGTCCGGACTCGGGACGACGGTGACCGCGCTGTTGCGCGCGGGGTCGACCCTGTCGATGGCGCACATCGGGGATTCCCGCGCCTACCTCCTGCGCGACGGCGAGTTCGACCAAGTCACGACCGACCACAGCTTTGTTCAACACCTCGTCGACACGGGTCGCCTCTCGGTGGCCGACGCCGAAAGTCACCCCAAGCGCTCCATGCTGCTGAGGGTGCTCGGCGATGTTGATGCCGACGTTCCCGTCGACATCTCGGTACGCGAAACACGCCCCGGCGATCGATGGATGCTGTGCTCCGACGGCCTCTCCGGAGTCGTCAGTCGGCCCACGATCCACCACACGTTGATGGAGGTCGAGGATCCCGGCGACTGCGCAGACGCGCTCGTGAACCTTGCGCTCGCCGCGGGAGCACCAGACAACGTCACGTGCATCATCGGTGACGTCATCGACATCGATGCCGCCCCCGACGGCGTCGGTCCGTCTACCGCGGCGCAGGTGGTCGGCGCGGCCGGGCGCGAGCGCAACCGCCCCAGCCAAGGCGGAAACTCCCCGGCCGGACGGGCGGCGCGGCTGACCGCGCCGGACGACGGCCCCGACGACGAGGAGCCCTCCCGATGGGCCCAACTCCGTCGCAAGCTCGCACCATGGTGGATCCCGGGCGTCGTGCTGATCGCGCTCGTCGCGACGGCATGGGGTGCTTGGGGGTGGACTCGCACCCAGTATTTCGTCGGTGAGCACGACGGATCTGTCGTTGTCTTTCGAGGGGTTCCGGGCGATTTGGGCCCGCTGACGCTCAGCACGGTGGAAAAGGTCTCCGAATTGCGCGTGTCCGAACTGCCGCCGTTTCAACAGGATCGCGTCAAGGCTGGCATCCGCGTCGAGAATCTCCTCGCAGCGGACCGCATCGTGATCTACCTCAAGGCCGGCGCGTAGTGGCAACGGTCACGACGATTGACGTGCGGCGCGGGCGCACGGCAGAGGTGCCTCTCCTGGCGATTGCGGTCGCGATCACCATCTCCGCGCGCGGCCTCGTCGACTTCAACACGGACGCTCTCGATTGGGCGTCGCTCGCGGCGTACGGCGGCGTCACGATTGCGGTGGTGGTGGCTTTTCACGTCGCCTTGCGGCGATGGGCTCCGCACGCCGATCCCGTCCTGTTCGCGTGCGTCGTGACGCTGAACGGGATTGGCCTCGCGATGATCCACCGCATCGACGTCGCTTACGCCCTGCGAGGGCGCGAGACCTCGTTCGCGAGCGCACAGGCGGGTTGGACGCTCGTCGGGATGGCACTCGCCGTGGCAACGATCATCCTGGTGCGGGACTACCGCATCCTGCGGCGCTTCACCTACACCGCAGGGATCGTCGGCTTGGTCGGCCTCCTCTTGCCGCTCTTGCCCGGGATCGGCCGCGAGGTCAACGGCGCCCGAATTTGGATCGGCGTTTTCGGTCGATCGCTGCAGCCCGGCGAGTTTGCGAAGATCGCGTTCGTCATCTTCTTCGCGGGCTACCTCGTGTCGAATCGCGACACGCTTGCGCTCGCCGGTCCGAGGGTGCTCGGGATGCGCTTCCCACGCACGCGCGACATGGGGCCGCTCGCGATCGTCTGGGTCGCGGCGCTCCTCGTGCAGATCTATGAGCGAGACCTCGGCACCTCCCTGCTGCTGTTCGGGATGTTCGTCGCGATGCTGTACGTAGCGACGCAACGGGTGAGTTGGGTGGTGCTCGGCGTCGGCTTGTTCCTCGTCGGTGCGGTGCTCGCGGGTTCGGTGTTTGGACACGTCGCGTCCCGATACACCGCATGGCTGCACGCGCTCGACTTCTCCGTCTACGCGTCAGGGCAATCCGAGCAACTGGTACGAGGTCTGTTCGGCATGGCCTCCGGGGGGCTGTTCGGTACGGGCCTGGGCAACGGGCGCCCCGACCTCGTTCCCTATGCCGAGTCTGACTTCGTCTTCGCGTCACTCGGTGAGGAACTTGGGCTCGCCGGAGTCCTCGCGATCCTGACGCTCTATATCGTGATCATCGAGCGCGCCATGCGCGCGGCAATCGGCGTGCGAGACGGGTTTGGCAAGCTTCTCGCCGCTGGGCTGGGCTTCACCATCGCATTGCAGACGTTCATCGTGATCGGCGGAACGACTCGAGTCATTCCACTCACTGGTTTGACGACGCCGTTTCTCGCCTACGGTGGATCGTCGATGATCGCCAACTGGATCGTCGTCGGCCTGCTGCTTCGAATCTCTCACCAGGCGCGCATGCCAGAGCGCGAGGCGGCCACGTGAACGACCCGGTGCGCAGGCTCAGCGCCGTCATCCTCATCATGTTTCTCGCCCTCATGACGGCCGCTTCATGGATTCAGGTGGTCTCCGCCTCGAGCCTCAATGCTGACGGCCGCAACGTGCGCACCCTCTACCGCGAGTACGGAAACTTCCGGGGGCCGTTCATCATCGACGGGGAGCGCATCGCCTACTCGGCGCCTGTCGCGGACCCGTACAACTACCTCCGTTCATATTCGGATGGAGACCTCTACGCCGCCGCGACGGGCTATTACTCCATCGTGTTCGGCCGTTCAGGACTCGAACAGACGGAGAACCAACTCCTCAACGGCACCGCTGACTCGCTGTTTTGGTCGCGCCTTGGCGACTTGTTCGCGGGCCGCGAGCAGGAGGGCGCGTCAGTCGAGCTCACCATCCGCAGCGCCATCCAACGGGTCGCGCGGGACGCCCTCGGCGACCAGCGCGGAGCCGTCATCGCGCTCGACCCGCGCACGGGGGCCGTCCTCGCGATGGTGACATCCCCAACGTTCGACCCCGCGGCGCTCGCGACGCACAACACCTCGGACGCGAACGACGCCTACAGCGCGCTGCTGTCTGACGCGAGCGGCCCGCTCGTCAATCGCACCATCAACGGAGATACGTATCCGCCTGGATCGACGTTCAAGCTCGTGGTTGCGGCCGCCGCACTCGACGCGGGCTACACGCCCGACACTCAGATCTACGCGCCGCGCGAACTGAAGTTGCCCCAATCCACTCGGACACTTCGCAACTACGGGGGCTCCGCGTGCTCGCCGACCGACTCGATGACTCTCGCCAACGCCTTGCGCATCTCGTGCAATACGGCGTTCGCCAGTCTCGGTATGTCGCTCGGATGGGGCGTCGTTGAACGCAAGGCTCTCGAGTTCGGCTGGCGAGATGAGTTCCAAATCCCGCTCATCGTCACTCCGTCAGGGCTTCCATCGGACATCGACGACGCCCGCACGGCGCAATCATCAATCGGTCAGTACGACGTGCGCGCGACCCCGCTCCAGATGGCAATGGTCTCAGCAGCCATCGCGAACGGCGGAACGCTCATGACGCCATACCTCGTGAGAAACGCGCGCGCTGCGGACCTCAGGGTCATTTCGGAGAGCACGCCCACCGCATACGGCATTCCGCTGACGACGGCGCAGGCAGCGGATCTCACGGAGATGATGATCGGCGTCGTCAACGCGGGTAGCGGAGTCGCGGCTCGAATTCCTGGCGTCAGCGTTGCGGGGAAGACCGGCACGGCGGAGACGGGCCGGGACGAGCCGCCACACGCCTGGTTCACGGGGTTCGCACCCGCGGACAATCCCGTCGTCGCGGTCGCAGTGATCGTCGAAAACGGCGGGAACCTCGGTAGCGAGGCCACCGGCGGCCGGGTCGCCGCACCCATTGCCCGTCAGGTCATGGAAGCCGCGATCGCGCTCGACAAGGCAGAGCGATGACCATGCGCGCCGGGACGACGCTCGGCGGACGGTACGTGCTTCGCTCCCTGCTCGCTGTCGGCGGGATGGGCGAAGTGTGGCGCGGTGACGACAGCGACCTCGACCGCGAAGTTGCGGTCAAGGTCCTCAAGGAAGCGGCCGTCGGCAACGCGACGTTTCTTAAGCGGTTCCGCAACGAAGCGAAGAACGCCGCGGGCTTGTCGCACCTCAACATCGCGCAGGTCTTCGACTACGGAGACTTCGACGGCACCGCGTACCTCATCATGGAACTTGTCGAAGGTGAGCCCCTCTCAACGATTCTCGAGCGCGAGCGCACACTTGCGGAGGACCGGCTCGTCGGGATCCTGAGACAGACGTGCGACGGGCTCGCGGTCGCGCACGATGCGGGCATCATGCATCGCGACGTGAAGCCAGGAAACCTCCTGGTGTTCGGCGACGACGATGTCAAGATCACGGACTTCGGCGTCTCGCGCGGTACCGATCAAACGACGCTTACCGCGACGGGGATGGTGATGGGAACCGCGCAGTACCTGGCACCGGAGTTGGCGCTTGGCAAGGCCGCCACTCCCGCGTCGGACCTCTACGCGCTGGGAATCATCGCGTACGAGTCAGTGGCGGGACGTCGCCCATTCACGGCGCCGACCGCCGTTGACATCGCCATTGCACAGGTCAACGACGACGTTCCCCCCTTGCCGCGATCCGTCTCTCCAGCCCTGGCGCACGTGATCTACCACCTGCTCGAGAAGAATCCGCGGCGACGTCCTCACAGTGCGCGCGAACTCGAGCAGACCCTGGCCATGGTCGCTCACGACGGACTCCAAGCGCCGCCCGAAAGCCCCGAGGTGCCCCGACGCGTCCGCAGCGAAACCCGGCAAACCGAACGGGTCATGCCTCCCAGCATCGCGCCACGGGAATACCGACCAAGGCCGGATGTCGTGCGGAAGCGGCCCGGCGAGAACGAGGTGCGACAATAATGCCGAGTACGAGGCGCAAGCGCCGAGGGCGGAAGGGCACAGGATGAGCGACGACGCAAGGATCCTTGCGGGACGGTATGAGGTCGGCGACCTCATCGGCCGCGGCGGCATGGCAGAGGTGCACATTGGGTACGACACGCGCCTCGGGCGAACTGTCGCGATCAAGGTGCTCCGCGCTGACCTCGCACGCGACCCGTCCTTTCAGACGCGGTTCCGCCGCGAAGCGCAGGCCGCGGCGGGGCTGAACCACCCATCGATCGTCGCGGTCTACGACACCGGAGAGGACACCCTGCCGAGCGAGACGGGGCGACCCCAGGCTGTGCCGTTCATCGTGATGGAGTACGTGGAGGGTCACACCGTCCGCGACATCCTCAAGGGCGACGTTGCCGCGCCGATCGACGAGGCGATCGAGATCGTCGCAGGCGTGCTGTCAGCGCTCGATTACTCGCACCACGCAGGTCTCGTCCACCGCGACATCAAGCCCGCGAACGTCATGCTCACCCCGACAGGTGCCGTCAAGGTGATGGACTTCGGCATCGCGCGCGCGCTCGCCGACGCGGGCCAGACGATGACGCAGACCCAGGCCGTCGTCGGCACCGCACAATACCTGTCGCCAGAACAGGCTCGCGGGGAAAACGTCGACGCCCGGTCGGACCTGTATTCGACAGGCTGCCTGCTGTTTGAGCTGTTGACCGGCCGGCCTCCATTCATCGGTGACTCGCCGGTCTCCGTCGCCTACCAGCACGTGCGAGAAGAGGCCCCCCGCCCGTCGAAGTTCGCGTCCGACGTTCCGGAAGAACTGGACCAGGTAGTTCTGCGCGCGCTCGCGAAGGATCGCAACGCTCGATACTCCAGTGCCACGGAGTTCCTCGCCGATCTGCGTGCCGTCAGTGCAGGTGAGCCGGTCAGCCCGACAACGGGATCGATCGGCATCGGTGCGGCCGCGCTCGGCTCGGCCGCGATCGGGGCGGGTGCCGCGGGCGTCGCGGCAGCCCAGAACGCGCCAACGCAAGCGATGACCCAAGTGGGAGACACGGCGATCGCTCCGCCGCCAAGCGGTGCGAGTCCGTGGGCCACGGTCCAACAGCGCCCCGTTTCAGCGCCGCCGGCGCCGCCTGGCGCAGACGAGAACGAGAGCGGCAACGGCCGTTCTCGGCAGTTTTGGATTCTCGGAGGGGCCGCGCTAGCTGCCATCGTGCTGATCTGGGCCTTGTTCTACTTCACCAGCGGCAACGGCTCGACAGATCCGAGCGCTGGCGCCGTTGAAATTCCGGCGCTGGACGGTAAGAGCGAGGCCGACGCCGTCACGGCGCTTGAGGATCTCGGGCTCAAGACGACTGTGAGCCAAGAACCAAGCGAAACGGTCGAAGCCGGCATCGTCATCCGCACCGAACCGCCGGCCGGGGAGAGCGTGCCCGCAGGTGACACCGTGGTCATCGTTGTGTCCTCCGGGGCCGACGTGATCGAGATTCCGTCCGTTCGTGGCCTCACCAAAGAGGATGCGGTAGCGAAGATAGAAGCGGCGAACCTACGAGTGACAACCTTTGACACGGAAGACGATCCGGACATCGAAGAAGGGCGCGTGACGAAGACCGACCCCGAAGAGGGGCAGACCGTCGCCGCGAATTCTGGGATCACGCTCTTTACGTCAACCGGGAAGGTGGAGGTGCCCCTCGTCGTCGGCAAGACCGAGGAAGAAGCCCGCGCCGAACTCACCAAGCTGCGCCTCGTGCCGTCAATCCAGCGCGTCGAGACGTCGAGTGTCGAGGCTGGGGTGGTGTTCAAGCAGACTCCGCGGAGCGGGACCGTTGACCCAGGCACCGAGATCCAGTTGCAGGTCGCCGCGACGCCAACGACGGCGGCAGTGCCCGATGTCGTCGGAGCACCGCAAGCGTCAGCAGAGCAGGCGATCAGAGACCGCGGGTTCAACCCGGTGGTGTCCAGCGAAGCAAACGCGAGCGTGCCGTCGGGTTCTGTTATTCGGCAAAGTCCCGATCCAGGCACCCAACTGAAACTTGGCGAGAGCGTGCGGATCGTGGTGTCAACGGGGCCGTAGGCTCTCGCACGCCCGCACGCGGGAATGTGTTGCCAACGGGCGATGTCTACACTGTCGAAATGAACGCCGTGAAGACCGTCGCGAACGTGCATGCCTTCGTGCTCGAAGGCCTCGACGGCGTGCGATCAGCCCTCGACGAGCACGTGACGACGGCGCTATCGGCGCTGCCGGCCGCCGGCGCGGACTATCGCAATCTGTGGCAGTCGATCGGCGAGCAGTTCGAGGGCGGTAAGAATCTGCGTCCAGCGCTCACGCTCGCGGCTTACGCCGGACTCGGCGGGGAGGACAGCAGCGCGCCGATTCCCGTCGCGGCGGCCATGGAAATGCTCCACACGGCCATGCTCATCCACGACGACGTTCTCGATCACGACGAGGTCAGGCGCGGCCGTCCCAACGTCGCGGGGACCCGGCGAGACGAGTTGCGTCTTCACCCGACCCTGACGGTGGATCAAGTCGAGGACAACGTCACGACCGCTGCGATCCTGGCGGGTGACCTCGCCATTGCGTCGGCCTATGACCTCATTTCGCGAGCCACGCTTCCGGCACACCATCGCATCGCATGCCTCGACCTTGTGACTCGCGCGATCCGGACCACGATTGCCGGCGAGCTTCTCGACGTGTACGCGAACATGGTCCCGCCAGAGGAGGCAAACTCTCTCCTCGTCGCCGAACTGAAGACCGCAACGTACTCGTGCGTCGTTCCGCTCCTTGCCGGAGCGCAACTCGCGGGGGCGGACCCGACCATGATCGGTCACCTCGAGAAGCTAGGCACCTCGCTCGGGCTGAGCTTCCAACTCGTTGATGACGACCTTGGCGTGTTTGGCGATCCTGCGGTGACGGGCAAGTCCGTGCTGTCCGACCTGCGCGCCGGCAAGCGCACCGAGCTACTGCGACTTGGCTTTCACCTCGCCGACGCCGAAGGACGCCAGGTCCTCGCCGCGACGGTCGGTCACCCCGACCTGGACGACGAGGGCGCTGCGCGGGCGCGCGAGGTGCTCGAGTCTTCAGGGGCTCGCGCGAGCGTGCTCAAGGTCGCCCGCCAGCACGCGCGCATCGCGCGCCGCATTGCGACAGAGCGCGTCTCCGCTCCGCTGTCTGGGTACCTCGTTGAACTCATCGATTCGCTGGGCGAGCGCCCGTCATGAAGAGTGCCAAGCGCCAGGTGCATCGTGACAACACGACATCGCTGGAGTTATACGACAAGGCGGCAGCGGCGGCAGCGGCATCCGTCATCGGCCATTATTCGACCTCCTTCGGCATCGGATCGCGCATGCTCAGCCGCGTTATGCGCCACCACATTGAGGCGATCTACGCGATGGTCCGCGTCGCTGACGAGATCGTCGATACCTACCGCGGCGAAGACGCGCGCGCAATGCTGGACGGCTTCGAGGCGGAAGTCCGGGAGGCGATGACGGCACGGTTCTCGCCGAACCTCGTGGCGCACGCCTTCGGCCGTTCCGCGCGGGCCGTCGGAATCGGCGACGACATGACGGCGCCGTTCTTCGCGTCGATGCGCATGGACCTGGACCACACCGAACACACGGACGCGACGTTCGCGGCGTACGTGTACGGGTCGGCGGAGGTCGTGGGTCTCATGTGCCTCGCGGTGTTCCTGAACGCCGACACGGGTCCGCGACCCCTGCCGCCGGTGGCCGCTGAGGGTGCGCGACGGCTTGGGGCCGCGTACCAGAAGGTGAACTTCCTGAGGGATCTGGCGATGGACGACGGCGCTCTCGGCCGCTCGTACTTTCCAGGCGTCACCGCCGCTACCCTCACCAATGCGCGACTTGCCGAGTTGGTCGCCGATTGCCGCGCCGACATGATGGCGGCGCACGCGACGCTGCCCCTGCTGCCAAGACGCGCGCGCGTCTCCGTCGCCACGACCCTCGACATCTACCGAAGACTGCTCGAGGAGATCGCCCAGACCGACGCGAGTGAACTCGTCGAGCGACGCGTTCGCGTGCGCAACAGCGTGAAGGCCGCGCTCGCGGTCCGCAACGCGTGTCCGCTGCTCAGCCACTCGAAGGCCGTCGCGTGAACCGTCAACCGCACGTCGTCGTGATCGGCGGCGGCATCGGGGGCCTCGCGACCGCCGCCCTGCTCGCACGCGGCGGCGCATCCGTGACGGTGCTAGAGCGGCACGCCACCGTCGGCGGACGTGCGGGTCGGTACGAGGTAGACGGATTTACCTTCGACACCGGACCGTCGTGGTACCTGATGCCGGAGGCTTTCGACCAGTTCTTCGCGCTGTTGGGCAGGAGCGCGGCCGACGAACTTGATCTCATCGATCTCGATCCCCGGTATCGCGTCTTCTTCGAGTCGGAGTCCGGTGCCGAGGTCCTGAACGTCAGTGCCGACCCCGAGACGAACTACGCGGCTTTTAATGCACTCAGTCCCGGGGATGGGGACGCGATGCGTGCCTATGCGGGACGCGCAAAGGACCTGTACGACCTCGCGCTCGAACGTTTTCTCTACACGACGTTTGAGAACCCGCTTGCGGTCGCGAACGGCGACGTCCTCAAACGCCTCCCCCAGCTCGCGTCCCTGCTCACGCGCCCGCTCGGTGGCGCAATCGAGGATCACGTTCGCGACGAGCGGCTTCGGCAGATTCTCGGCTTTCACGCGGTGTTCCTCGGCAGTTCGCCGTCACGTGCGCCGTCGTTGTTCTCACTCATGAGCCACCTCGATCTCACCGATGGCGTTCGCTACCCGCGCACCGGGATGTACGCGGTGATCGAGGCGATCGCGCGCGTCGCGCGCGCCGAGGGGGCCAACATTCGCACGAATGCGTCCGTCGCGCGGATTCTCGTCGGAGACGACGGCTTGGCCAGCGGCGTGGAGCTCGCCACCGGCGAAACGATCGGCGCCGACATCGTCGTCAGTGGCGCCGACATGCATCACACCGAGACCGAGTTGCTTCCCGAGCGGTACCAGTGGCAGCCGGAGCGTAAATGGAAACGGCGCGGTCCCGGAGTAAGCGCGCTGTTGATCATGGCTGGCGTACGCGGCGAGCTCCCGCAGCTCGAGCACCACAACCTGTTCTTCACGCGAGACTGGGAGACGAACTTCGCATCAATCGTCGGCGACGGCGAGCTCGCCCCGCCGTTCCCGGCCTCTGTCTACGTCTCACGCGTCACCGCCACGAACCCCACCGCAGCGCCCGCAGGGCACGAGAATCTCTTCATGCTCGTGCCGTTCCCGGCAGACCCCACGCTCGGCGCCGACGAGGCGAGCAGGGCACGGCTGGACTCAGCAGCGCGACGCTACCTCGAGCAGGTGGCCTCTTGGGCCGACATTCCCGATCTCATCGAGCGCACCACCATCTATCGCGTCGTCACGCCTTACGACTTCGCGACGGATCTCAGCGCGTGGCGGGGATCGGCCCTCGGACTTGAGCACACGGTCGGCCAGTCGGCAATGTTCAGGCCCGCGAATGTGAGTCGAAAAGTTCCGAACCTGCTCTACGTCGG
>JAHEMW010000144.1 GCA_024643505.1 Demequinaceae bacterium
GGGCGATCGACTGGATCGCCGGCCGCATCGTCGCTGGTACGAGCGCCTCGCGGCCCGGTCGCTCGACCGGTTCGCCTTGAGACAGGACGCCGTCGGCCACCAGTGAGGCAGCGTCGGCCGCCGCGCGTTTGGCGAAGACGAGTCCCTCAAGCAGCGAGTTCGACGCAAGCCGATTGGCGCCATGCACCCCCGTGCAGGCGGCCTCGCCGACGGCGTACAGGCCGGTGAGCGTCGACCGTCCGTGCAGTTCGGTCAGGATTCCGCCGGAGTGGAAGTGCTGGGCCGGGGCGACCGGGATGAGGTCGTTTGCCATGTCGATCCCGTGGGACGGGAGTCGGTCCCAGATGGTGGGGAAGCGGCCGCGCAGGAAGTCGGCGTCAAGGTGGCGGCAGTCGAGGAAGACGCTGTCCGTACCCTCCTCGCGCATCATCGCCACGATGTTCTTACTGACCACATCCCGCGGCGCGAGTTCGGCGAGGTCGTGCCGACCGACCATAAATCGCTCGCCAGCGGAATTGAGCAAGTAGGCGCCCTCGCCGCGGACCGCCTCGGAGATGAGCGGCAGTTGGCCGCGCGCGCCGGCGCCCTGCCACAGCACCGTGGGATGGAACTGGACGAACTCGACGTCGGCGATCGCGGCGCCCGCTCGTAGGCCCGCGGCGAGGCCGTCGCCCGTCGAGCTCACCGGGTTCGTGGACGAGCGGAACACTTGGCCGATGCCGCCGGTCGCGATGATCACCGCCTTCGCGAGCGCGGCGCCGACGCCGTCGCGGCTACCCTCGCCGATGACGTGGAGGGTGGCCCCGCAGACGCGGCCGGGTTCGCCGCCGGGCCCGGGCGCGGTGGTGAGCAGGTCGATGAGCATCGCGTGCTCGATCACCTCGATGCCCGGGTCGGATCTCACGGCGTCCAGCTGCGCGACGAGCGCGCGGCTGATCTCCGCGCCGGTGGCGTCACCGCCCGCGTGCGCGATGCGGTCGCGCAGATGGCCGCCCTCGCGGGTGAGGGTGATCTCGCCGTCGGCGCCGCGGTCAAAGCGCGCGCCGCGGCGCACGAGTTCACGAACCCTGAGCGGACCCTCAGTGACGAGCGCCCGTACCGCCTGTTCGCTGCACAGGCCCGCGCCGGCGACGAGGGTGTCGGTGAGGTGCTCCTCAGGGGTGTCGTCGGGGTCGAGGGCGGCGGCGATGCCGCCCTGCGCCCACACGGTCGAGCCGGAGCTGAGTTCGCCCTTGGTGAGCAGCAGCACGCGGTCGACCTTGGCGCGCAACTCCAGCGCGGCCGTGAGCCCGGCGATGCCCGATCCGATGACGATCACGTCCGCGTGGCGGAACCAGCCTGGCTCTGGCGCAGTGAGTCGGCGCGCGTACTGCGTCATGCGCTCAACCTAGCGCCAGCGTCGCCCCGCCTTCCCAGTGACCTCACAGCGACCTCACAGCGACCTCTCAGCGACCTCTCAGCGACCCCTCCACACAAGGGGGCTGGACACGCCGTGTTTGGCGGCGAAATGTCCGATTCGTCCACTTCGAGTCCGGATTTGCGTGGAGAGGTCGCTCGAGGCGGGGGGCGAGGGGTGCAGGCGGGGCTAGGGGTGCTCGGGGGGCTGGGTGGGCTAGGGGTGCTTGAACGCCGTCCAGCCGGTGGAGCGGAAGTCGTGGATCGGCAGTCCCGACTCTTCGAGCCCGGAGTCCACGGGGACCCAGCCGGGCTCGTCGCCCACCTCGATGATCCGGTTCTTCTCGTCGACGAACACGATCGAGGCCACGTAGTGATGGGCCTCGTCGTCGCCGATCAGGCCGTACGCGATGATGATGACGAGGTCGCCCTCGTGGATGAGGTGCGCCGCGGCGCCGTTGATGCACAGCACGCCAGAGTCGGGTTCGCCGGGGATCGCATAGGTGGTGAGCCGCGCGCCGTTGGTGACGTCGACGATGTCGACCTGCTGGCCCGGCATGAGGTCCGCGGCCTCCATGAGAGTCGCGTCGATCGTCACCGAGCCCACGTAGTGAAGGTCCGCCTGCGTCACGGTCGCCCGGTGGATCTTGGAGATCATCATGGGGCGTTGCAGCGACTTAAACGTCATGATTCGCCTCCGAATACCGTCGCGACGTTGTCGATGAGCCTCGTCTGGCCGACGCGTGCGGCCACCGCCACCAGCGCATCGCCGCGGTAATCCGCGGGGACGGCCTGCGCGGACTGCGGGTCGAGTGCGGCGACGTAGTCGACGACGACCTCGGGCACGTGCGCGAAGACCTCGCTCGCGGCGGCGAGCGCCTGCGCGACGGTGCCGCCGGAGCGAGCCACTGCATCAGCCCGACGCAGCGCTTGCGACAACGCGAGCGCATCCGCGCGCTCGGCGTGGGTCAGGAAGGCGTTGCGACTGGACAGCGCGAGGCCATCGACGGCACGCACGGTGGGAACGCCGACGATCTCGACTGGCACATTGAGGTCGCGCACCATCGCGCGAATGGCGATGAGTTGTTGCGCGTCCTTGGCACCATAGAAGGCCAGGTGTGGCCGGGTGAGGTGCATGAGCTTGAGCACCACGGTGAGGACCCCGTCGAGGTGCCCGGGCCGGTGGGCGCCCTCGAAGACCTCGCCGATCGCTCCCGCACTCACGGTGACGAGGGGCTCACCGCCCGGGTAGACCTCGTGGGTACTGGGCGCGAACACGACGTCGACGTGCTCGACGCTCAGCAGCGCGCAGTCCTCTTCGAGGCTGCGCGGGTAGCGATCGAGGTCGGCGGCGTCGTTGAACTGCAAGGGGTTGACGAAGATCGTCACGACGACCTCGTCGGCGGCCTCTCGCGCGGCGCGGACGAGCGCAAGGTGGCCCTCGTGTAGCGCGCCCATCGTCATCACGACGGCGCGCGTCACCCCGGGCGCTGGTGCGCCGATGCTTGCCGCCGAGTGCACGAGTCTCATCACTGCTCCTGCATACCTAACGTCGCAATGAGGTCTGCATATTGCACCGGCCCGATGCGACCACCGGCGAGTGCGAGGTCGGCGGTTGCCTGGGCGAGCGCGCGGTAGGCCCGCAGCGCGTCCGGCGAGCGCTCGAACGCCGCGAGATGAGCGGCCACCGTGCCCGCGTCTCCGCGCACGACTGGGCCAGTGAGTGAGGCGACTGACCCAGGAGCCTCGCGGAGGGCTCCGTCGATCGACGCATGCACGACCGGACC
>JAHEMW010000003.1:0-8276 GCA_024643505.1 Demequinaceae bacterium
GCGGCGCCTCGCGGCAGGTTGTCGGCGAGCCGACGAATCTCCCGATCGGCATCCTCGAGCGCGGCCACCCATCCGTCAGATGCCCAGCCGTAGCGGTGACCCGCGGCGTCGATCTCGCCCCAATAGCAGTAGGTGACGCCAGGTTCGCGGGAGACGGCGATCGCGCCGTCGATGCGAGCATCGAGGTGGTCCGCACCGATGAAGGTGCCGCCACGCAAGGCAGCTTGCGTCAGCCCAGAGCCCGCAAACCGCCGCTTGCCGATCGCGGTGACTGAGATTCCCATGGCGTCGGCGCTCTCCAGGAGCGACGGCTCGCGCTGCCACTCGTGCGGGTCCCCCGCTCCTTCCCACGAAATCAGGTTCGCGAGTTCTGAGGTCGCCGGGTTCTGGACCGCGTACCCGGTCATCCCGGTCCGTCCGGCCGCCTGACCAGTGCCGAACAGTGCCAGCGAGGTGGCCGTCGTGGTCGGATACCCGGCCGTGACGATCGCGGACTCGATCGACCGCAAGAACGGCGCATGGCCGCGTCGTGCGTCAAGCTGGAGGTGCCCGAGACCGTCGAGCATCACGACGACGACGTGGCTTGCCGAGGGAATCTGCAATCGCGCCCGGTCGCGCGCGCTGTCGCGGCCGGGGACGGCAGCTCCTGCACCTACTGCGTCGAGCGCCGCCGGTAGGACCGCGCCAAGTTCGAGTCCGCCGTAGTCGGGGAACGTGAGATCGGCCGCGGCCATACGGTCGCGGAGCGTCACGAGTGGGCCCCGATGACCTCCTGCAAGGTGGCGGCGAAGTCCTGGAGCGCGCGCACTGTCTCCTCGCCATCAGCGATGACGCTCACCCGCACGAGAGAGTCGTCGCCGGTCAACGTTCCGCTATAGCCGTGATCCGCATCGCACGACTCGTCTCCACAGGTCGCAGGTTCAAGCTCAATCCGCGAGTGGACGCCCCAGCCGACGGCCAACACGATCTCGCTCGCAATGTCGCCGTCTCTGAAGTGCTCGGGATGGTGGACGACATGCGTCATCGCCATGTTGGTGATGGAACGCAGGGTCGACGATTCGACGGTGGCGGAGGCCTCGTGCAGGCCCTCGACGCTGTGACCGTCGCCATCATCCATGTGCACGCGAAGTAGCCGACTTTCGGTGATGACCAGCACCGTCATGTGGCGTCGGACTTCGCGGTCGTCGAACGTGGTCTCAGCGTGGACGAAGTGGGCTCGAACCTTTTCGGCGCCAATGGCTGATCGCAACACCGAGTTCGCGAGCGCCGGGTAGTAGCCGGCAACGGCGACAGCCTGGTCGAGCGTTCGAGACATGTGGCACATTGTCGCACTTCGGCCGTGCGCTCTCCACCGCGCCGCGTGCCTGCTGACCCTGCGGCGCGGTGAGGGTGACAATACCGTGAGCACGAACGACCGAGGAGAGCGATGCCGCACGAGAGCGACGGGCAGGTCGTCGACATTGACGTCTCTGCTGAGATGGAGGCGTCGTTCCTCGAGTACGCCTACTCGGTCATCTACTCTCGTGCTCTTCCCGACGCCAGAGACGGCTTGAAGCCGGTTCAGCGTCGCATCATCTACATGATGCACGACATGGGTTTGCGCCCTGATCGCGCATATGTGAAGTCGGCGCGCGTCGTCGGTGAAGTCATGGGCAAACTCCACCCGCACGGCGACCAGGCCATCTACGACGCGCTCGTGCGGATGGCGCAGGCGTTCTCTCTGCGCGTGCCTCTCGTTGACGGCCACGGCAATTTTGGGTCCCCAGACGACGGGCCCGCGGCGGCGCGATACACCGAGGCGCGCCTCGCTCCGCCTGCGACCGCGCTCACTGCCGACCTTGCAGAAGATGTCGTCGACTTCGTTCCGAACTACGACAACAAGCTGGCGCAGCCGTCCGTGCTTCCCGCCGCGATCCCCAACCTGCTCGTCAACGGTGCGTCGGGAATCGCGGTCGGCATGGCAACAAACATGGCGCCGCACAATCTCGTCGAGGTGGTATCCGCTGCGCGACACTTGCTCGCGCACCCGACTGCCAGCCTCGACGAACTGATGAGGCTCGTGCCTGGGCCGGACCTTCCCTCCGGAGGCAAGATCGTGGGCCTTGACGGTATTAGGCAGGCTTACGAAACGGGCAAGGGCGCGTTCCGCACGCGCGCGACGGCGCGCATCGAGAAGGTCTCCGCACGGCGCCAAGGCATCGTCATTACGGAACTGCCTTACCTCGTCGGGCCGGAACGGGTCATCGAGAAAATTAAGGACGCCGTGTCCGCCAAGCGTCTCGACGGCGTGAGCGCGGTCACTGACCTCACGGACCGGCACCACGGACTGCGACTCGTCATCGAGGTCAAGAACGGCTTCAACCCCGACGCGGTACTTGAGCAGCTCTACCGCCACACCCCGCTCGAGGAGAGCTTCTCGATCAACAACGTCGCGCTCGTTGATGGCGAGCCGCGCACCATGGGACTCAAGGAACTCCTGGCGGTGTGGGTCGGGCACCGGCTAGAGGTGGTGCGGCGTCGCAGCGAATTCCGGCTTGGCGCCCGACGGGACCGGCTTCATCTTGTCAACGGCCTGCTCGTCGCGATCCTTGACATTGACGATGTCATTCAGATCATCCGCTCGTCTGACGACGCCGACGCCGCGAGGGAACGCCTCAAGACCGCGTTCGATCTGAGCGAAGTGCAAGCCGAGTACATCCTCGAACTGCGATTGCGCCGCCTCACCCGCTTTTCGCGCCTCGATCTCGAGACGGAGAAGGCGCAGTTGCTCGCTGAAATCGCCGAACTCGAGGAAATTCTCGGTTCGCGCGCCGCGCTCCACGCGGTCGTCGGTCGCGAGATGGACGCCGCGGCGGCCGCACATGGCACCCCGCGTCGCACGATCTTGCTCGCCGACGGGGGTGGCGCGGCGACGGCCGCGGCCCGCGTAAGCACCACTCCCATGGAGATCGTCGACGCACCGAGCTTCGCACTCCTGTCGGCGACGGGCCTCGTTGCACGCACTGCAGAGGGGGCCGAACCGACCCGCGAAGGGCGGCGCAGCCCGCACGACGTCATCGTGTCATCAGTCGCATCCTCGACTCGCGGCGCCGTCGGGGTGGTGACGACCGCGGGTCGCGTGCTGCGGCTGTCCATGCTTGATCTGCCCTCCCTTGCGGCGACAAGTGAGCCGCCGTCACTTGGCGGAGGCACGCCGATCGTTGAGCTCGTCGCGCTCCGCCCTCAGGAGCGGGCTCTCACCCTCGTGCCGCTCGACTCTCCTCACCCGATCGCGCTTGGCACGGCGTTCGGCGTCGTCAAGCGCGTCGCGCCCCAAGACCCGCCCGCCAAGGACGCGTGGGAAATCATCACCCTGAGGGATGGCGACTCGGTTGTCGGTGCCGGAGTTGCGCCGGACGGCACAGAGGTGGCGTTCGTGACTGACGATGCACAGTTGCTGCGGTTCGATGCCGAGCTCGTACGACCACAGGGGCGCGCGGGCGGCGGCATCGCCGGCATGACCGTGTCGCCTGGTCACCAGGTCACCTTCTTCGGCGTCGCGTCGCCGACTGCAGTCGTGGTGACGATTTCTGGCCCGTCGACGGCGCTACCTGGCACCACGCCGGGCAGTGGCAAATGGACGCCGTTCAGCGAATACCCCGCGAAGGGCCGCGCAACGTCAGGCGTGCGCGCGCACCGATTCCTCAAGGGCGAAGACACGCTGCTGCTCGCGTGGGTGGGCCTTCCGCCTGCGCGGGCCTCCTCCGGGGCCGGGCAGCCCGTGGAACTTCCCACCGAGCCGGGCCGACGCGACGGTTCCGGAACCCCCCTCAGCGCCCCGGTACTCGGCGTCGGCTAGCGCCCTACTCCTCCGGGACGCGCCGCGAGTTCGGCAAGCCGCGCCGAAATGACTGCCTCCCACTGGCGAGCGCGACGTCGCGTCTCCATGACAACCCACCCGAGCATAAAGAACGCAACGGCGCCCGCAAGCGCGAACTGCATCCACCCCACGTACCACGCCACGAGCGCTCCGATCGGCGCGGCGAAGAGCCCCCCGGATACCGCCGCATAGGAGCGCGCATATCCGTGCATCAGCGCGAGCGCGAGCGCGTCGTCACCGGCCATGACGCCACGCGCGTCGTCAACGCTCATCGTCCGCGGGCCAAGGATGCTCGCGCCCATAGCCGGCAACGTCGGATCGACGTCCCTGTAATGGTCAACCGTCATGGGCGCCATCCTAGTGACGCTCGACGGTCCACTCACGGTCCGTCACAAGCTTGGCGGTGACGAGTCCAACCATGATCGACAGCACGATGAGCACCACTAACAATCCCCCGGCGACCGCCGCAAAATAGTCGCCAGTGTTGAGGCTCACGAGCGCTTCATGGGCCGCGACTCCTGGAATCATCACGAGCACAGCTGGCACCGAGAGGGTGATGACCGGGAATCTCCCGCCGCGCGCCGCGATGGCGGCGAGGACGCCCACGGCGAAACACGCGATGGCGGTGGCGGCCTGGATCCGCACGCCCGCGTCGATGGCGATGAGCCGGCCCGTGTTCGCGACGATGCCGATCACGCCGGCGTTCAGCGCGAGGCGCCACGGGCTATTGAACATGAACGCGAAACCCATGACGCCGAGTCCACTCGCCACCGCCCACAGGATGATATGGACGCCTAGCGAGACGTCCTCCGCGCGCGGCGCCGTCTCAAGTGTGCCGATCAGCGACACACCCCACACGCTCACGCCTGCAGCCATCGTGATCATTGCTCCGAACGCGATGCGTTCGAGACCCGCGAGCAAGTCGAGCTTGGCCATGTCGAGTGCGCCCGTCACGAGCAGAAACCCCGGCAACAGAAACAGCACGCTAGAGATGTACCCGGCCGCGTGGGTTTCGAGGGTCGAGCCGGTGGCGTTAATGAGCGCGATGCCACCCAAGTACGTGAACGACGCGACGGCGGCGGCGACGATCGTCGCGCCAAAGGGGTTGACCCCGCGGTGGCCGAGGTCGCGCCGTGTCAGGGCTGCGAGAAAAGCCGCCACGAACACGACGGCTACCTCTCCGATTCGCGCGCTGTTGAGCACCGCGAAGGCTGCGCAGGCCACTCCGCCGAAAGCGGCGTGCGCGGCGGCAGGATAAAGCGGGGTCCGCGACTCGATCTCGTCGAGGGCGCGGTGAATCTCGGCGGCGGTGGTGCGCTCCGGGAGGGTGCGGCGGAAGCGGTCGAGCCGCATGAGTCGGTCTGTATTGACAACGAACGTGCGATTCTCCGCCACCTCGGTGCGAAAGATTCGGCCGCGGTGAGACGTGGCGGCAATATCCGTCAGCGACACCTGCTGGGTATGGCGGTCAATCCCGAGCGACTTCGAGACCGCGCGCATGGCCTGCTTCACGCGATAGGTCGCGGTGCCGGACGCGAGCATCAGCTTGCCCGTCCGCAATATCGCGCCCGACTGCTCAATCAGCGATACCGGCTCGAGTGCCTCTTCGCCCTCGCGTTCACTTGCGCGGTCGTCGTCGCTCGTTGGACTCGTCACGTCCTCCATCTTGGCGCAAACTCGAGCGCGCGCGTCCCGCGACGACGGAGGTTACGTGTCAATTCTGCTGTGGTCGAGCGTCGCAGCTCCGGCGACGATGAAGTCGCGACGGGGCCCGACCTCGTTGCCCATGAGCAGTTCAAAGATGCGTTCGGCGGCGTGAGCGTCGGCCGCGGTGATCTTGCGCAGCGTGCGCTTGTCGCGGTCCATGGTGGTCTCGGCGAGCTGATTGGCGTCCATCTCACCGAGCCCCTTGTAGCGCTGGATGTCGTCTTTGTACCGCCTCCCCTTGCGCTTGAGGTCAGCAAGCGTGTCGTGGAGTTCGCGCTCCGAATACGTGTAGACGTACTCGCGGTCCTTGCGAGGGCTGCCGAGAACTTCGACGCGGTGCAGTGGCGGCACCGCCGCGTAGACACGGCCGTCATCAATGAGCGGGCGCATGTAGCGAAAGAACAAGGTGAGGAGCAGGGTGCGAATGTGCGCGCCGTCCACGTCAGCGTCCGTCATCAGGATGACTTTGCCGTAGCGCGCTGATTCGAGGTCGAAGGTGCGCCCGGAGCCCGCGCCGATCACCTGAATGATCGATCCGCACTCGGCGTTGTGAAGCATGTCCGTGATCGACGCCTTCTGGACGTTGAGGATCTTTCCGCGGATCGGCAGCAGCGCTTGAAAGTCGGAGGTACGGGCGAGTTTCGCGGTGCCGAGCGCGCTGTCTCCTTCGACGATGAAGAGCTCTGACTCTGCGACATCGTGGGTGCGGCAGTCCGCGAGTTTTGACGGGAGTGCAGACGTCTCAAGCGCATTCTTGCGGCGCGAGATCTCCTTTTGCCGGCGAGCCGCGACTCGCGCGCGCATTTCCGCGACGACCTTGTCAAGCACGAGGCTTGACTGAGCCTTCGTGTCTCGCTTCGCGGAATTGAGGATGGCTCCAAGTTCGGTTTCGACGACCCGGGCGACGATTCCACGGACCGGGCCCGTGCCGAGCACCTCCTTGGTCTGGCCCTCAAATTGCGGTTCCGAGATGCGAACCGTGACGACGGCCGTGAGACCGGCCATGATGTCGTCCTTCTCGATCCGCTCGGCACCGTCCTTGCCCGTGAGTTTGAGGCGACGCGCGTTCGCATCGATCACCTTGCGGACGACCTTCACGAGGCCTTGCTCAAAGCCGGCGTGGTGGGTTCCGCCCTTGGGTGTCGCGATGATGTTGACGAAGCTGCGCACGTCCGTTTCGTAGCCGTTTCCCCAACGCAGCGCGATGTCGACCAGACACGTCCGAGAGACTTCTTGGGACACGAGCGCGCCGTTTGACTGGAGGACGGGCACCGTTTCGGTGTAGTCCCCCGAGCCCGTGACCTCCCACGTGTCCGTGAGGGCGGCGTCTGCGGCGATGTAGTCGACGAAGTCGCGTGCTCCTCCGGCATACGTGAAGCTCTCCTCGGTAGCTGTGCCCGACCGCTCGTCGCGCACCGTGAGAGTGAGGCCCGGCACGAGAAACGCCGTCTGCCTGGCGCGCGCGATGAGCTCGTCATAGGCGAAGCGCGAAGACTTATTGAAGATCTGCCGATCGGCCCAGTAGCGGATTCGTGTGCCGGTCACGGCGCGACCAACCTTGCCAATCGTCTTCAGTTCGGAGCCCGTGACAAACGGCGTGAAAGGCGAATCCGGAGTCGGGCCCGACGGCGGGTCCGCAAAATACCCGGGTTCACCGCGTCGGAAGCCCATGTGGTGGGTCGCTCCCCCGCGGTCGACCCACACGTCGAGCCGTTCGCTCAACGCATTCACGACGGACGCGCCGACGCCATGGAGACCACCGGACGCCGCGTAGGAGCCGCCGCCGAACTTTCCTCCCGCGTGGAGTTTTGTCATGACGACTTCGACGCCGCTCAGCCCCGTCTTGGGTTCGGCGTCGACGGGAATCCCGCGACCACGGTCGCGGACCTCGACGGAGTCGTCTGGGTGAAGAACGATGTCGATGAGAGCGCCATGACCGCCGAGCGCCTCATCAACGGAGTTGTCGATGATTTCCCACAGGCAATGCATGAGACCGCGCGAATCGGTGGTGCCGATGTACATGCCCGGCCGCTTGCGCACGGCCTCAAGCCCCTCAAGCACCGACAGGTGTCGTGCTGAATAGTCGGAGGCGGCCACGTCGCTCAGCCTAGGCGTCGGCTCCGACACGACCCTCGCAGCCGCGCCGTTCAGTCAGACTTGTGCCGCCGCAACAGCGTCATCGCGATGTTGTCATCTTTGATGAAGAAGCCAAGGTCGTCGTAGAGGTCGCGACCCATGGGACTCGCGTGCAACTCCACGACTTCGATTCCGCGCGCATCAGTGGCCGCAATCAGTGCGTTCATGATCGCTCGCGCGTAGCCCTTGCGCTGGTGCTGCGGCGCCGTCGACACCCACTGCACATAGCCGACGTGGTGAGCGTGGGAGCCCGGTCGCGGCAGGCGCGGCGCGACGTTCACGAGGCCGCATGCGGCCAGCCCACCTTCCGGCGCGTCGATCACCTTCCCGATGAGCGTGTCCCCGAGGCGCGCCTTGACGAGCCGGGCCGACTCCAGCGCCCAGCTCGGCGTCGGCTTGGCGCCGACTGCCTTGTACATGAGCGCGCCGAGGTGCACGATCTCGGCGGCATCCGCCTGCGCCGCATCGCGGATATCAACCATGTGGACGCCTCCGTTCCCGGTGCGCCGATGCTATCGCGCACTCGTCCTACGCTGAAGCCGTGACCGCCACGCCCTCGCACGCTACTGTGCGA
>JAHEMW010000003.1:8376-45144 GCA_024643505.1 Demequinaceae bacterium
CGGCGCGACGCAGCAGGGCTCGCCGCGCTCGGCATCGCGGGACTCGCAATGATTCAGTGGCTGTACGCCATCGCGATCTCGCTCCTGCCGGTCGGCGTCGCTCTGCTCGTCGAGTACACGGCGGTCATCATCGTCGCACTCGCGGCATGGCTGCTGTTCAAGGAGCGCGTACACGCTCGGTTGTGGTGGGCGATCGCGGCCGTGCTTGTGGGTCTCGCGGTCGTCGCGCAGGTGTGGGACACGACACTTCGCCTCGCCGGCGTCCTTGCGGCCCTGGCCGCTGCAGCGTGTTATGCCTTCTACTTCTTGGCCGGCGAACGCGGCGTCGCTCGACGCCCTCCCTTGGCTGTCGCCTTCTGGGCATCGTCGTTTGCTGCGGGGTTTTGGGCGGTCTTCTCGGGGTGGTGGCGAATCGAACCCGACGCGCTCGCGGCCAACGCCTCCCTGACCGGTGCGCTCGACGGGATCGTTGTGCCGGTGTGGGTGCCCCTGTTGTGGGTCGTGACACTCGGGTCGTTTGTGCCGTTCGTGCTGTCGTTCGCCGCGTTGCGGCATCTCAGCGCGACCGCCGTCGGAATCCTCGCGTCCGCGGAGGTGCTGTTCGCTTTTCTCGTCGCTTGGCTGTGGCTGGGCGAGAAGCTCATCGCCATCCAGATCTTTGGCGCGGCGCTGGTGCTAGCCGGCATCGTCATTGCGCAGACAGCACGCGCGCAGCGGGGTTCGGCGAGCGCAGCGACAGTACCTCCGGAGGTTCCGTGACTGAGCCGGGTCGCGATACTCCGACGAGCATGATCACGTGCGGGCAGCGATAGTAGAAGGAGCGGTCGCGCCCGGCGCCGCGAGGCGTGAGGAGGCTCGCATGGAGGATGTGGAAGAGGCGGGTCACGTTGCCCGCTGGAATGGACATCACTACGTCGTTGTCAGTTCTACGGGCATCGAGATTGGCGCCATCGAGTCCGTCGGCGGTGCGTGGGAGTGGGTCGAATACAAGACCGAGTACGACCGCGCCGTCGACATGGCCCCGGGCTCGTTCCACGCTCCAAGCGATGCACTTCACGCGATGCTGGAATGGGGCGGCTGGCTCGTCTGAGACGGCGCCTGCGGCGGGACGCGTCTAGCCCCGTGAGTCGCGCAGTCTCGTGGCGCATGCGCTCTGCACATGTGCGTCGTAGACGGGCGGGTCATGAATGTGATGGATGGAAATATCTTGGACCAGATGGTGCACGTGCCCGGCCCGCCACGTGCCAATGAGGGATAACCAACGTCCGCCATTGTCCGAGGTAGTCGTCGGATCGCTGGCTCGGCTGTGGTGGTCAGCGGAATCGTGGTCGCGCATACCGCCCGCGGTGCGCCTCAGCCGACCGACGACGCGTCCGCGGGCGCTTGCGACTTGCCGCGCGACGACGCGATGAGCAAGCCGACGAACACCACCGCCTGACCAAGGGTCACCGCAGCGGCCCCCGCATTGGCAATCCCCGCACTTGCGGCGCCACCGACCGTGACCACCAGGCCGGCAATCGACGCCGCGCGCGCGAGCCACCGGTTCCGCAGGGCGAGCCCGATAATCGCCACGACGAGAAGAAGCATCCCGCCGAGGAAGACGAGGGAGCCGAAGACCCCAATGCCGAAGAGGTTGGGTGCCATTGCCCCTCGAATCTGCGCGGACCGGTCGTCAGGCGCGTTCAAGGCATCCTAGGCTCCCGCCGATGCCGAGCTATAGGGGCGATCCGCGCCCGCGTTTGCGCACGGGCGCGCCCTCACTCCGGGCTACTAGTCGAGGTAGTCGCGCAAGACCTGCGAGCGCGACGGGTGGCGCAGCTTCGACATGGTCTTCGACTCGATCTGGCGAATACGCTCGCGCGTCACACCGAATACGCGGCCGATCTCGTCGAGGGTCTTTGGCTGGCCGTCGGTGAGGCCGAAACGCATGCCGACCACGCCCGCCTCGCGCTCGCTGAGCGTGTCCATGACCTTGCTCAATTCCTCCTGAAGCAAGGTGAAGCCGACGGCGTCCGCCGGGACGACCGCTTCGGAGTCCTCGATGAGGTCGCCGAACTCACTGTCGCCGTCCTCGCCAAGCGGCGTGTGGAGCGAGATCGGCTCGCGGCCGTACTTCTGGACCTCGATAACCTTCTCTGGCGTCATGTCGAGTTCGGCGGCGAGCTCCTCTGGCGTCGGCTCTCGCCCGAGGTCCTGGAGCATTTGCCGCTGCACGCGAGCGAGCTTGTTGATGACCTCGACCATGTGCACGGGGATGCGAATCGTGCGCGCCTGGTCCGCCATCGCGCGGGTGATGGCCTGGCGGATCCACCACGTCGCATACGTGGAGAACTTGTAACCCTTCGTGTAGTCAAACTTCTCGACTGCACGGATCAATCCCAGGTTTCCCTCTTGGATGAGGTCAAGGAAGAGCATGCCGCGTCCCGTGTATCGCTTCGCGAGCGACACCACGAGTCGGAGGTTTGCTTCGAGCAGGTGGTTCTTGGCGTGACGACCGTCGTTCGCGATCCATTCGAGCTCGCGCCGAGTCTTGGGTGCGAGCTTCTCACCGGACGCAAGCTTCTCCTCGGCGAAAAGGCCCGCCTCAATGCGCTTGGCGAGGTCGACCTCCTGCTCGGCGTTGAGCAGCGCGACCTTTCCGATCTGCTTGAGGTAGTCCTTCACCGGGTCAGCCGTCGCGCCAGCGGTCATCACTTGCTGGACCGGAGCGTCGTCGTCTCCTCCGCCGATGACGAAGCCACGGGCCTCGTCGGCGTCTGCCGCCTCGTCCACTACCTTCGCGGGCGCCTCGTCGTCGTCATCGTCTTCTTCTACTTCGCCGTCAGCCTCCGCAACCTGTGGTGCGACGTTCGCCTTCGCGCGCGCCCGGGACTTCGGCTTGGCAACCGTCTCCTCGTCGACCTCGTCATCCGAATCGACCTCGACATCAACCTCGATCTCGACGACCTCGATGTCGACCTCAACTTCACCGTCGGGGGTCGCCTCGACTTCCTCGTCGACCTTGACGGCGCGGAGGTTCTTTCGGGGCGTGCGTGCTGACGTAGACGTGGCGAACTCCTCAGGTGATGCGGCGCTGACCAGTTCGGGGCGACGAGTGATGCTCAGACTGCGCGGATACGGACGAACTGGAGGAGAACCCTCGGCCAGACTGTGCTGGCCGCTCCCCTGTCATCCGCGTCCTCTCGAGCTTGTGACGTACAACGTGAACCCGAGCTGTGGGCGCGAAATTCATTAAAGTGTAACGCGATGCGCAAACGATGCGTTCCCTCAGCGATGCACGTGCCCGAATCGCGGATGTTAATGAGGCCCAAGCGCCATCCAGCCAGGCGCCATGCCGCGGGACACCGCGAGGTCGAGCAACACCGCAAGACGATACTGAGGATCGACGGCGAGCGCCTTCGCACACAGGCCCGCGGCAGTGTCGAAATCTCCGCTCCACCACGCGACCGCCGCGGCGAGCGTGTGAAGCGCTGGCCGATCGCGCCGCCGGGCGTGGGAGTTGAGAAGCGCGAGCACGTCTAACGCGCTCCGCACGGCAACATCGGAAGGCGGTGCGCCCTGCCCGCGGGTGGTGAAACTCGCCATGGCGTCAGCGACGGCTCCCGAATCCTGTGCGCGGATCGCGTCGCGCTGGGATCGTTCACTGGCCCCGAGCAACGCCAATAGCGCGGCGTCTCGCGCACCGAGGTGTTCGAGCGCGCCCAGGACCCGCCCGACAAGCGTTGCAGGCACGCCAGATCCAGCGTGTGCCGCCGCGCAGAGCTGCTTCCAGGTGGCAAGCGTGCGGCCTTCCCAATCGGCGCGCGCGCGGGCGCCGCTCCAGCGCCGCGCAGCTGCCGCCGCACTGCGCCGAGCAGTTGCGTCCGGACGCACAACCAACCCGTCGAGCGACGGCACCATTCGAGCCCACGGCGTCGGAAGCGGCGAACCCGACGGCGGACAGCAGTTGTCGTCGCAGCACCCAGGGACGAAGTACCGTCCGCGCGATACGGCCCAGGAATCAACCGCCGCACCTGTCGCCTCGAGCTCATGCCGCATGGCGTCGAGGGCTGGGCATGAAAGTCGGACGTCATCCACAGTGAAACTCGCGAGGAGCACGCGAGAAACGTCCGCGCAGACGATCTCACCCACCACCGCAGACCGTGCTGACGAGGTCGCCCCAAGCACGGCGCGCCGATCGACGCGCATGACGATCTCGACTGCGCCGTCCCGTCCAAGCCCCACGACAACGAGGGATTCGCGCGGCATGGACCCGAGCAGCCGCGGGAGGGTCGCGAGCAGCGTCGGAACGGACAGGGTCCCAGTTGACGTCATACCTGAACCATGGTCGAGGGGTCGCAGCCGGGCACGTCGCGTGAGAGCGGGGTGGACTATTGACGGCCTTCGTCGCGCTGTGGACGCAAGCCGCCTACGCTGAACGCGTGGCAGACAGCGAACTTGAAAAGGCGATCTCGACCACGCTGGATGCCGTCGCGACGTCGTTGGTCCCGTCCGGCGCGGCGGGCGAGGAGCTCGCGACGTCGCTCCGTACCGCGGTGATCGGTGGCAAGCGAGTGCGCGCTCGCTTGCTTGATGCCACCTATCGGGCCTACGGCGGCACCGAGGCGCAGGCGAGCGCGCTCATGGGCGCGGCGATCGAGCTCTTCCAAGTCGCCGCGCTCATCCACGACGACGTGATCGATGCGTCGCAGACTCGCAGAGGGCGCCCCGCGGCGCATCTTGCCTTCGCGGAATCACACCGTGCGCGACTCGCGCGTGGCGATGCATCTCGCTATGGCGAGGCGAGTGCAATCCTCGCTGGCGACCTCGCGCTCGTTGCGGCGCAGCGAGCCGCTGCGGAGGCCGCCGCCGTCGATGGCACAGTGACGACCAGCGCGCTGCGCGCGTTCGCCGAGATGACCGCGCTCGTCACCGCCGGACAGTTCCTAGACCTGCAGATTTCATCGGCACCCATCGAAGACCTCCCCGCTCAGGAGGGCGTGATCCGTTCAACGATGCGCAGCAAGACCGCGTCGTACACCGCCGAGTTTCCGCTCGCGCTCGGCGCCATCCTCGCCGGAGCCGAACACGAGGAAGTTGCTCTCGCGCGGCAATGCGGGCTTCCCGCGGGACTCGCGTTCCAACTCACGGACGACGTGCTTGGGATCGTGGGCGACTCGGCCACGACCGGAAAGCCAGTCGGTGACGACATCCGCGAGGGTAAGCGGACCCTTCCGCTGTGGCGCGCCTGGGTGTCAGGCGGCCCCGCCGTCCGGGAGTCCATCACGCACGCGCTTCGGGATCCCAACGCTCAGAGCGTTGCGGAGGCTATCGACTCCATTCGCACCACCGACTCATTGAAGTGGTGTGAAACAGAGGTCGCAGAACTGCTCAACGCGTCGGCAACCACCTTGAGTGAGTTGACCATCGATCCCCCGTCACGCGCGCAGCTCGGAGACATGCTCGGAGCGTGGTCGCGCCGCTCGTCGTAGCACGTTGGCTACAACAGCGCCTGCGCGACCCGGCGAACGTGAGATCGATGGCCTGCCCGTAGCGACTCCAGGGGGCTCATCTCGAGCTCGTCGTTGTTTTCCAGCAGCCACGCCAGTGCGGCCTCATCGCTGAATCCCGCGTCCTTGAGCAAGGTGAGCGTGCCCGCCAGGGTGCGCAAGACGACCGCACGACCGTCCTCATCAATGATGTACGCCGCCGGTAGTTGAACAGTGTTGCGCTCACCTCGACGGATCGCGATGAGCGCACCGTCGCGAATCATCTCGCGCACGTGGGATGCCGTCACTCCGAGGCGGTCGGCGAAATCCGGCACGGTGAGCCAGGCGATGTCGGGAGCCATGACATCAGCGTACCGAGCGGGAGGCTTGCATTCGGCGCAGCCGCCACGGTAAATTCACTCTTATCACTTGTGCCACATCAGTAACACACGAAACGCAATCTGGGAGTTCATATGCCGCAGCGATTCACGCCGCAGGGTTGGGTGCGCACCGGCGCCATCGGTGCGGCCGCAGCCATCACCTTGTCAACTCTCGGCGCTGCGCCGGCGGCGGCGGATGAACAGCACAAAGTCTCGGCGGGTGACACGGTCAGTGCCCTCGCGCACAAATACGGGACGACGACAACGCGAATTTCCGCAGCCAATGGCCTTGATCGCAAGGCCACGATCTTCGTCGGCCAGACGCTCCTCATCCCCACTGGGACCCCGAAGCTCGCCGCACCCAAGGCGGCGGCGCACGCCAAGGCGTCGGCGCGCACCGCGACGCACACGGTGAAGGTCGGCGACACCGTGTGGAAGATCGCACAGTCGCACGGAACGTCGATCGCCGCGATCGTGACCGCCAACCGACTCGACTCGCGCGCGACGATTCACGTGGGCGAGAAGCTCAAGGTGCCCGGGTCAAAACGTGCCAAAGCCCCGTCAAGCGCATCGAAATCGCCCGCGAAGGCGTCTGCGACCCCTTCGACATCCACCCGCACGCATGTGGTCGCGTCGGGCGACACGCTGTGGCACCTCGCACAGCGCTACGGCACCACGGTCTCAGCGCTCACGCGAGAGAACCACCTCTCGAGATCGGGTGTGATCCACCCCGGCCAAAAACTCACTGTGCCCGGATCCGCGACGCACGGCGGGTCCGCGACCCACGCGAAATCGGCGAGCAAGGCGACGGTTGCCACGGCAAAGACTGTCTCAAAGGCGTCGAGCGTCGGAGGCACATACGTCGTAAGGCCAGGCGACACGCTTGGGGGAATCGCGAAGCGGGTTGGTTCGACCGTCTCAGCCCTCGCGAAAGCCAACTCGATTGCGAACCCGTCACTGATCCGTGTCGGGCAGCGAATCTCAGTTCCGGGCTCAGTGCCAACCGGCCTCGTGCCGAGCACGTTCCTCGGCCGCACCTACTCGGCACCCGTTGTCGGCGCGGCCAACCAAAACAAGGCGACGCTGAACGCCATGAGCGTTCCGAGCCGGGCCCAGATGCAGGCGCTCGTGGTGCGAACGGCGAAGGCGATGGGCGTCTCCACTTCACTCGCGCAAGCGATCGCCTACCAGGAGTCTGGATTCAACATGCGCGCCGTCTCGCCGGCCAACGCCATCGGAGTGATGCAGGTCATCCCGTCGTCGGGGGAATGGGCGTCAACGCTCGTCGGCCGCAAGCTGAACCTGCTCGATCCGCACGACAACGTGACCGCGGGAGTCGCGATCCTGCGGTACCTCACTCGCAAGGGACGTCCCCTTGATCTTGGAATTGGCGGCTATTACCAGGGAGAAGCCGCCGTGAACCGCTATGGGCTCTACCCGGGGACCAAGGATTACGTGGCCAGCGTCAGGTCGTTGATGAAGCGGTTCCGCTGACGGTTCGGGCCGCCTCCCCCGTTCTCAGAAGGCTCCGCCTACAATATTTCCGTGACGGACACGCTCACTGATCCTCTCCTCGGACGTCTCGTTGACGACCGCTACGAAGTGCGCGAGCGGGTCGCTTCCGGCGGAATGGCGACGGTCTATTTGGCCTTCGATCGTCGCCTTGAGAGGGCGGTCGCGCTCAAGGTCATGCACACCAACCTCGCGGATGACGCGGATTCACGTGAATTCGTCGCGCGGTTTCGACGAGAGGCGAAGGCAGCTGCGCGGCTGACGCACCCGGGCATGGTGCGCGTGTACGACCAAGGCGTTGACGCCGACGTGTCGTACCTCACGATGGAATTCGTCGACGGTGAGAACCTTCGGCAGCGTATGTCTCACGAGGGAACGCTCTCCGTCGGGGAGGCCCTGACGATCACCGAGTCGGTCCTTGACGCATTGGCGGCGGCTCACCGACTGGGGCTCGTGCACCGCGACGTCAAGCCCGAAAACGTCCTGATGGACGACGAGGGGCGACCCAAGCTCGCGGACTTCGGGCTCGCGCGCGCCGTCACGGAGGTGACGTCGACCTCGAGCGGCGTGATCATGGGAACCGTCGCGTACCTGGGACCGGAATTGGTGTCGCGAGGCATGTCGGACGTCCGAACTGACGTGTACGCGGTCGGCATCCTGCTATTCGAGATGGTGACGGGACGCCAGCCGTTCACGGCACCGTCCGCCATCGAGGTCGCCGAGCGCCACGTGCATGAAGATATTCCGGCGCCGTCGTCGTTCGCGGCGTGGCTCCCGACGGAGTTCGACGAACTCGTCGCTTCGCTGGCCGCCCGCGATCCGGACATGCGCCCCGCAAACGCGGCGGCCGCCCTCGCTGCAGTTCGCCATACTCGCGCGCTCATGGACGACCCGACGTTGGACCGCAAGGCGGAGCCACCAAGTGGTGCGATCGCACTCGTCGACGACGACCAGGACGCCACCACTGTTCTCAACGCAACGACGTCGGGTAGCACGATCGCCCTTCCGATTGGACTCGGACGCCAGTTCCCTGCGGTCGGTGGCCCGCCTGAGACGGGCGAACTGATTACTCTTCCTGACCCTTCGGCCGGGCCGCGCCGCGGCAAGGGCTGGTGGTGGGCGGGCGCCGCCATCGGCGCCGCGCTCTTTGGCGTGCTGGTGCTCTGGTGGTACAACGCCGTCGGACCTGGCGCGTACACCGCGATTCCCGACGTCGGAGGGGTCACCCAGACCGTGGCGGAGTCGACCATGAGGGGCGTCGGACTTGAGGTCACAACGACCACCGCCTTCGACGACGTCATCGCGGAAGGACTCGTCGTCGGTACCGACCCGAGCGGCGGCACAAGGGTGCCAAACGGCGACACGGTGACCCTTGTCGTGTCAAAGGGCCCCCTGATGCTCGACGTGCCGAAACTCGCAGGCGCCAAGGCCTCTGACGCCGAAGAGACCATCGCGAAGTCCGGTTTCCCCGCGGGCGAAACGACCACGAAGTACTCAGATACGGTAGCGGCCGGCGTTGTCATCTCGTCTACTCCCGCAGCGGGCGAGAGCGTCAGACACGACACGCCAATCGACCTCGTCGTGTCTGACGGGCCGGCACCAGTGACAATCCCCGACGTGGTCGGTGTCAAGGAATCCGCGGCGCGCAAGGCGCTCGAAGACCTCGGCCTCCGGGTTTCGATAGTCCATGAACGGACGGACACGGCGCCGAAGGACGAGGTCTTCCGGCAGGACCCTGGTGCGGGCGTCGAAGGCACGCGCACGCAAAATGTCACGCTCTACGTCTCCGACGGACCGCCCCTGATCACGGTGCGGGACTACGTGGGTGGAGACGTCAAAGACGCGGAGCGCGCCGCGCGCGCTGATGGCCTCAAGCCTTCGCTCTACCCCAAGTGGCCGTGGAGCACGAAAAACTCGATCGTTGATCAGTCTCTGTACCCAGGAGCGCAAGTTGAGCGCGGGAGCGACATCGTCCTGATCTACAACTAGCGCTGGGAGAGCAACTCCGCGACGCGAAACGCCATCTCGAGCGATTGGCCGTGATTGAGGCGGGGGTCCACCTTCGTCTCGTACCGACGTGCCAGCCCCTCATCGTCGATATCCTCGCGACCACCGATGACCTCGGTGACATCATCGCCCGTAAGTTCCACATGCAGGCCACCCGGAACCGTGCCCGCTGCGCGGTGCACCTCGAAAAATCCACTCACCTCATCGAGGATCGTGTCGAAATCCCGGGTCTTGTAGCCCGAACCAGACGTGAAGGTGTTGCCGTGCATCGGATCCGTGAGCCACGTGACGGCGACCCCTGCGTCCCGGACGGCCTCGACGAGTGGCGGAAGCGCACTACGCACCTTGTCAGCGCCCATCCGGACAATGAACGTCAAGCGTCCCGGGATGTTGTCAGCATTGAGCGCACGCGCGAGCGCGAGCGCCTCAGCCGGGGTCGCGTTCGGACCCAATTTCACTCCAACGGGGTTGTGCACCTTCGCGAGGTACGCAACGTGGGCGCCGTTAACGTCCCGCGTGCGCTCGCCGATCCACAGGAAGTGCGCCGAGCAGTCATACGCAAGACCCGAGCGCGAATCGACACGCGTGAGCGCGCGCTCGTAGTCAAGCAACAGCGCCTCGTGGCTAGAGAACAACTGGACCGTTTTCAGCGCGTCGAAGTCGCCGCCAGCGGCAGCCATAAACCGCACGGCACGGTCAATCTCGGTCGCGATCTGCTCGTATTGCGCGTACGCGGGATTCGCCGCAAATCCCTTGTTCCACGCGTGCACGCGGCGCAGGTCAGCGAACCCTCCCTGGGTGAAGGCGCGCACGAGATTCAGCGTCGTCGCAGACACGTGATACGCGTCGACCAGACGTTCCGGATTGGGAATTCGCGCCTCAGGAGTGAACGCGGACGAATTGACGATGTCGCCTCGGTACGCGGGGAGCGTCACGTCGCCGCGCGTCTCAGTGTCGGCTGATCGAGGCTTTGCGTACTGACCCGCGAGTCGCCCGATCTTGATGACCGGCGTCGACGCTCCATACGTGAGCACGACGGCCATCTGGAGGATTGTCTTGATCTTGTTTCGGATGCGGTCAGCGGTTGCTTCGGCAAAGACCTCGGCGCAGTCGCCGCCCTGGAGCACGAACGCCTCTCCCCTGCTGGCGGCCGCGAGGTGCTCGCGCAACACGTCGGCCTCGCCGGCGAACACGAGTGGCGGAACCTGCTTGAGGCGATCGGTCACACGGCGCAAGGCCTCAGCGTCAGGCCACGTCGGCTGCTGTAGCGCAGGGATAGCGCGGAAGTCGTCGACTCCGGCCGCCCGGAGCGCTGCCTCCGTCATGCCTGACCGATATCGACCAGCAGGTCGGTGAACCACGCCGTCGAGGTGTCGAACGGCTTGTGGCCGGCGATACGCGGAAAGGGCACCGCCTTCAGGCGGTCGCCGTCTTCCTCGTCGTGGCCGACGACGCCGGACTCGCCACGGAACGCGCACTCGACGGCGTAGTCGACCATCGATTGGATCAGGCGCAGGTCCTCCGCGTTCGCGCGTGCGGAACGCGAGAAGTACCCGGACTTCTGCACCATCACCTTGTCCGCACCGATGCGCGAGGCAAACTGCTGCGCGAACCAGTTTCCAGGGTTGATGGTGTCGAGCTTCACGTGGCCGAACGGGTCGCGATCTACCTTCCCGCCAGCAGACTCGATCTCCTTGATGATCTCGGGGACGCCGGCTCCCTCTGACAGGAAGATGTTGACGTTGCCGACGCTGTCCATGATGACCTTCAGTCGCTCGGCCTCGGCGTCGAGGTCGATGGAAGATTCCGGTACGTAGACGGCGTGGATGTCCCAACGTTCGCGCGACAGCCCGATGTCCGGCACCCACTGCTTCGTGTCAAGCCACTGGCGGTACTTCATCGCAGACGCTGCCGTCAGCCACCCACACGCGCGACCCATGACTTCGTGCACGATCAGCATGCGAGGAGCGGACCGATGCTCTCCGATCACGTTCTGCGCGAACACCGACGCCTGATCTGCGGCGCTCCAGGCGCCGAGGCTCTGCCGAATCGGCACCACGTCGTTGTCGATCGTCTTCGGAAGACCGACAACCGTCAGGTCGTAATCGTTGCTCGCCAGGTACGCGGCGAGATCCGCAGCGGTGGTATTGGTGTCGTCACCGCCGATCGTGTGCAGGACGTCGACCCCGTCCTTGCGCAATTGCTCGGCGGCGACGGCCAGCGGATCCTGGCCCTCTTTGACGAGCCCGCGCTTGACGCAGTCCTTCACGTTCGTGAGCTTGACGCGCGAGTTGCCGATTGGCGACCCGCCGAAATCGTGGAGGACGGCCGCGTTCGCGCGAACCGCGTCGGTCACGACCACGGAGTTGCCCGTGAGCAGACCGTGGTATCCGTGCTGGTAGGCGATCAACTCCACGTCCGGCGCGATCTCCGAGTATCGCGCGATGAGACCGCCGACCGCAGAGGAGAGGCAGGGGGCGAACCCACCCGCCGTGAGCAGAGCGACGCGACGTACCGACATGACAAGCCTTCCTTACCCGTGTGATTTCACGCCCATTCTAGGGGCGCAGCCTGCGCCGACGACGGCGGAGCGGCTATGCGCCGTCGGCCTCCGCGGCAGCTTCGGCGGCGCGGCGAGCAAGCTCACGCTTGTATTGACCGGCGTCGCGGGCGAAGTACTCCTGGCCGGACAAGTCAGCAATCGCGTGCATGACCCGATCAGTCGCCTCGCGAAGCGCCTCGCGATCCTCGTGCTTGCCTGTAAATTCTGCCAGCGAGATCGGCGCGCCAATCTTCACCCCGACCGGGTGCCGCGTGGGAACACGCTTCCCAATCGGCTGCGCGATATCGGTGTCGATCATCGCGACCGGAATGATCGGAACACCGCCCTCGATCGCCATCCGCGCGGCGCCGGTCTTTCCCCGGTAGAGGCGGCCGTCCGGGCTGCGAGTTCCCTCGGGATAGATGCCGAGTAGTTCGCCGCCGCGCACAACCTCGAGCCCAGTCTTGATCGCTGCCTCCGACGCCCGCCCGCCGCCGCGGTGCACGGGGATCGTGCCGACGCCCTCCATGAAGGACTTGGTCGCGTATCCCTTAACGCCGCTACCGGTGAAGTACTCCTCTTTGCCGAGGAACACCACCTTGCGTTTCATGACGAGCGGAAGGAAGACAGAATCGGAGAACGAGAGGTGGTTAGACGCCAGAATGGCGCCTCCCTCCTCGGGGATGTTCTCAAGGCCTTCCGACCACGGGCGGTAGTACACCTTGAGCCCTGGGCCGAGCAAGACGTGCTTGAACAAGCCGTAGTACATGCGTCCTATCCAGACTCTTCGTTGAACTGACGGGCAAGTGCGGCCGCCCCGACGATTCCCGCATCGTTGCCCATGTCGGCCGCCACGATTGGGGCGATGATGCGGTGTCCCTTGGCAGGAACGTTATCGGAGAACGCGTCGCGAGAAGGAGCGAGCAGCAATTCGCCCGCCGCAATCACCCCACCCCCGATGACATAAATCTCGGGGTCGAGGACTGCGGCGAGAGACGCGCAACCTTCGCCGATCCACCCTCCGAGCTCGTTGAGCAGCTCGATTGCCAACTCGTCTCCAGCGACTGCGGCGGCGGTGACGTGGGGCCCTTGGATACCGGCGGCAGTTCCGCCGGCGAGCGCCAGGAGGCCAGCGGCCCGCACCGAGCGCTCGCTCGCGGCCCGGCGTGCCTCGCGCACGAGGGCGGAGCCGGATGCGTATTGCTCCCAGCACCCGCGCCGGCCGCATCCGCAAGGATGCCCGCCTGGCACCATGCGCACATGTCCGAGCTCGGCGGCGAAACCGTAGGCGCCTCGGACGAGCGACCCGTCAACCACCATGGCGGCGCCAAGGCCAGTTCCAATGGTCAACATGACCATGTTCTGCGCGTGCCTTCCGGCTCCGTATTGGAACTCGGCCCACCCTGCGGCATTCGCGTCGTTCTCCACGACGACGCGAATGTCGTCGCGGCCGATGAGGGCAGAAACGCGCTCCGCGAGCGGGTACTGGCGCCATGCAATGTTCGGAGCGAAGATCACGTGCTCGCGGTCGGACGACACAAATCCCGCAGCTGCGACACCCACCGCACGAAATTCGAACTCCCGAGCAAGTTCCGCGACCGAGTCTGCGATCGCCTCGTCAATGCTCGTGGGATCCTCGGGCTTGGTAGGGCGAAGTGCCTTCGCGACGATCACGCCGTCGTCGTCTACAACGCCGACCGCGATCTTGGTACCGCCGATGTCTACACCGATTGCGTGCACGAAGTTCCCGCCTCCTTGCGTCAAGCTTCCCCTCGTTGAGGGTATCGTGAGCCCCACCACCACATTGCCACTGGAGTCAATTTTGGGTGAGCACCCCTGGGACTACAACGCGCCAAACATCCCGACGATGATCACGTCAGTTTGGCAGCGTCGGTCAGGCGAGGTCGCCCTCAGGTGGGCCGACGCTGACGACTCCTGGCACGACGTGACCGGCGCTGAGGCGCACGCCAAGACAATGGAACTCGCCCGCGGTCTCATCGCGCTTGGCGTGACGGCCGGTCAGCCGGTCGGGATCATGGCTAAGACGCGCATGGAGTGGACGCTGCTCGATGTGGCGCTGTGGCTCGTTGGCGCCGTCCCCATTCCCATTTACGACACCTCGTCTCGCGACCAGGTCGAGTGGATCACCGCAGACGCGCAGATTTCGTTGCTGTTTGTCGAGACCGATGCCAACGCACGCGTCGCTCGCGAGGTGGTCGCGAGCCAACAGTCGCCGCTGACCGACGTTCGCATCATTGATGAAGGTGCGCTCGAGCATCTCGTCGTGCTTGGCGCCGACGTGGATGCTCGGGACGTTGCCGCGCGCACCGCCGGGGTCGGACGCAGCGACATTGCGACGATTATTTACACCTCGGGAACGACCGGCCGCCCCAAAGGATGCGTCCTCACGCATGGACACTTCGTCGTCCACGTCGGCGGGATTCAGCGCGATCTGAGCGAGGTGCTGTACCAAGACGGCGCATCGACCGTCTTGTTCCTCACGCTCGCGCACGTGCTCGCGCGGATAATCGAGATTGCCTTGCTAGCCACCGGCGTCGTCATCGCGTATTGCCCTGACGCCACCAAGTTGGTGACGCTGATTGGCAGCGCAAAGCCGACGCTCATCATCGCCGTTCCACGGGTGTTTGAGAAGGTGTATTCATCCGCCGAGGCGCGCGCTGCCGCCGCCGGACGCGTCAAGATCTTCCGATGGGCGGCGAAGCAGTCCGTCGATTATTCGATGGCACTCGACTCCCCCGCGGGCCCGTCCCTCCCGTTGCGCCTGCGACACCGGATTGCGGACACGTTGGTGCTCGGAAAGATCGCGGCGGTGCTTGGCGGTAACGCGAGTTGGGCGGTGTCTGGTTCAGCGCCGCTCGGAGCGCGCCTTGCGCACTTTTACCGCGGCGTCGGGCTCACGATCCTCGAGGGCTACGGCCTTACCGAGACGACCGCGGCGTCGCACGTCAATCGACCCCATCGCGAAAAGATCGGCACGGTCGGTCAGCCCCTGCCAGGGGTGGAAGTCCGCATCGCCGACGACGGTGAGATTCTCATGCGTGCCGAGACGATCTTCACGCAGTACCTCAATAACCCTGAGGCGACCGCTGCGGCGTTTGACGATGGGTGGCTACTCACGGGCGATGTAGGAACCCAGGATGCGGAGGGGTACCTCACCATTACGGGTCGCAAGAAGGAAATCATTGTCACTGCGGGCGGGAAGAATGTTGCGCCTGCGGTACTCGAGGAGCGCGTGCGCGCGTATCCGTTGGTCGCACAGTGCGTGGTAGTCGGCGATGGTCAGCCGTTTATCGGCGCGCTCGTCACCTTAGACCGCGACGTGTTGCCAGGATGGCTCGCCGCGAATGGGTTGCCCGAGATGACTGTCGAGGAGGCGATCGCGAACCAGACGGTCCGCGAACACGTCGACAGAGCTGTGGAGCGAGCCAACCAAGCGGTGTCCCGTGCCGAGTCAATCCGCAAGTACACGCTGCTCGCCGATGATTTCACGATCGACAACGGCTACCTCACGCCGTCAATGAAGCTCAAGCGAACGCAAGTGATCCGCGACTTCGCAGCAGTGATCGGCGCTCTTTATGCTGCCGCTCCCGCCGACTAGCTCGCTCGCCGCGGCACCAGCCGAAGCGGCGGGACGAGTCCGCCTGACGCCAACGCCTCGACCGCGCTTCGCTGGTCATCGTCCATCTGAACTGATGACTCGCCCTCTGGGCGCACGCTGATAGTAAAGAACGTGACCACACAGTCACCGCACGCGTTGCCACGAACTTCACAGGTATCGCAATCAATGATCATGCCGGCGACGCTAGCGCCCGCGTCTGACAAACGCCGATCGATGTCAGTCGCGTGACGTAGCGTCGGGCCATGACGGAAATCCAGCAGCGACTCAGCGACTTCGGTGCGCCGCTGGCCCACACCACGTTCGTGGTAGTCGACCTCGAGACGACCGGCGGCTCGTCGGCAACAGAGGCGATCACAGAGATCGGCGCCGTCAAGACAGTCGGCGGCGAAGTGATTGGCGAGTTCGCCACCCTTGTCGACCCCGGCAGGTCAATTCCTCCCATGATCGTTGCGCTCACCGGAATCACTGACGTCATGGTGATGGCCGCGCCGCGCATCGAAGCGGTGCTGCCCTCGTTCCTTGAGTTCCTCGGCGACGGCGTGCTCGTCGCCCACAATGCACCGTTCGATGTCGGGTTCCTCAAGGCAGCGTGTCGCAACCACGGCTACTCGTGGCCGGGTAACGAAGTCGTCGACACCGTCACGTTGGCCAGACGCGCCACCACGAAGGAAGAGGCGCCAAACAAGAAGCTCTCAACGTTGGCTCGCGTCTTTGGCACGACGGTTCAGCCAAACCACCGCGCGCTCGCGGATGCGAGAGCGACGTCCGAGGTGCTTCACGCGCTCCTCGAACGCGTGGCAGCCTTTGGCATCACTCACCGCGAAGACCTCGCAACGCTGCGCAATCCCATGCCAGAGAAGCTCCGCCGCAAGGCGATCATGGCGGACGCGGTGCCAGCAGGGCCGGGCGTATACGTCTTCCGCGGGCCGCTCGGCGAGCGGCTCTACGTCGGCACGTCAAAGAACCTGCGCAGTCGGGTCAAGAGCTATTTCACGCAGGGAGAGCAACGGCGGTCGATTCGCGACATGCTCGAGATCGCGGTCTCGGTCGATGCCATGGTGTGTCCGACGCAAATTGAGGCATCGGTGCGCGAGGTGCGACTCATCGCTCACCACCGGCCGCGCTACAACCGAAGGTCGGCGAGGCCCGAGCGCACGGCGTGGGTGCGCCTGACGGACGAGGCATACCCCAGGCTGTCGGTGTCGCGATCGTCGCGTGGCGACGACACTGCGATTGGTCCCTTCCACGGTGCCGCCGACGCACGAGCCGCGATCTCAGTCCTCGAGCCTGCCCTCAACCTTCGGACATGTACCACCCGACTGCCCGCGACTCCGCGTATCAATGCCCACGCCTGTCTCTTGAAGGACCTCGGCGCGTGCTCGGCCCCGTGCGTGCTGGGCGCGCAGGCAAACTACGGCGACGCGGTCGACAACGCCCGGCGTGCCCTCACCGGCGACTCCGGCAGCGTCGTGGAGACGGTCGCCAGTCACATCACGGGCCACGCGGACGCCCTCAACTTTGAACGAGCCGGCGAGTTGCGAGACGGGCTGAGCTCGGCGATCGAGGCCACGATGCGGGCGCAACGGCTGTCCGCTCTACGGCGATGCTCGATTATCGCCGCAGCGCCTGCGGGCGGGCGCTGGGACGTCGTACGGATTCACTGCGGTCGCCTCACCGGCTCGGCGAGCGTGACTGACGGAGTGTGGGCGGCCGCCCACGACCTCAGTGACGCCGCCACTACCGCTGACGGCACTGACCCGCTCGTCGAAGAGCAAGAGATGCTCGCACGCTGGCTTGAGACGCCAGGAATACGGCTGCTCGTCGTCGACGGCGAATGGTCGATGCCCGTCGCCGGTGCGGGTAGGCATGCGCACTGGGTGAGCGCGCGGCGCACCGACAGAGACCACGCGAACTCCTTCTCGCGCTAGGCCTGGGTCGCGGCCGCCCAGCGGTCGAGCAGGTCCGCAGCGCGACCAGAATCCACCGCCGAGGCGGCGACTGAAAGTCCAGCCTGCAAACGATCGCTGAGGGACCCTTCGACGGTACCCGGCGTCGACGCTTCTGCGACGAGCCCAGCTGCAGCGTTGAGAAGCACAGTCTCGCGAATCGCGCCAGGCATCCCGGCGAGGACCTCGCGAACGACCCTCGCGTTCTCTGGAGCTTCGCCGCCTCGCAAGTCGGCGATCGAAATCCGCGCGAGACCGAACTGTCTCGCATCGATGGCTGATTGAACCACTGCTCCGTCACGCACTTCCCACACGGAGGCGCTCGCCGTTGCGGCAAGTTCGTCGAGTCCGTCGTCGTTGCGAAACACGAGGCCCTCCCGTCCCTTCGTCGCGAGCACCTGAGCGACGAGTGGTGCGAGGGCAGCGCTCGCGACTCCGATAGCGCTTGCGGCGGGCTGCGCGGGGTTTGTCAGTGGACCGAGCACATTGAACGTAGTCGGGATGGCGAGCTGCTTGCGCACCGGGCCGGCGTGCCGCATCGCAGGATGAAAGACGGGTGCAAAACAGAAAGTGATGCCCACCTCCGACGCCACGTCAGCGACGCGGTCGGGAGTCAGGTCGAGTCGCACTCCAAGCTCAGCAAGAACATCGGCTGTGCCGGTCAAGGAGGACGCCGCGCGGTTCCCGTGCTTGACGACGGTGACAGAGCACGCCGCAACCACGATCGCGGCCATCGTTGAGATATTGACGGTGTGCGCGCCGTCGCCCCCGGTGCCAACCACGTCGACCGAGCGCCTCGGAACCTCGATTCGCTGCGCGTGGGCGAGCATCGCGTCAACGAGTCCTGAAATCTCGTCGACCGTCTCTCCCTTGGCGCGCAACGTAGCGAGAAATGCGCCAAGCACCCCATCCGGCGTATCCCCCGACAGGATCTGGTCCATGGCCCACTCGGTCTCGCGGGATCCGAGGTCGCGATGCTCAACGAGCGCCGCGAGCACGGAGCGCCAAGAGACGTCGCCGGCAGCGGGCACCGTGCTCACTGGGCGTCTGGGGCGAAAAACGCGTCGACGGCGTCGCGCACGACGAACGGGTCAAGGGGATGTGAGACCGCAGCGTCGGCCTCGGACCACGTGGCGAGCCACGCGTCTGACGGTCGCCCCACCAGCAGCAGGACCGGCGGGCAGTGATAGAGCTCGTGCTTCATCTGCCGGCACACGCCCATCCCGCCCGACTTCGCCGCCTCGCCGTCGAGAATCACGAGGTCAAATGCCTCGTTGTCGAGCCGAGAGATGACGGCGTCGTGCGTCGCGGTCTCCGTCCACGCAACTGGGCGCCCGTTGGTCGAACTTCCGACTGCGAAGCGCACCTTCTCGCGAACCCCGCGGTCATCGCTGTAGACGAGAATTCGCGCGGGTCGGGTAGCGGCCGGACGGGCATCGTGGGAGACGACATCGGTCATGGCGCCCATTCTGGCACGTTGTGCCCAAACCGGCGTGCCTGCGAACTGACCGCGAGGAGTCTTCCCTCCAATGACGCGCACCAGGGCGTTCGTAAGTAATAATGGGCCCTATGTCCCAGGCCACAGCCATGACGTCGCCCATTCATGCGACCCGCCCCAATCAGGTGGCAGTCGGAACGATCGTGTGGCTCAGCTCTGAACTAATGTTCTTTGCTGGACTTTTCGCGATGTACTTCACGCTTCGCGCGCAGGTCCCTGAGGTTTGGGAGCAAATCACCCCCACGCTTAACGTGAAGTTCGCTGCCATCAACACGACGGTGCTTGTCTTGTCGTCGTTCACGGCCCAGGCGGGCGTCTTCGCCGCCGAGCGATACCAGCGTCGGCGCACGGGTTCCCTTGCGAACTTCCGATCGTGGGGGATGCACGAATGGTTCGTGCTCACCTACATCATGGGCGCGATCTTTATCGGCGGCCAGATCTACGAATACTCGGCGCTGATCTCGGAAGGCGTGACGATTTCGTCATCGCCGTACGGGTCCGTCTTCTACCTCACAACTGGTTTCCACGGATTGCACGTGCTTGGCGGGCTCATCGCCATGCTGTTCGTGCTCGGCAGATCGTTCGTTGCGAAGAAGTTTGGCACCCACGAAGCGACGACAACCATCGTCGTTTCCTACTACTGGCACTTCGTCGACGTCGTGTGGATCGCACTTTTCTCCGTGATCTACCTGGTGCAATAGGAGGATCTCGACCGATGAACGCATTGGCTCGCCGACGCTATTCGAAGTCCGCGCCCCTCCTGCTGGTCTTCGCGCTGCTCGCGGCGCTCACCGTGATTGGCGTCGTGGCATCTCCCAGCCAGGCTGAGGTCGCAACCGCCTCGTCAGACGACATCGCGGCCGGCGAGAAGTTGTTCGCGGCTAACTGCGCGTCGTGTCACGGCCTCGATGGCCAGGGCCAGGACGGCGTGGCTCCCTCGCTCGTTGGCGTCGGCGCCGCTGCGGTCGATTTCCAGGTCGGCACTGGGCGCATGCCGATGCAGGCGTCAGGCCCGCAGGCACAGGCAAAGAAGCCACAGTTCGCGCAAGAGCAGATCAATCAGCTCGCGGCGTGGGTTGCGTCGCTCGGAGCTGGCCCGGCGGTACCGACCGCCGAGATGGTCGACCCCGCGCTCGGTGACGCCGCAAACGGCATGCAGTTGTTCCGCACCAACTGCGCGATGTGCCACGGATCGGTTGGCGGTGGCGGAGCTCTCACCCAAGGCAAGTTCGCGCCGAACCTGTGGGAGACGACGCCCACGCACATTTATGAGGCGATGCTCGTCGGGCCGCAATCCATGCCCGTATTCAACGATGCCAACATCACGCCAGAGCACAAGCGCGACATCATTGCCTACCTCAAGGCGCAGGACGATGGCTCGCCTGGCGGACTGCGGCTTGGCACCATCGGCCCCGTCGCGGAGGGCCTGTGGGGCTGGCTCATCGCCCTTGGCATCATCATTGCTAGCACCGTGTGGATTGGAGCCCGTTCCTCATGAGCACGACTGACCAATCCCCCGGCATGGCCAGCGACACGTTTGAGGACCCGGGCGTACCGACCCACCACCGGCCGCGCCTTGCGGACAATGACCCCAAGGCCGCAAAGCGTGCGGAGCGCCAAGTCGCTGCGTTGTTCGGCATCTCGGCGCTAGGCACCGTTCTTGCCATCTGGGCCTACTTCACGCAAGACATCGACGCGGCAGACGTCGCGACGATTCGCCAGGCAAACTTGCTCATTGGCCTTGGGATCTGCCTAGCCATGATGGGCATCGGCCTCGGCGCGATTCACTGGGCAAAGACCCTCATGCGTGACCACGAGATGGTCGAAGAACGGCACGCCATGCGCAGTTCCGACGAGACGCGCGCAGCGGCGATCCAGGACCTCAAGGACGGCGCCGCAGATTCCGGCATCGGCGTGGGGCGGCGCGGCCTGCTTAAAGGCTCGTTGATCACCGCGCTAGCAATCGCGCCTCTCTCGCTTCTCGTCCCGCAGATCGGCAGCATGGGCGCGCCATGGAACGTCGACCAGTTCCGTCACACGATGTGGCGTGCGGGAATGCGCCTCACGCGAGACCCCGACGGCTCGCCCATCAAGGCCGCTGATGTCACCATCGGCTCGGTCTTCCACGTGATCCCAGACGGACTCTACGAGGAGTCCCACCCGCTGGAGGAGAAGGCCAAGGCGGTAGTGCTGTTAATCCGCCTCGACCCACGCGACCTGAACATTCGCCCGGGGCGCGAAACGTGGTCGTTCGACGGGATCGTCGCATACTCAAAGATCTGCACCCACGTTGGCTGCCCGGTCGCGCTATACGAGCAGCAAACGCACCACTTGCTGTGCCCGTGCCACCAGTCCACCTTCGACGTGGCAAATGGCTGCAAGGTCGTGTTCGGTCCCGCCAAGCGTCCGCTTCCGCAGTTGCCCATCGCCGTCGACGACGAGGGCTACATCATCGCTCAGCGCGACTTCGAAGAACCGATTGGACCCAGCTACTGGGATCGTCTCAAGGGCACCCCGTTTACTGAGGAAGGCGGCGAGTAATGGCATCCACCGTCGGCCGCGCCGTAGGCGCAACGGCAAGCTACGTTGACGACCGCACGTCGATCGCGGGATTCGTCAAGTTCTTCTCGCGCAAGCTCTTCCCCGACCACTGGTCGTTCATGCTGGGTGAAGTTGCGCTCTACTCGTTCATCATCCTGCTGCTGTCCGGGGTGTTCCTGACTGCCTACTTCGTGCCATCTGTCACGCCGGTCATTTACGAGGGCGACTTCGTCACGATGAAGGGCGTCGAGATGTCCGAGGCCTTTGCCTCGACGCTGCACACGTCCTTTGAGGTGCCTGGCGGACTGCTCATGCGCCAGATTCACCACTGGTCCGCGCTCCTGTTCACTGCCGCGATCGTCACGCACATGTGCCGCGTGTTCTTCACGGGTGCGTTCCGCAAGCCGCGCGAGATCAACTGGCTCGTCGGCTTTACGCTCATGATCCTCTCGCTCGCCGCGGGATTCACGGGCTACTCGCTTCCTGATGACGTCCTGTCAGGCAATGGCCTGCGCATCATCGACGGGGTCACTCGGTCGATTCCAATCATCGGCACCTACACCTCCTACTGGCTGTTCGGCGGCGAGTTCCCCGGTGAGGCGCTGATCCCAAGACTCTTCACCGCGCACATCTTGCTCGTGCCAGGGCTGATCCTTGGATTAATTGCGTTGCACCTGTTCTTAGTCTTCCTTCACAAGCACACGCAGTACCCGGGCGGCGGGCGCACCCACCGCAACGTCGTCGGCTTGCCGCTTTTCCCGGTGTACACCGCGAAAGCGGGTGGCTTCTTCTTCGTCGTGTTCGGCGTCGTCGCGCTGGTTTCAGCGGTCTTCACGATCAACCCGGTGTGGAACTACGGTCCCTACGACCCTTCGCCCGTTTCCGCAGGAACGCAGCCAGACTGGTACATCCTGTTCATTGACGGCGGTCTGCGGATGATGCCGGGCTGGATCGGTTCCCTGCCCTCGGAATGGGTCATCGGCGGCTATACCCTCTCGTGGAACGTGCTAGTCCCGGCAGTTATCGTGCCCGGAATCTTCTTTGGTTTCCTCGCCCTCTACCCCTGGCTTGAGGCGTGGGCTACCGGCGACCGCGGAGAGAAGCATGTCCTCGACCGACCAAGAAACGCCCCGGTGAGAACCTCGATCGGTGTCGCTCTTGTGACCTTCTACGTCATCCTCGTGCTCGAGGGTTCGAACGACATCGTCGCGAACTTGTTCCACATGTCCCTTAACGACCTCACCAACTTCTTCCGAGTAAGCGTCTTCCTGCTACCCATCCTGTCCTTCCTCGTGACCCGTCGGATCTGTTACGGCTTGCAAAGGAAGGACCGCGAACTCGTCCTGCACGGCCACGAGACGGGCAGGATCGTTCGCCACGAGCACGGCGAGTACATCGAGGTGCACCAGCCGCTCACGGATCAGGAAGTGTGGCTGCGCGTCTCGTTCGACGACATCGCACCGCTGGAGATCGACCCGGAGTACAACGAGCGCGGAGTCCGACGCCGCGGTCACCGTTGGTCGCGCTTCAAGCAGGGCTTGTCGTCGTTCTATTTCGAGAAGCGCGTCTCCCCCGTCACGCCGGCGGAACGCGAAGAGGCGATGCACAGCCACCACTAGCCCCTTCCAACGATGTGCCGAAGGGCGCGCCCTCTGCTAAGCCAGAGCGTGCGCCCTTCGGCGTTGCTGAGAGCCGCGCGCGACGCGCCCGGGAATCGACGTGCAGGGCACGCGGTTGACGCTTACGCAGCACAGCCGAGCCCCGCGACGACCAGTAGGCTCTAAATGTTTCCGGACACCGCCCACGCGGCAGCGCGTGGGCCCTACCTTGGAGGATGAATGGCTGACTACGCGTTGCCAGACCTCGCATATGACTACGGAGCCCTCGCGCCACACATTGCTGGCGAGATCATGGAACTCCACCACAGCAAGCATCACGCGGCCTACGTCGCGGGAGCGAACGCGGCGCTCGAGAAGATGGCCGAGGCTCGCGCGAATGACGCGTTCGGAACGGTCCCGATGCTCGAGAAGAATCTCGCGTTCAACCTAGGCGGTCACATCAACCACTCGGTGTTCTGGACCAACATGTCCCCCGACGGCGGCGACAAGCCGACCGGAGAGCTCGCCGCGGCTATCGACGACCAGTTCGGCTCCTTCGACGGTTTTGTCGGGCACTTCACGAACACCGCGATGACGATTCAGGGTTCCGGATGGTCGATCCTGGCGTGGGATTCCCTGGGGCAGAAACTCATCATCGTCCAGCTTTACGACCAGCAAGGAAACGTCCCGATCGGCATCGTGCCGCTGCTCATGCTCGACATGTGGGAGCACGCGTTCTACCTGCAGTACCGCAACGTCAAGGCGGACTATGTCAAGGCCTGGTGGAACGTCGTTGACTGGGCCAACGTCCAAGACCGCTTCGTCGCGGCACGTGGAGCGACCTCGCTGATTTAGCGCCCACCGCGACGCACGAGAGGGGCCTACGCCGACCGGCATAGGCCCCTCTCGTCACGTTGTCCGGGGTCAGTGCGCGTGCTGCCCACGCGAAAACTCGAAGACCCACCCGACGAGGCCGATCACGCCAAGAAGTGCGGCGGGAGCAAATATCCACCAGTCGATCGCCAGCCCTAGGAACGCCAGCGCAAGAGACGCGGCGATCACGAGCGGCCACCAGCTCCACGGCGCGAAGACGCCCTGGTCGCCGGACTGCTCGTGAATCTCCGCGTCGAGACGGTCCTCGGGACGGGCGCCATGGCGGCGCTGCAGCATCTTGAAGTAGAAGCCGATCATGACGAACATTCCGCCAGTGAGCAGAATGCAGACCGTGCCTACCCACTCCGACCAGTCGTTGAGGAACCCGTAGACGATCGCCGCAAGGAAGAAGAAGGCTGCGGGAAGGTTGAAGACGTTGGCTTCGAGCCTCATGCTCTCTCCTTATGCGTGGTAGTGCTCTGAACTGTGGTCGAGTGCCGCAGCTTCGGGATGATGAAGGTCAAACGCGGGTCGCTCGGAGCGAATGCGCGGGATCGACGTGAAGTTGTGACGGGGCGGCGGGCACGAGGTCGCCCATTCGAGCGAGTTTCCGAAGCCCCAAGGATCGTCAACCTCGACCCGCACGCCGCGCTTGGTGGTGATGTACACGTTCCACAGGAACGGCAGCGTCGACAATGCCAGCAGGAAGGCACCGGCGGTCGACACCTGGTTGAGCCATGTGAACCCGTCCTCGGGTAGGTAGTCAACGTAACGGCGGGGCATGCCCATCGCGCCCAGCCAGTGCTGGATGAGGAATGTCGTGTGGAAGCCGACGAACAGCAGCCAGAAGTGAAGCTTGCCAAGACGCTCGTTGAGCATCTTGCCTGTCATCTTTGGCCACCAGAAATAGAAGCCCGCGAACATCGCGAACACCACAGTGCCGAAGACGACGTAGTGGAAGTGCGCGACGACGAAGTACGAGTCCGAAACGGCGAAGTCGAGCGGTGGAGCGCTCAGGATGACTCCGGTCAGCCCTCCAAAGAGGAACGTGATGAGGAATCCGACGGACCACAACATCGGCGTGTCGAACGAGATCTTGCCTCGCCACATCGTGCCAATCCAGTTGAAGAATTTCACTCCCGTTGGAACGGCGATGAGCATCGTCATGAAGGCGAAGAATGGCAACAGGACAGCGCCGGTCACGTACATGTGGTGCGCCCACACGGTGACGGAGAGGGCGCCGATCGCAATCGTGGCGTAGACGAGCCCGTGGTAGCCGAACAGTGGTTTTCGGGAGAATACCGGGAAGATCTCCGACACGATGCCGAAGAACGGCAGGGCGATAATGTAAACCTCGGGATGCCCGAAGAACCAGAACAAGTGCTGCCAGAGGATCGCGCCACCGTTGTCGGGATTGAAGACCTGGGAATGCAACTGGCGGTCCGACCCGAGCGCGAGCAGCGCGGAGGCGAGCGGCGGGAACGCGAGCAGAACGAGCATCGACGTCACGAGGGTGTTCCACGTGAAGATCGGCATGCGGAACATGGTCATGCCCGGCGCACGCATGGTGACGATGGTGGTGATGAAGTTCACCGAGCCGAGGATCGTACCAAAGCCACCGAGCGCCAAACCGAAGACCCAGAGATCTCCACCGAGGCTTGGCGAATAGATTGAGTTACTCAGCGGCGCGTATGCGAACCAGCCGAACGACGCGGCGCCCTGCGGGGTGAAGAACCCTGCGGACGCGATCAGGCCCCCGAACAGATACAGCCAATAGGCGAGCATGTTCATGCGGGGGAAAGCGACGTCGGGCGCGCCGATTTGTAGCGGCATGATCACATTTGCGAATCCGGCGAACAGTGGCGTCGCAAACAAGAGCAGCATGATCGTGCCGTGCATGGTGAAGAGCTGGTTGTACTGCTCCGCGGACTGCACCACCTGCAGGCCCGGCTCAAAGAGCTCGGACCGAATGATGAGCGCCATCACGCCGCCGATGATGAAGAAGAAGAACGACGTGATGAGGTACATGTAGCCGATCGTCTTGTGGTCAGTGGACGTGATCCACTTCACGACGATCGACCCGGAACGATACGGGGCCGCGGGAATCGAGGGAGCGGTCGCCCGTGACCCAGCCTCTTCAAATGCCACAGTGGCCATCAGCTGGTCTCCCCGCTCTTTTCGTTGGTCAACTGAACGACCTGATCTCGGCTGTACTCCAACCCAATCTGGCCGCTGTAACCCTCATCCCGAAGGTCCTGCATGTGAGCGTCGTACTCGGAGCGCTCCACGACCTTCACGTTGAAAAGCATCGACGCGTGATACTCGCCGCACAGCTCCGCACACTTGCCCTGATAGTCGCCTGCGACTTGCGGGATCACCTGGAAGACGTTGTGCCGACCAGGGACGACGTCCTCCTTATAGAGGAACGCGGGAATCCAGAAGGAGTGGATGACGTCGCGAGAGTCGAGGCGGAATTCGATCCGTTCGCCGACGGGAAGGTAGAGCGTCGGAAGGGTTTCCTCCACACCTTCCTCACCCGTCAGGCTCGCCTGCACGCCAGGGTCGTACACATCGTCGTCGACGTAGTTAAAGTCCCAGCTCCATTGTTTTCCGACCACCTGAATGGTGACATCCGGCTTCGCCGAAACGTCGCGGATCGCACCAATGTCTTCCGCGGTGAACTTGAACAGCACTCCAACCATCATCAGCGGCACGAGCGTGTACATGAGTTCAAGGGGCAGGTGTGCGCGCGTTTGCACCGGGAGCTTGGAATCGTCGCGTCGCTTGCGATAGACGGCAACGCACCACAGGATGAGGCCCCAGGTGACGATTCCGACCGCGAGAGCAGCGATCCAGGAACCGTTCCAGAGCTGGATGATGCGGCCAGTCTGGTTCGTGATCTCGGGCGTGCTGGGCAATGCGCCATTCTGAGCACCCTCAGTGCACCCTGCAAGGAGCGTGGCAATCATGCCTGCTCCCAACGTCGCGGCGACCTTTACGGGCATGCGGAACGTGGAGGTAGTGGACACGCGGTCAGTGTATCGCGCGATACCGTTCTGGCATGGCTGCGGCCCGGATATACCTGGATGCGGGCGGATCGGCGCCATTGTCAGCACGCACGCGTGACGCCCTCAGCGCCGGGTTTGCGGACGGATGGGCCGATCCCGGTCGCCTTCACGCGGAATCACGGCGCGCCCGCGCGCTGCTTGAAGGCGCGGCGGACGCTATCGCCGAGGCCATCGGGGTGCGCATGGAAGACGTCCACTTCACCGCGTCGCCCCACGAGGCATTCAACCGGGTGATCGCGGGTATATTCAGCGCCCGGCGTGGTCGAGAGCGCATCGTCGTGAGCGCAATCGAACGCGACGCGCTGGTACACGCCGCCGCTCACGCGTCGAGCGACCGCTTGTCGACCGTTCCGGTCTCCGCCGCGGGTCACATCGGCCTTGACGACTTGGCTGAGGCGATGCGAGTTCCGGACGTCGCTCTCCTCGCGGTCCAACACGCGAACCAAGAGATTGGGACGGTTCAGGACCTCGCCGCGGTGTCAGCACTCGCGCAGCGCGCTGCAGTCCCGCTGATCGTCGACGCCACCGCGTCGATCGGACATGTCGACCCTCCCGCCCATTGGGACGCGCTCGTTGCGCATCCTGGCGACTGGGGCGGACCGGCAGGACTCGGCGTCGTCGCGCTTCGGCCCCAGTTGCGTTGGCTGCCAGCATGGCCGGAGGGTGACCCGTGGGCGCCCGGCAACGTGAGCGTTCCGCTCGCACTCGCGGCGGCCGTCGCCCTTCAGGAGCGACTCGAAAACCTCCACACTGTGTCGCGACACATGTCTGACCTCGTCCGCCGACTGCGCGAACAGTTGGCGCTCGTTGCTGGCATCGACGTCGTGGGCGATCCCGACATGCGCCTGCCGCATGTGCTCACCTTCTCCTGCCTCTACGCGGACGGCGAGGCCCTGGTCGCTGAACTGGATCGGCGCGGCTTCGCCGTTGGGTCAGGATCGGCCTGTGCCACCGGCACCCTCGAACCGAGCCGCGTTCTTGCGGCGATCGGGGCCCTCACACATGGCAACGTTCGGATTGCGCTTCCTCCTGCCGCGACGCACGCCGAGGTTGAGCGCTTTCTGGCCGCCGTGGTCGACGTCGTAGGCGATTTGCGCACGCGATCAGGGGCACCCCGTCTTGGCTGATCTCGTGATCGACGCGCGGGGGTTGATATGTCCGCTGCCAATCATCGAACTCGCGCGCACCGCCGCCGATGCGGCCCGCGGCGACACCGTCACCGTTGAGTGCACAGACCTCGCAGCCCGGTACGACGTGCCGGCCTGGGCGCGTCTCACAGGAAACGAGTTCGTCGGGGAAAGCGAAACGGACGGCGGGGCTATCGCCCTCACCGTCCGCCTGCGCTGACCGCCGGAGCGGCTAGCTGAAGGAGTCTCCGCACGCGCACGAACTCGCGGCGTTGGGGTTATCGATCGTGAAGCCCTGCTTCTCGATCGTGTCCGCGAAGTCGATGGTCGCACCGTCCAAGTACGGGACGGACATCTTGTCGACAACGACGCCGACACCGTCGAAGTCGCGAATGGCGTCTCCGTCAAGAGTGCGCTCGTCGAAGTAGAGCTGGTAGATGAGGCCCGAACAGCCGCCAGGCTGCACGGCGAGACGGAGTCGAAGGTCGTCCCGACCCTCTTGGGCGAGCAGGCTCTTGACCTTCGAAGCTGCGGCGTCGGTGATGACGACGCCGTGCGTCGAGACCTCGGTTGCGGTGTCCGTCATGACGGCTCCTTTCACGTGTACGTCTGTACAAGCGTACGGCGTCGGCGCGGTATTCCCTATCCCCCATTCCGATCAGGCGACCACGTACGTGCCACGCGTTCGACGATCACGCCGAGTGGTGCGTCGCCCGCTTCGTGGGCGGAGGCAATACCCCCTGCCATGAGGTCGCGGCGCCCGACGAGCACCTCACGTGCCACCGCAGCGCACGGCACGCCGCCGCGGCTCGCCGCCGCCGCCGCAGCTGCGACCGTGCCGCGGTCAATCTGCGCCGGATCGAGGGTGGTCGCGATCGCAAGGACGAGGTCCGCAGACAACGCGCGATCGTCGAATTGGGAAAGCCCGGCACAGTATCGCGCGGCCGGCGCGAGGCGAGCGCCGACGACGCTGAGGCAATAGGCAAGACCCGCGGCCGCGCCAGCCCCGTGGCGATCGGCAAGGCGCTCGTGGCCAAGCAAAGTTCCGCGCGGCAGCGAGCGCTCCGCTTCTGCGGCAATCGCGTTCCACCGCCGCTCGCCCTCCTGAGTCGCGGCGGCGAGCGCGAGGTCTGCTTCGCGGCCTACACGGACGGAAGCGCTCATCCCATGAAGTCCGAGCAAGGGCCGGTCAGACCCGACGAGCGCGACGATGTCAAGACGGCGCAAGGCCGCGCGCGTCGCGTCACGATCGGCGCCCCACACGTCCACTGCGTCGCCTGCGGGGTCGTCGTCGCCAAGCGGTACGACCACCGTGAGCGGCCGGCGATCATCTGTCTGCGCTGCCGCCAACACGGCGAGTCCCTCGCGCAGAGCGTGCGGATCCCATCGCCGCGCAGCGTCGGCTGGGAGCAGCACGATCGCGTTGCCGACCCGCAAACTATCAACGGGGCCGACACCGACGGGGCTGCCATCAAAGAGGTCGGCCGAGCGCGGTCCACCGTCGGCCATTAGCAGTGAGTGCACGTCATCGCGAGGGGCGGTTCGCCGCCAGGCTGCGACCGCATCGGCCTGGACGCGCGCGGGCGATTCGTCACCCCACGCTCCAACCCCGATTAGCACCCGCATGACCACAAGTGTGCCGTGCGCGCCATGCGACAATGGACGGATGACTCAGACGTTTGCGGAGCCGTCCTCGTCGCCCGCTCTGCTGCTGCTTGGGCGTCGCCGCGACCCGCTTTCAGAGCGCGGGGTCGACTGCCCCGGCGACTTGCCTTCGCCGTCGGACCCGGGGTTGGTTCAGCGCGCGGCTGCGGCAAAGGCGAAGCTCGGCAATCGAGTGTTTGTCCTCGGTCACCACTATCAGCGCGACGAGGTCATCCAATTTGCCGACGTCACCGGCGACTCATTTAAACTCGCGCGCGATGCGGCTGCGCGTCCCGACGCGGAGTTCATTGTGTTCTGCGGCGTGCATTTCATGGCGGAGAGCGCTGACATCCTGACGTCCGCCAACCAGGCCGTGGTTTTGCCGGACATGGCCGCCGGTTGCTCGATGGCCGACATGGCGAACATTAGCCAAGTCGAGGACGCCTGGGCCCAGCTCGCCGAGGCGGGGATCGCGGATTCGACGGTTCCGTTGACCTACATGAACTCGACAGCGGCCATCAAGGCGTTCTGCGGCCGGAACGAAGGCGCCGTGTGCACGTCATCGAACGCGGAAGTCGCGATGCGGTGGGCGTTCGAACAGTCTGGCGGTCTCGGAGGAAACGGCAAGGTGTTCTTCCTGCCCGACCAGCACCTTGGCCGGAACACTGCCGTCATCTCGCTGGGCCTGTCCCTCGACGACTGCGTGCTTTACGACCCGCGAAAGCCGCTCGGCGGCAACACCCTCGAGCAGCTCGCGGCGGCCCGGGTCATTCTTTGGAAGGGGCATTGCTCCGTCCATGGGCGATTCCGCAAGGAGAACGTCGAGACAATGCGCGCCGAGGTACCGGGAGTCAACGTGCTCGTCCACCCCGAGTGCGCCTACGACGTGGTCACGGCTGCCGACTTCGTCGGGTCGACCGAATACATCATTCGCGCCATTGAGGACGCAGAGCCGGGTAGCGCATGGGTCATTGGCACGGAGCTCAACCTCGTGCGCCGGCTAGCCAACGCGCATCCCGACAAGGAAATTCACTTCCTGGAAGACACCGTCTGTTTCTGCTCCACCATGAATCGGATTGACCTTCCCCACCTCGTGTGGGCGCTCGAATCACTGGTCGCCGGAGACGTACCGAACCGCATCGTCGTCGACGACGACACACAAACCTGGGCTAAGGTCGCACTCGACCGCATGCTCGCCCTGCCCGCGAACAACCCCGCAAAGGACTGAGGGCTCGCCGCCCACGAGGACATCACATGGACAACGACGTCACCGAGCACACCGACGGCAAGAAGAACCGCCCGACCCCCAAACGCAAAGAGCAAGAGGCGCAGCGCAAGCGCTCCGCGGTGTACGACCCCAAGTCCACCTCAAAAGACAGGCGAGCAAAGGTGCGCGCGCAGCGCGACAAGGAGTTCGCGGCGATGCGCTCTGGCGACGAGCGCAACATGCCCGCCGAGCACCGCGGGCCGGAACGGCGCTACCTCAGGGACCTCGTCGACGCTCGCACGACCATCGGCGAGTTTCTGTTGCCCGCGTCAATCCTGTTCGTGATCGTCTCGCTCATTGTCCCGGCGTCGGTGGGCCTTGCCGCGTACATCATCTTGTTCTTCTACGTGGTCGTGCTGATCGCTGGAGTCGAGACGTTCATCATCGTGCGCCGCACCAAGGCGCGATTCATTGAGAAGTTCGGTGCCAACGCCCTGCCCCGCGGCTTCTCTTTTTACGTGATTGCACGGCAACTCAATGTTCGCCGCTTCCGTACGCCAAAGCCGAAAGTCAAGCGCGGCGAGTACCCGGTGTAGTCGGCCAACATTTCAAGCAGCGCCTCGGCTCGCTACTAGGGTTGCCGCATGGTCAACTATCGCTTCCTCGGCTCGTCCGGATTGAAGATCACCGAACTCGCATACGGGAACTGGCTCACTCACGCCTCTCAGATCGAAAATGAGCAGGCGACGGCGTGCGTCCATGCCGCGCTCGACGTGGGGATCACCTCGTTCGACACGGCCGACGTGTATGCCAACACCGCCGCAGAAACTGTCCTTGGCGAGGCGTTGAGCGGGCAGCGACGCGAAAGTCTCGAGATCTTCACCAAGGTGTATTGGCCGACCGGCCCGCACGGCGCCAACGACTCCGGGCTATCCCGCAAACACATCATGGAGTCGATCAACGGCTCGCTAAGGCGACTCCAGACCGAGTACGTCGACCTTTACCAGGCGCATCGCTACGACGTGGCGACACCGCTCGAGGAAACGATGACCGCGTTTGCAGACATCGTGCACCAAGGCAAGGCTCACTACATCGGCGTGAGCGAGTGGACCGCGCCTCAAATTCGGGCTGGTGCGGCGCTCGCGCGCGAGCTCAAAATCCCTTTCGTCTCGAGCCAACCTCAATACTCCATGGTGTGGCGAGTAATCGAGGCCGAGGTCGTTCCCGCCTGCGTCGACGAGGGCATCTCGCAAATCGTGTGGTCACCGCTCGCGCAGGGCATCCTTACCGGCAAGTACCTTCCCGGCCAGCCGCCCCCTGCCGGGTCGCGCGCAACAGACGGGCACGGCGGGGCTTCGTCGATACGAAGTATGCTCAACGACGACGTCCTCACCCGGGTACAGAACCTCAGGCCGATCGCGGATGAACTCGACCTCTCTCTCGCGCAACTCGCGCTCGCGTGGGTTCTGCAACACGACAATGTGGCCGCGGCGATCATCGGAGCGTCCCGCCCCGAGCAGATCCACGAGAACGTGACGGCAACGGGCGTCACCATTCCTGTCGAACTGATGGCCCGCATCGACGACGTCCTTGACACCGCGATCGTTCGAGATCCAGCGCTCACCGCACCAGGGGCGCCGCGCGCGCGGTAGAACGTCCCCGGCGCGGACTGAACGCGAACGAGCCCACGGATCCATGGGGGTTCGTGGGCTCGTTCGCGTCGCTGGAGAAATCACTGCTCGTGCGCCTGGCAGGGACGCACACCTCCTTCAACGCGACAGGGCGTCACTCGGTTCCCGAGGCGATCGGCCGCGCGGGACGAGCGCGCCGTTGATGCGGGCAGGCCAGCCTGGACCCCCATAGACGAAGCCCGTATAGGCCTGCACGAGGTCTGCTCCCGCATCAATGAGCGCCTGCGCGTCTGCTGCCGTCGATACCCCGCCGACGCCGACGATCGTGAGTTTCTCGCCCACGCGCGCGCGGAGCCTGTGGACGACGTCGAGCGCGCGAGCGCGCACGGGCGGGCCCGACAGTCCGCCCGGCCCGCGATCGTGGGCGACGGTGGTGTTCGTCGCGACGATGCCGTCGAGTCCGAGCGCAAGCGCGAGGTCGGCGACCGCGTCGACGTCCTCGTCAGCGAGATCGGGGGCGATCTTGACCAACAACGGCACGCGAACCCCCGTGCGCGCCTCGTCCGCAGCGGCACGGGTTCGCTCGAGGATCGGGCGAAGAGCTTCAGTCGACTGCAAGTCCCGCAGTCCTGGCGTGTTCGGCGACGACACGTTCACGACGAGGTAGTCCGCATACGGTGCGAGCACGCGTGCCGAGTATGCGTAGTCAACGGCGGCGTCCTCCGGGGCAGTCGCTTTCGTCTTGCCAATATTCACGCCAACAATCGCTGCTCGACCTCGTCGCGTGGAACGCAGCCGCTGAAGCCTTCGTGCGACGGCGTCGGCCCCTTCATTGTTGAAGCCCATCTGGTTGCGCAAACCCTTGACATCGAGCTCCCGCCACGAACGTGGCCGCGGATTTCCCGGCTGCGCCCGAGCAGTCACCGTGCCGACTTCAACGAAACCGAATCCCGTTGCGACGAGCCCTGCCACTGCTTCCGCGTTCTTATCCATACCGGCGGCCAGTCCCAAGGGCGCCGGGAAATCGATGCCCATGGCCCGCACCGGCTGCGCATGCCTGGCCGCGGGCAGGATCCTCAAAGCGTGCGCGACAGCCAGTGGAACGCGACCGTACCTGAAGCCCCTCACGGCGACGCGATGAGCGCGCTCGGGGTCGAGCCGCAGGATCACGGTTCGAAAGACCAGGCTGTACACGCCCCCAACCTAGCCGGGGATAGGGTCAACGCATGACGTCGCTCCACGCCCTGACCACCGACCCCGCCGCCACAGGAGCCGACGCTCTCATCGTCGGCATTGGGCAAGACGCGACGGTCGTTGCGCATCCCCTGCTCGGGGCTGACTGGGTCGCTCAGATTGGTGTCGCTGTGGCAGCGCTTGAGCCCTCGGGAAAAGTCGGTGCGGTCACCGTCGTCCCAGGGCCAGCCTCGCTGCCACGGCGAGTCGTCGCCGTCGGTATCGGCGACGGCTCGGCGAACGACGCCCGCATCGCAGCCGGTGTCGCGTCCCGTGCATGCGGCAAACGACCTGCGTCAGTCGCCATTGCGCTGCCAGACGACGGCCTCGGTGGCGCGGCCGTCGCAGAGGGCGCGGTGCTAGGGGCGTACGAGTTCTCCGAATACAAGTCGACGTACGAACCGTGGGACGGAACTGCGTGGCACGTGGCGGGCGCGTCTGAGGCCGCTATCGCGCACGCGAGCATCGTCGCCGCCGCAGTCGCGGGTACTCGCGACCTCGTGAACACGCCTCCGCTCGACATGTTTCCGGCGGCGTTGGCCGACGCCGCCGCACAGCTCGCGACACAGGTCGGCGTCGACGCGCAGGTGTGGGAGGCGCAGCAACTCGCCGACGAGGGATTTGGCGGACTGCTAGCAGTCGGAATGGGTTCAGCGCGCCTCCCACGTTTGGTGCGCCTCGCGTGGAATCCGTCCGGGGCGTCCGAAACCGTTGCGCTCGTCGGAAAGGGCATCACCTTTGACACCGGCGGCATTTCTCTCAAGCCGCCGAAGTCGATGGAAACCATGAAGTCCGACATGTCGGGCGCCGCCGCGGTTCTCCATACCGTCATCGCTGCGGCTCGCGCGGAACTTCCGATCGCGGTCACCGGGTGGCTGTGTATCGCCGAAAACATGCCGTCCGGCACGGCGCAGCGCCCAAGCGACGTTATTCGCATCTATAACGGAACGACGGTCGAGGTGATGAACACCGACGCCGAGGGCCGACTCGTGCTGGCCGACGGCCTTTCGCGCGCCGTTGAAGAGGCGCCCGTCGTGGTCATCGATGTCGCGACGCTCACGGGGGCACAGGGTGCCGCGCTCGGCACGCGGACGAGCGGCGTGATGGGATCTGCGGACGTTCGCGCTGACATCATCGCTGCGGCGGATGAAGTGGGCGAGGCCATGTGGCCCATGCCGTTGCCTGGACACTTGCGAGAAAGCATCGACTCGAAGGTCGCAGATATCAAGAACACGGGAGACCCTCAGGGCGGTGGCATGCTCTCTGCCGGACTCTTTCTCAAGGAATTCGTCGGTGACACCCCTTGGGCCCATCTCGACATCGCCCGACCAGCCTTCAACGACGGCGGCGCCTACGGATTCACTGCTCCGGGGGCCACCGGTGCGGCAGTGCGCACGCTCGTCCGCTACCTCGAGCGGCGCGCGGGGGTCGGCAACTAACCCTTGCGGTGGCTCTCGTTCCACTCCCGCATGCGCGAAGGATAGCCAGACAAGTTCACGTCGTACGCGATCACGCCGAGCGCCTTGGCGACCTTGCGGGCGGTCGCTTGGTCCGGAACCCTGCGCCGCGTCCACTCCCCTGTCTCCGCGACAACAACCATCGTGGTCTGCGTGACCCGTGTGGGAGGCTCGATGTAGGCCTCACACCCCGGCCGCGATTTCACGAACTCCTGCAAGTGCGCCATGGTCGCCGCCTGAGCATCCTGCGAAGAATCGGGGAGATCAGCGGCGGTGTGCTTGGAGCGGGAGCGACGCGAGAAGATGCCCATGACCTCAGGTTACCGACCGCTTCAAGTTCGCGGGTTCGCAATCGAGTGGCAAGATGGTCGTACACCGACGTGCCCGAAGGAGAAGTCACTGTGACCGAGCCCACGCCTCACACTTTCGATGTGCTGATTCTGGGCGGAGGTAGCGGTGGCTACGCGGCCGCCTTGCGCGCATCTCAACTCGGCCTGACGGTCGGCCTCGTCGAGGAATCTAAGGTCGGCGGCACCTGTCTCCACAACGGCTGCATCCCCACCAAAGCGCTGCTGCACGCCGCTGAACTCGCCGACAACGCGCGCGAGGGATCAAAGTATGGGGTCCTCTCTTCGCTCGCCGGCATCGACATGAACGGCGTCAATGCGTACAAGCAGGGGGTGATCGACAGGCTCTACCGGGGGCTCCAGGGGCTCGTGAAGTCGCGCGGCGTCACGGTCATCGAGGGCCACGGCACGCTCGTTGGTCCAGACGCCATCGAGGTGCGCGGAGAGCGCTACACGGGTCGGAACATCGTGCTCGCCTCCGGGTCTTATGCGCGCTCGCTGCCCGGACTCGAGATCGGGGGCCGTGTCATGACCTCCGACCAAGCACTCAACCTCACGCACGTTCCCGCAAGCGCGATTGTGCTTGGGGGCGGCGTCATCGGCGCGGAGTTCGCCTCGGTATGGACCTCGTTTGGCTCCAAGGTGACGATCGTCGAAGCCTTGCCGCACCTCGCGCCGAATGAGGACGAGGCCCTGTCTAAAGGCCTTGAGCGCGCATTCCGCAAGCGCGGGATCGACTTCAAGGTTGGCGTTCGGTTCCAGGGCGTCGAACAACACGAAACTGGCGTCGTCGTGACTCTCGAGGACGGCACCCGGATCGAAGCCGAGCTGCTCCTCGTCGCCGTCGGCCGCGGTCCCCGCACGGCAGGACTCGGTTACGAGCAGCAGGGTGTGCGGATCGAGCGCGGCTTCGTGCTGACCGACGAGCGCCTGCACACGGGCGTCGCGAATGTGTATGCAGTGGGCGACATCGTGCCCGGGCTGCAGTTGGCGCACCGCGGATTCCAGCAGGGAATTTTCGTTGCCGAGCAGATCGCGGGACTCAAGCC
>JAHEMW010000145.1 GCA_024643505.1 Demequinaceae bacterium
CGGGATATCGGCCGCGAGCGTCGTTGCTCGGCGGTGGGTCTCGCAAGAATTGTTGTTAGCCTACCCCATTGCCCCCGGCGCGCGAGTCGGGGGAAGCGTACGGAATTCTTGCCCTCACGACTGCGAGAATTTCGATGACGAGGGCGGTGAGAGCACCCGTCAACATCACCAATCCGAACAGCGGGCGGATGAGCCAATCCTGGTATTGTGCGGCCACCGTCGCCGCGATCACCACGAGAATCTTGACGAGCCACGTCCCGGCAACCCAGCCCACGAAAGCGGTGGGACCGTCGATCGATCCGCGCCATGCCGCTACTTGCGTCGTGAGAGAAAAGACCGCAGCGACGGCGACGCCAGCGACCGCCGTCCACGCGCCGTCGGCGCCATACAGCGCAAACCCCGCCGTGATCGACACCACAGCGATGACGGCGAGGGCGACGATCGAGCGCCTCGTGGCGCTTCGGTACGCGGCGGTATCCGGTCTCACGAGGCATCCTTACGTTCGCCGGCACGCGATCGCGCGCTCGTCACGAGGTCACTGCTCGCACGTGTGCCGCGGTTGATGAGGCCTCGTACGCGTGCCGAGAAAGTGACGGCGAGCGCCAAGGCAATGCCCGAGCCGATGACCACGGCCGCCCACGGGGTGGGAAGGAACACGAGCGAGACGGTGCCGAAAGACAAGACGGCCGTCCACAGGTACAGCACGCTCACCGCCCAGCGGTGAGAATGGCCGTGGCGCAACAGCAAGTGGTGCAGGTGATGCGCGTCGGGCGCGAACGGCGATTCGCCGCGCAATGTCCGGCGGATGACAGCCGCCGTCATGTCGATGAGTGGCACGGCGACAACCATGAGCGGAAGCACGATGGGTATGAACGCGGGGATCCGCTCCCGCTGCGACACCACCTCTGGGTCGATCTGCCCCGTGACGATGAGGGTCGCCGCCGCGATGGTGAGTCCAAGCACCATCGAGCCGGAATCGCCCATGAAAATCCGCGCGGGATGAAGATTGTGCGGCAAGAACCCCAGACAGGCTCCGACGAGAACAGCGATGACCAACGTTGCGAGCGACGAGTAATCGCCGGGAGACGCGGACCGCGCGAGCACGTAGGCATACGTCATGAACGCGAGGCCGCCGATCGCGATCATCCCGGCGGCGAGACCATCGAGCCCGTCAACGAAGTTCACGGCGTTGATCGCGATGACGACGACCACGACTGTCGCGATGAGTGACACGTACGACGACCCGATCGTTACGCCACCGACCGGAATGGTCACCAACTGCACGCCGCCCCAGGCCATGATCAGCGCGGCAAGCGTCTGGCCCGCGAGCTTCGCCATCCAGTCCAGGTCCCAAATGTCGTCGGCCACGCCAAGCAAGCACACCAGGCCTGCACCCGCGAGAACTGCCCACGCCGCATTGGAGACCTCGAACACGCGCGAAAGGAACGGAACCGCGCTGGCGACCGCGATGCCCGACGCGATGCCGAGGAAGATTGCCACTCCCCCAAGCCGCGGTGTGGGGGTCTTGTGCACGTCCCGCGCGCGCACGGCCGTCACGGCGCCGGTGCGAAACGCGAGGTGCCTCATCGCGGGCGTGGTGAGGTAGCTGACGATCGCGGAGACGAAGAGGAGCGTGAGATAGACCTTCACGAGCGCGCCACCAACGCGGCTTCGCCGATGACGGCAACGATCGCTTCGCGAGCGATTCCGCCATCGCGCACGATCGTGAGACCGTCCGGCGCCGTCGCATCGACGATCGTCGACGCGCGCCCTCCGGGACTTGCGCCCGCGTCGAGGTACACGGCGACCGCATCGCCAAGTTGCCGCTGCGCCTCCTGCGCGGTCGTGGCGGCGCTCTCGCCGGTGCGATTCGCGCTCGTGACAGCGAGCGGGCCCGTCGACATCAGCAAGGCGAGCGCCGCGTCGTGAGCAGGAACGCGCAACGCCACGGTTCCGGCGGTGTCGCCAAGATCCCACGCCAGGCTCGGCTGTGACCACAGGATCACCGTGATCGGACCGGGCCAAAAGGCCTCCATGAGTGCCTTCGCCTCGGCGGGAACATCGCGCGCCAGTCCCTCAACGGTCCCGATCGACGGGATGAGAACCGGAGGCGGCATGTGTCGTCCTCGGCCCTTCGCGGCAAGGACTGCCGCGACGGCGTCGGCGTCAAAAGCGTCAGCACCGACGCCGTAGACGGTGTCGGTGGGCAGCACGATGACCTTCCCGGCACGAATGGCGTCCACCGCGGTGTCGAGCGACTCGGACCACGAGTCGGGGTCAAGGCACGGGACGATCACGGCTCAAGTGTGGCAGACGTGAGGTCTCGCGACCTAGGCGCCGACTCGGCGTGCCACGACCATCCGATCGCGGCCGTTGAGGTCGGTAAGCGTGTGAACGTCGGACCAGAACTCGGACGACTCTGCATACGATCGCAGCGCGGCGCCTTGGACGTCAGCGTGCTCCATGACGAGGACCCCGCCAATCCTGAGCAGCCTGATCGCCTCGTCCATGATCGCCCGCGGTACGGCAAGGCCGTCAGGGCCAAGGCCGTACAGCGCCTCCGGGGGGTCGTACTGGGCCACTTCGGGGTCACGCGGGACGGCGTCGCTTGGCACGTACGGCGGGTTGCAGACGACGACGTCGGCACAACCGTCAAACAGGCGCATGCAATTGCGCGCGTCGGCAAGGACGGTGCGCACCCTGGCCCGGACGTCGGGATCCTGCGACCTCGCGTTGATGCGAAGGTACACCGACGCCTCATCGCTGGCTTCGACAAGGGTGACCCTGGCGTTCGGCACTTCCTGTGCGATCGAGAGGCCGATCGCGCCGGATCCGGCACACAGGTCGGTGACGCGGACGATGTCGTGGTTCATCGCGACCGCGGCATCGATCGCCGCCTGAGCGACCGTCTCGGTTTCAGGCCGGGGAATGAAGACGCCAGGACCGACCTCTAGGGTGAGGTTCCGGAAGTGCGCCGTGCCAGTGATGTGTTGCAGCGGTTCTCGGTCAATACGCCGGGTCGTCCTCGATTCCAGGAGGTCGAGATCTGCGTCTTCGGGCCATGCGTCATCGCGCGCGGCACGAGTGCGCACGTCGGACGGTTCCCACCCAAGCGTGTGGGCGATGAGGACCACGGCGT
>JAHEMW010000146.1 GCA_024643505.1 Demequinaceae bacterium
CTCCGCAATGGGGCAATCCGGACATTTCGCCGCGAAACACGGCGTGTCCCGGCCGTCCTGGTGGGGGAGTCGCAGGGGTGCGAGGTCCACAGGGTCCCGCGGGCCGTTTCGCATCCACTACTCCACGCGGATTTGGGCGGGGTGCGCGTTCCGACAGCGACGATCGGCGCCATGGACCCCGTTCGCGTGCTCGCCCATCTGGGCGGCGCAGCCCGCCTCGAGACCCTCGATCGCCACGGCGTGTCGCGCGGGCTGCTGCGCCGCGGCGTCGCGCGCGGCGAGGTTCTCAAGCCGCTCTACGGCTGCTACTGCCTCCCCGGCACGAGCCGCGCGGACCTGCTCGCGGCGTCGTACCGCGCGAAGATCTCGTGCGTATCGCTGTGCGAGCGCGCGGGGCTCCCGCTCGGCGCGAAACCCGACGCCGTGCACCTCGTGGTGCCACGCGATCGCGGCCGACGCCATGACGACCGGCGGCCCGCGGGCGTCGTCCTCCATCGGGTCGATGCGGTGTGGGAGTCCGACGCCCAAGTCTCGGGGGCGATTGATCTGGCCGGAGATTGCGTCTCCGAGGTGGACCAGCTCGCGCTCGTTGACGCCGGCCTGCGCGCGGGGATCGTCACGGAAGAAGACGTGCTCGGCTTCAAAGTCTCGACCGCGGGGCGCATCGAATGGCTGCTCGACCACGCCGACGCGCGAGCAGAGTCCTACCTCGAGACTCGAACCCGCGTTTTGCTGACCGGTGCGGGGCTCCAGGTGCGACCGCAGGTGGCGTTTAGTGGCGTCGGCCGAGTGGACCTCTTGGTCGAGGACGTCCTCGTTGTCGAGGCCGACGGCCGCTCGTTTCACGACAACGCCGACGCCTTCACCAACGACCGCCGGCGAGACCGAGGGCTCGCGATTCGTGGCGTGCCGGTCCTCCGATTCACGTACGACGACGTGGTCGCGCATCCCGACCGCGTCGTGGCCGACGTCATGGATGTGCTCGCGCGCCTGCGCCGCTAGGCCCTCCGAGCCCGAGCCCGAGCGCCTGTGCGCCGCAACGCCTGCGCGCCGCAGCGCCTGCGCGCCGCAACGCCTGCGCCGCAGCGCCTGCGACCTCTCCACCAGAGGGGCCGCGACACGCCGTGTTTGCCGGCAAAATGTCCGGATTGCACTATTGCGCAGCAGATTTGCGTGGAGAGGTCGCAAGCGACAGTGACGGGCCACGCTGAGGGCGAAACCGCTACAGGGCTGTCAGGGGGCTCGCGTAGAGTTCTAGCCACCATGAAAGCTGCCTTCTCGCTGCGCCGAATCATCCCGCTCGTGCTCTTCGCTGTGCTCACGGCATGGCTGGTGTCCGGCCTGTTCGCGCCCAAGGTCGACAAGATCGACACCTCGGTGGGGCTCGCGATGCTCGAGGCCGGCGCGGTTGACCAGGTGAAGATCATCGACGGCGACCAGCGAGTCGAGATGGTGCTCGCGGACCCGCTCCCCAAGGACAGCCCCGAGGACTGGACCAAACTGTCCGCCAAGGTCGAGTTCTTCTACGTGTTCCCGCAGGGTCCCGAGGTCGTCGCGGCCGTCAAGGCCGCCGATCCGCCGCAGGGCTACAACTCTGAGGTGCCGCGCGGATCGTGGTGGCAGTCGCTGCTCTTCACGCTCCTACCGATTCTGCTGCTGGTTGGCCTGTTCTGGTTCCTCATGTCGAACATGCAGGGCGGCGGCAGCCGCGGCGTCATGAACTTCGGCCGCTCCAAGGCCACGCTCGTCACTCCGGACACGCCGACCGTGAAGTTCGAAGATGTCGCGGGCGTCGACGAGGCCGTCGAGGAACTGCGTGAAATCGAGGAGTTCCTCGAGCACCCCGCCAAGTTCCAGGCCGTGGGCGCCAAGATTCCCAAGGGCGTCCTGCTCTACGGTCCGCCTGGAACGGGCAAGACGCTGCTCGCGCGCGCCGTCGCCGGCGAGGCCGGCGTGCCGTTCTTCTCCATCAGCGGCTCGGACTTTGTGGAGATGTTCGTCGGCGTGGGCGCGAGCCGCGTCCGCGACCTGTTTGAGCAGGCCAAGAAGAACAGCCCCGCGATCATCTTCGTTGACGAGATCGACGCCGTGGGTCGCCACCGCGGCGCCGGCCTTGGCGGCGGGCACGACGAACGCGAGCAGACCCTCAACCAGATGCTCGTCGAGATGGACGGGTTCGACCTCAACACCAACGTCATCATGATCGCGGCGACCAACCGCCCCGACATCCTCGACCCGGCGTTGCTGCGCCCAGGCCGGTTCGACCGCCAGGTTGGCGTCGACGCCCCCGACCTCAACGGCCGACGCAAGGTCCTCGAAGTACACGCGAAGGGCAAGCCGATCGCGCCCGACGTCAACCTCGAGGCCGTCGCGCGCCGCACCCCCGGCTTCACGGGCGCCGACCTCGCGAACGTCCTCAACGAAGCGGCCTTGCTCACAGCCCGACGCGACCGGAGCCAGATCGACCCCTCGGCCGTCGACGAGGCGATCGATCGCGTCATCGCCGGCCCGCAGAAGCGCACCCGTGTGATGAACGACCACGACAAGAAGGTCACGGCCTATCACGAGGGCGGCCACGCGGTCGTCGCGGCGGCGATGAACCACACGGACCCGGTCACGAAGGTGACGATCCTGCCGCGCGGGCGCGCCCTTGGCTACACGATGGTCATGCCGCAAGAGGACCGCTACTCGAAGACGCGCAATCAGCTGCTCGACTCCCTCGCCTACGCCATGGGCGGCCGGATCGCCGAGGAGCTCATCTTCGGCGACCCGTCGACGGGCGCGAGCAACGACATCAGTCAGGCCACGGAGACCGCCAAGCAGATGGTCACGGAGTTCGGCATGAGCACAAAGGTCGGCGCAGTCCGCCTCACCAACGGCTCCGGAGAGGTGTTCCTCGGCCGCGACATGGGCCACGGGCGCGAGTTCTCCGAGCAGGTGGCGTCCGTCGTGGACCAAGAAGTGCGCGCGCTCATGGACCAGGCGATGGCGGAGGCGACGCTCGCGCTGTCGACCAACCGCGGCGTGCTCGAGCAGCTCGCGACGGAGCTCCTTGAAAAGGAGACCCTCAACGAGACCGAGCTGGCCGCCCTGTTCACGAACATCACCAAAATCCCCGCGCGCGGCA
>JAHEMW010000147.1 GCA_024643505.1 Demequinaceae bacterium
CATTCTTGGTGGCGGTGGCGGACAGCAACATGAGGATCAGCGCGATCACGGGGACCGGACTTATTGCGACGCCAATCGCTGGTGACAGCACTGCGCCGATGGTCTCTCCCACGATGCACCTACTTCGCTTGCTCAGGGGCCCTTATGGTCACTGAATCACAACTGAACGGTAGCCGGGATCATCACCGCGCCACGGTCGAAATCCGGTCGGAGACTTCTTCGTCACTGCGGGCCGGGGGGCGAGGCACCTCGGTACCGACGTTTCCACGACTAGCGATTTCTTCGCGCACCGAAAAGCACGTGCAGCAGTGGGAGGGTCGAGGCGATCACGAGAAGATTTCCGAATGCCGGATCGTCGACGCGAACGAATCCACCTGACATCAGGAGGGCGGCGAAGAGCACCGCAGAGATGAGCCGCCGCTGAGTGCGATCGGCCTTCCCGACGGCGCTTTCGAGGCGGGGAGCCGAGAGCGGCAGCGACCCGTCTTCGACGCGGCTGAGGATCTTGTCGAGGCGAGTCGGCAGTCGCCACGCGAAGTTGACAATGTCGAGCGCCTGCTGCGCCACGTCGCTCGCGAGGTTGCCACTCTCTTTCCGAAGCAGTTGCGCCGCGTAGGGCTCGACGGAGTCCCAGAGGTTGTACGCGGGATACAAGCCACTGCATACGCCGGAGGTCAGCGAAACCGCGCGGATGATGAGGATGAAGTTTTCGGGCATTTGGAAGGGCAGCGCGAGCACGACATCACTGAATTCGAGTGCGAAGTCGCGGAAAACCTTGGGATCCACCTCCCGCAGCTCGGCGAAGCCCATGCCGCCGAAGCGAGCGAACAACTTCGCCATGACACGCTCAAGTTCGGCCGTATCGGCGGAGGGCAGAAGCACTCCCGCCTCCTGCATGGCGTCCACCATGCCTGCCCCGTCACGAGAGGCCGCCGCGATCATGAGCGACCGCAGGGTGCGGCGGAGGGTTTCGGGGACTTCTCCCATCATGCCGAAGTCGACGAAGGTCAGCCTCCATGGGCGGTCGTCGCTTCCTTCGACGTTGGGAGTGACGAACAGATTGCCCGGGTGCGGATCGGCGTGAAAGAAGCCGTGGATGAACAGCTGATCGAACATGACATCCGCGAAGACAGAGGCGACCTCGGACGGATCGATACCCGCATCACGCAATCCCTGCGTATCGGAGATCTTGACTGCGGTGACGTCTTCGAGGGTGAGCACCTGGCGCGTGGTTCGCTCCCAAGCCACTGCGGGTACGCGTATCCGGTCGTCGCCCGCAAAACTCTCAGCGAAGCGCTCCGAGTTCGCGGCCTCGTTGAGGTAGTCGATTTCTTCGAGGCTTGTCTGCCCAAACTCCTCGACGAGCGCGGGCATATCGACGCGGCTATAGACCAACCGGATCCGGCTGAGCCAGCCCCCCACTTTGCGCAGGGCCGCCAGATCGACGGCGACGATCTCGCCGATTCCGGGGCGCTGGACCTTGATCACGGCGCCGCCAAACCCCGCCTCGGCTGCGTCGGTTGGTGACAGGGTTGCGCGATACGCCTGTCCAAGTGAGGCGGCCGCGATCGGCGTCTCGTCGATGTTCGCAAAGACTTGCTCGAGTGGCAGTCCAAGTTCCGCTTCGGCCAGCGCACGGATCGCGGCGAAAGGAACCGCAGGAACCTCGTCCTGGAGGTCTTCAAGTTCTTTGGTGATCTCAGGCGGCAGGACATCGAGGCGTGAGGACATGAACTGGCCGAGTTTGATCATCAGGCCGCCGAGATCAACCGCCAGGACGCGAAAACGGCGTGCGAACCGCACCATCCGCGCGGTCCGTGTCCGCTCCGCGATGCGTGAGAGCCCAAGCGCGGGAAGCAGTAGCTCGTACCACCAGGTCACCGAGAGGTGCCACGCGGCGAACCGGAGAATGCGCCGGTAACGAGCGCGGCCGGTGACGACGTCGGGCATCGAATCTCCTTGACCCCGACGGGCCGACGGCGCCGCCGTCAGTGCTGGGCGAGTATGGAGTAGATCTTACGGCGGGTTTCGTGCAGCACTTCGGCGGCCTCCTGCTGTTGCGCCGACGTGCCCGATCGGACGACCTGTGCGAGTGCTTGCGCAAGTTCAATCCCCGCCTTCGGGACCGCGCCAAGTGCCGTCGTGTCGCAGTCCGCGCCTTTGTCCCATGGCGCGGAACCGGCCACGGATTCCGCCGCCGTGCGGCCAGCGTCCGTCAACGAGTACGTCTTGCGATCCTCTGACATTTCAGCGTAGACGAGGCCCTCGTCTGCGAGCATTTGCAAGGTCGGATAGACCGAACCTGCGCTGGGCTTCCAACGTCCGTCGGTGCGTTCCTCAATCTCTCGAATCATGTGGTATCCGTGCATGGGTCCCTCAGACAGCAGGGCAAGGATTGCGGCGCGCACGTCGCCGCGTCCCATGCGCGTCCCGACGCGCTTGTCGAATGAGGTTCGCAACTGGTCCATCGCTTGCCACATCGCTTCGCCTGCTTGGCCCGCATTGAACGTGCCGCGCGATCCGCTCTTGAAGGACCCCGACATGACGTACTCCTCACCGACAGTAATTAACGATATTGAACGATATATCGTTATCGTCGCACAGGGGTCGTGAATCCGCAATCCCCCTCACGCGTCGGATGCGCGTACCGGCCCCACCTTCTCGTAGTAGCAGCGGCCGCACAGTGACTCGTATGCGGCCTCTTGTCCGTCGATCGCCACTTGTGCCCCGTGGGACACGAACGCGCCAGCGACGACGCGACCGTTGAAGATCGCCTTGGATCCGCATCGGCAGATGGTCTTGAGCTCTTCTATCGAGTGCGAAATCTCCAGCAGCCGCAACGAGCCTGGGAACGAGTGCGTCATGAAGTCACCGCGCAAGCCGTAGCACAGCACGGGCACGCCGTGACGAACCGCTACGTCGAACGCCTCATCCACCTGTGAGGGCGTGAGGAACTGGGCCTCGTCGATGAACACCGCGTCGATCTCGTCGAGCGGACGATGGTCGTTCAGTGCGTGAAGCAAGGAGTCCGCGCGCCCGACCACAACGTCGACCACTCGGTTGATTCCGATGCGAGACGACACCGATTGTCC
>JAHEMW010000049.1 GCA_024643505.1 Demequinaceae bacterium
GTCATTCAGGCACGCACGCTCACGCCGCCGGGCCTCAGCGACCCCGCCCGCGCGCTATGAGTACATGAGTGCCGGATCGCGCCGATTTGTGGCACTCATGTACTCCCAGCGCGCGGGGGCAGCGCGCGGGGGCGGGGCCAGCGCGCGGGGGCGCGGCCAGCGCGCGGGATTAACGAGAGCAGGCGAACGCCCGACGCTAGATTTGCGCCATGTCGACGTGGCGTGAGCAGGTGGCGCCGGACTGGGCCGACGCACTCGCGCCCGTGCAGCCAACGCTCACGGCGGTGGGCGCGTTCCTCCGAGCCGAAGTCGCGGCCGGGCGCGGCTACCTGCCAGCGTCGGACCAGATTCTGCGCGCATTCCGCAGCCCGCTCGCTGACGTCCGGGTGTTGATCGTCGGCCAGGATCCCTACCCGACGCCGGGCGACGCCGTTGGCTTGAGCTTCTCCGTCCCTCCTGGCCACCCGATGCCGCGCTCGCTCGCGAACATCGCTCGCGAGTTGCGCGCCGACACCGGCGAAGTGCTCGCCGACGGGGACCTCAGCACGTGGCACGAGCAAGGCGTCATGCTGCTCAACCGCGTGCTCACGGTGAGCCCCGGCGCGCCCGGATCGCATCGCCGTCGGGGCTGGGAAGAGTTCACCGCGCACGCGATCGCAGCGCTCGTCGATCGCGGTGGACCACTCGTCGCGATCCTGTGGGGGCGGGATGCACAGGCGCTCGCGCCGACGCTCGGCGAGGTCCCACGCATCGAGAGCGCACACCCGAGCCCGCTAAGCGCGTCGCGCGGCTTCTTCGGTTCGCGGCCCTTTTCGCGCGCGAACGACGCTCTCGCGGAACAGGGCGCGGCCGCGATCCGATGGGGTATCGCACAGGTCCCTCACGCGGGAGACCGTTGAGAGCTGGCAGCGGGACTTGAACCCGCAACCGCCCGATTACAAGTCGGGTGCGCTACCAGTTGCGCCATGCCAGCACGCGCGCACAGCGCGTCGCGCAAGGATAACCGTCAGGCGGTGCCGTCGGCGACGCCTACCAGGTAGGTCTTGAGCGCTCCGGACTCGAAGTACGCGACCTCAGACTGCTGGAGGATCGTGCCGTCGACCATGATGGTGGGCGTCCCTTGGACACCATCCTGAGAGCCCTGATCGGTCGCCGCGATGACCCACTTGGTGAAAGCGCCGTCGGCGAGGGTCGAGGCGACATCCGCCGGGACCCCGACTCCGAGTGCGATCTGTTCGATCGTCGCGTCATCGAGCCCGGTGGAGTTCTCCTGGGGCTGGCTCGCATAGAGCGCTTCGGAGAAGGCGTGGTAGTACTCCGGGGCGCGGTCGGCGATCGTCGCGGCCGCGTTCGCGGCGCGGGTCGAGTACTTGGTTCCGTTCGACGCCCGATCGAGGATCGAGATCGGGTGGTAGTACACCGCGATCGTCCCGGCTTCGCGGAGCGAGTCGAGGTCGGCGGAGTTGAGTTGCTCGAACTGGTTGCACACCGGGCACATGAAGTCTTCGTAAATGTCGAGCCGGACTGCATCGGTAGGAACGTCGACACCGACGACTCCCGTCGACCCGACAGGGATGCCACCGTTCGCGTCTGCGGCTGCGGGCGCACTCGCCTCAGACAGCGGCGGAACTTTGTTCGCGTTGATGATGAAGAAGATCACGGCCCCGAAAATGGCGAGCACGGCAACGGACGCGCCGACAATCACGGCCGTCGTACGGCGTTCCTTGGCGCGAACCTGCGCCTGCGCCTGGGCGCGTGCCGCGGCCGCGCGCTCGTTCTTCGGGGTGCTCATGTGTCCTCCGGTGGGTTGTCAGAAAGTCTAAACGGGTGCGCGCATCCAGGAATCGACGCTGAAACGACTGGTCGGGAATTTCAGCAGCCATGCGCCCAGCACGATGAAGCCGGCGCGTTCGAGAAGGTGCAGCGGGTAGTTCGTCGTGCCCTCCTCGACGTCCCCGCCGCCGCCAAAGCAGCCACAGTCGATGCTGTAGCCCTTGACCCACACCCAGATCACGCCGATGACGAATGCCCCCATCATGACGAGCCACACGATCGCCGCGATTCGCGTGAAGAGGCCGACGAGCAGGAACGCCGCAAGTAACAGTTCGAGAAACGGCAGCATGGTGCCGACGAAGGGCACCACCGCCTCGGGAAGGAGCCGATACGCGCGCACCGCGCGGATCGAGGCGGGGATGTCCGCGAGCTTTGGCAACGCCGCGGCGATCAAGATCCCGGCCATCCCGAGCCGCACGATCAGCGACACCCAGGGCAGCACTTCACGCGAGCGTGCTGAGGTCATCGCGCCCTCCTTCAGGGTCTCCGTCACAACGCATGGTAGACGCGCCCGATTCCCGCCTCATGCGCCAATGGTCACGGGTGGGGCCGGCCACCATGTGGGATCGATGCCGTCGCGCACGAGCGCCAAGGCTCCGACGATCGCCGCGAGCGCGAAAAGAATCGACACCACCGCAGCGACACGAGCGCGCGTGAGCGCGCCGGCAACCCGGTGCGCGCCGCGTCGCGTCGCCGACGACGCCGGCCCCCTGGCGATCCCACCAACGAGCGCGGCCGCGCCGAACACGAGCGCGACGGATTGGAGGAGCCGCGTCGTCGATTCTGAGCGTTCGAGCAGCGGCACGACCCACCACAGGCCGCCGCCGATCGCACCCGCGAACAACAGGCCCGTCAAGACGCTCGGAATGGTCTCGATGACGGCCCGAATCGCAGCGACCGGCGCGAGGAGGACGCGCGCTGCGGGATGACGCGGTCCGCGCGCCGAGATGTCGACGGCGCGCGCGACCCAGGCGGCGAACACCAGTGCAGAGGCTGCGATGACGGGGGCGAGCGCCGCCCAGGCGGCAATGGCGATAGCCCACGCGACCAAGACGGTGCGCCGACGCCGCATCGGCCCGGCGCGATGGCCGTCCTTGGCGTCGTCCTCCGCGCGGTCATCGTCGACGTCCGGTTCGCCGTCTTCCTCATATGCGACGTCGGCGATGAGCGTGCGCGGCAGCGCCTCAAGAGCAAACGTCGTCGTCCCAGCAGTGAGCGCGGAAATGACCGCCGCCGCTCGAGGGCGAGCCGATGGGGCCACATCGAGTGCGGCTGCGACCGCGTGCGCGCCGACGAAGTCGTCTATGTCGAGGTCGCCTTCGAGGGTGCGACGAACCGCTGGTGGGCCGACGCCGAACGGCGCACGCCCCGTCGCAGCGAACGCGACGGTAGCGGCCCACCCCCACCAGTCAGCTTGCGGGGAGGGCTCTGCGCCGTCGATCACCTCCGGTGCCACGTACCCTGCCGTTCCGCTCACGAGCCCGACGCGCGTGAGACGTGGATCGTGGTCCCGTTGCGAGAGGCCAAAGTCGATGAGGACCGGACCGTCTGGCCCCAGCACCACGTTGGGAGGAGTGACGTCGCGGTGGATGGCGCCAGCGGCGTGAACGGCGCCGAGCGCGTCGGCCAGGCGACCCGCGAGCGCGGCGAGCTCCGTGGCATCGAGCGGGCCGTGCTCACGCACCCAGGACTGCAGGGTGTGGCCAGGCACGTAGTCGAAGACGACGAAGGCGTCCTCGGCGTCGAGTTCCCAATCGATGACGCGCGGAACCGCCGGGTGCCGCACACTCGCCAACGCATCAACCTCGCGGGCCAAACGCTCGCGCGCGCCAACGTCAGCGGTGTCGACCAGTTTGAGTGCCGCCTGGTGTCCGCCGCCGTCCGTCACCAAGTAGACGGCGGATGAGCCACCACGTCCGAGCCGGTCGTCGACGCGGTAGCCACCCACGACATCGCCAACCGCGCGCTCTAGCCCACTCATGCGCCCACGCTACAAGCGGCGCCCTGGCGGCTCGGGGAGGCGTGTGGCAGGATGGGGACGTTCGTCTTCGACGAGCAGTGTCAGCGTGGACACCACTCTTGCACTCTTCACCACGGATCGTCTGGCACGTACCTGCCAGTGAAGGGACCATCACTCATGGCAACCGTTACCTTTGACAAGGCAACACGGCTTTACCCGGGCGGAGACCGCCCGGCGGTCGACTCCCTCGACCTCGACATCGCCGACGGCGAATTCCTCGTTCTCGTTGGACCGTCCGGCTGTGGAAAGTCCACCTCGCTTCGCATGCTCGCGGGCCTCGAGGACATCAACGGCGGCAAGATCTGGATCGGTGACAGGGATGTCACCAACGTCCAGCCCAAGGACCGCGACATCGCGATGGTGTTCCAGAGCTACGCGCTGTACCCGCACATGACGGTCGCGGACAACATGGGCTTCGCGCTCAAGATCGCGAAGGTCGACAAGTCCGAGATCCGCAAGCGCGTCGAAGAGGCCGGAAAGATTCTCGACCTCACGCAGTACCTTGACCGCAAGCCGAAGGCCCTCTCCGGTGGTCAGCGTCAGCGTGTCGCCATGGGCCGCGCCATTGTGCGTAACCCCAAGGTGTTCTGCATGGACGAGCCGCTGTCGAACCTCGACGCCAAGCTTCGCGTGCAGACTCGTACCCAGATCGCCGCACTGCAGCGCCGTCTCGGCACCACGACCGTGTACGTCACGCACGACCAGGTCGAGGCGCTCACCATGGGTGACCGCATCTGCGTGCTGAAGGACGGCATCCTCCAGCAGGTCGGCACGCCCCGCGACATGTACGACTCCCCCGCGAACGTCTTCGTCGCCGGCTTCATCGGCTCCCCTGCCATGAACCTGCGGACGTTCCAGGTCGGAGACGGACACGCCAAGGTTGGCACCGTCGACGTGACCCTCTCGCGTGAGGCCACTGCGGCCCTCGCCGCTGAAGGCGCCAAGGACGTCGTGCTCGGATTCCGTCCCGAGTCCCTCGAGCCCGCGTCGCCCAACTCGCCAAGCGCGATTCCGCTCGAGGTCGACATGATTGAAGAGCTCGGCTCCGACGCCTTCGTGTTCGGCCGCGTTCCGGTCAGCCACGGTGGCTCGGGCATCGACCCCGTCACGTCTGCCGACTCCGAGATCGTCGCCCGCATCGACCCGCGCGACGTTCCCAAGAAGGGTGACGTCGTGTGGTTCAGCATCCGTGAGGGCAACCAGCACGTCTTCTCGACGAAGACGGGCAAGCGCCTCATCACCACGCCGGTGACGACAAGCGCGTCGCCCGCGTAACAACTCAGTGAGGAAGAAGGGGGCGGTCCGCAGGGGCCGTCCCCTTCTTCGACTCTAGACAGGTTGGGTATGCCTCCGCTGCAGATTACGGGCTCCGCCAACGCGAACCTCCTTGGACTTCCTTGGGAGATTCCCCTTGAGCATTGGCCGACCGAGCACATCGCTGCGCTTCCGCGCGGAATCTCTCGTCACGTCGTGCGGTTCGTCAAACTCGACGGGCGCGTGATTGCGGTCAAGGAAACCAACCCTTCGATTGCTCATCGCGAGTTCACGTTGCTCAAGGAGATCCAGCACCTGGGCGCGCCAAGCGTGACTCCTCTTGCAGTCGTCACGGGACGGGTGTCGCCGGAAGGCGAAGTGCTCGAAGCCGCACTCGTCACGGAGCACCTGCAGTTCTCCTTGCCCTATCGCGCGCTGTTTTCGCAGGCGCTGCGAGAAGAGACCGTCACGAGGTTCCTTGACGCTCTCGCAGTCCTGCTGGTGCGCCTGCACTTGATTGGCTTCTACTGGGGAGACGTTTCGCTGTCGAACGCGTTGTTCCGCCGGGACGCTACCGAGTTCGCCGCGTACGTCGTCGACGCCGAGACCGGGGACATTCACCCTGAACTCACCGTCGGCCAGCGCGACTACGACCTCGAACTTGCGCGCACGAATATCGTCGGGGAACTGTTCGATCTGGAAGCGCAGGGGCGCTTGGACGAGGCTTTGGATCCCATCGACCTCGCGGACCGGCTCGTGGCGCGCTACGAGGAACTGTGGAAGGCGCTGACGAAGTCCGCGACGTTCACCTCGAACATCCCGCTCGAGGTCGCCAATCGCGTTCGCGAGCTCAACGACATGGGGTTCGACGTTGGCGAACTCGACATGCGCAAGACCGACGACGGCAACGCGCTTGTCATTCGTCCAAAGATTGTCGACGCCGGGCACCACGCTCGCCGGCTCATGCGTCTGACGGGCCTTGACGTCCAAGAGAATCAGGCCCGCCGCCTACTCAACGACCTCGACGAGTACAAGGCCTTTCAAGCAAATCCGGAGGACGACGAGGGCTACGTCGCCCACGAGTGGCTTCTCCAGGTCTTTGAGCCGGCCGTTCGTGCCGTCCCACGCGAGTTTCGCAAGAAGCTTGAGCCCGCGCAGGTGTTCCACGAATTGCTCGAGCACCGGTGGTATCTCGCTCAGGGCGCGGGACACGACGTGCCCATGGCGGTGGCGACCGCGTCGTACGTGAAGCACATCCTCCCGGCGCGACCGGACGAACAGTCGGTCCTCGGTGTTTCGCTTGCCGAGATGACCGCCGAGCTTCCGGCGCTGACGGCTGAGATTGAGGCTCGCGGCAACGTCGACGAGGCCTTTGTCGGCGACAACACCCACGGCTGGGGATCCATCGGAGAGCCAGAGCCTGAGACAAAGGAAGTGACGCGCCGGTCAACGGTGGTCCCTCCGCCGGCCCGTCCGAAAATCGGCGACCGCGAGGTCTAACCCGCTCTAGTCGGCTGACTTACTCATCAGCTCGACGAGTGGGGCAGGCCGGGCGAAGAGGTACCCCTGCGCGTGCTTCACGCCAAGCCCGCGGATCGCGAGCATCTCGTCTGGCGTCTCGACGCCCTCCGCGATGAGCGTGGCGCCGACATTGCGCGCGTACGCCACCAGGGCTGCGATCATCGCTTGGCGCGACGAATCACGATGGACATTCGCGACGATCTCCCGGTCGAGCTTGATGATGTCGGGACTCAATTCGATGAGGTGGTGAAGACCCGAGTAGCCGCGGCCAACGTCGTCGATCGCCAGCCTGCCGCCGCGCATGCGGAACGACAGCAGCGAGCGCGTGAGCGCCTCAGTGTTCTCGATCGCGGCGTGCTCGGTGATCTCCAAGACGAGATTCGCATCGGGCAACCGCCGAAAGAACGACGAGGCCGAAGGGCTGATCAGCGTCGGCGGCGACAGGTTGATGGTGAGGAAGCCCGTAGGGTCAACACGGGCAAACTCGGTGAGCGCGGTGCGCGCCGCCGCGAACTCCATGTCGGGGCCGAGCCCGTGGAGCCACGCGTCTTTGAACCACACGTCCGGCGCAACGCCGTCGTTGAATCTCGACAGCGCCTCGAAACCAACGGTCCGCGACGTGGCGAGCTCAATGATCGGCTGGAAGACGATGTCTGGACCGCCCGCGCCGAGCATCTGGTCAACGCGCTCGCGAGCCGACTCGTCAATGACCCGCCGATTCTCGGCATTGACGAGCATTGCGCCGACGACGCGCGCGAACCCCTCGAGCACGCGCTGGTCTGCGCGCGAGCGCTGTGGCCCGTCGTCGAGCAAGCACAGCGTGCCGTACGGTCGGCCGTCACCCAGCGTGATCTGCGCACTCGGATGGGTGCATTCGCCCACGTGGAAGTCGAACCCGCCGACCGTGATCGCAAGGTCGCGCTCATCCGTGTCGACGTAGCGAAAGAAGCGCTCGCTGTCGCGCACCTCTGCGACGTAGGCCGTGGGCACGTCAAGGTACTCGCGTGCCGTGCGCAGCAACGTCTGAATCGCCTCGTCAACCACGCCGGTCACCCCCGTCGCTCATGTGTAGCATTCACGAACACAAACCGTACGGGAGTGTGACAAATCGGACTAGCGGCGCGCCGCCCTGGACGCTTCATACAGAGCGATCGAGGCAGCCACAGACGCGTTGAGGCTTTCCGTCGTTGCGGAGATCGGTATGGACGCGATCTGATCGCACGTCTCGCGCACGAGGCGGGACAGGCCCTCGCCTTCCGAGCCGACCACGATCACCAACGGCCCGTCGAGCAACGGCGACGCGTCGAGGGCAACGTCGCCGTCGGCGTCCAGTCCGAGCACAAAGCATCCGGCCTTCTTGTAATCCTCGAGGGTGCGCGTGAGGTTTGTCGCGCGCGCGACGGGAAGTCGGGCGGCCGCTCCCGCCGACACTTTCCACGCAGCGACGGTCACGCCCGCAGCACGGCGCTCCGGCACAACGATGCCGCTCGCGCCGAACGCGGCGGCCGAGCGCATGATCGCTCCGAGGTTGCGCGGATCCTGGATGTGGTCAAGGACGACAATGCGTAGCGGCGCAGGTGCGTGGAGCAGATCAGCCGGGTCGCGGTATTCGTAGGGCAGCACCTCGAGCGCGACGCCCTGGTGCGGTGAGCCGTCGGCCAACGAATCGAGCGAGGCCTTCGTGACTTCGTCGACCCGCACGCCGTGTTCGACGGCCAGCGACACGATCTCAGTGACGCGGTCGTCGGCCTCAATGCGTGAAAAAACTTTGAGCGCTGTCGCGGGCAAGCGGGTGCGCAGAGCTTCGAGCACGCTGTTACGCCCGATGACGAGTTCGGTTGAGCCGGAGGTCTTGTCGCGGGGTCGGGACGGTCGCGCGGGGGCCTTCGCTGCGGCCGTCTCGCTGCGCTGCTTGCGCCGGTACGCGACGTGAGCGGGGCGGTCCTCGGCCTTTGGCGTGGGGCCCTTGCCCTCCAAGGCCTTGCGGCCATGGCCTCCGGTCCCGACGGACGCGCCCTTCTTTGAGCCCGCGTTGCGCGTGGCGCCGCGGCGCTTGGAGTTGCCAGCCATGGGATGAGCGTACCGGGCGCGCGGGGGCTCACCTACGAGCGTGCGAGACCACGAGCGTGCGAGACCACCAGCATGCAAGCGTGCAAGCCCGCTGGCGCGACTAGTGCTCGAGCGACCAGCGCGCGCCTTCGGTTGAGTCTTCGATCGCAATTCCCACCGCGGCGAGGCGATCACGAATGGCGTCGGCCGCAGCCCAGTCCCGACGGGCGCGGGCCTGAGCGCGGGCGTCGAGGTCCGCCCGGACAAGCGCGTCGAGAGCGGTGAGCGCCGTTGACGCTCCGCTGGACCCGCTCCACTGGGGTGACATGGGATCGAGACCGAGGACGTCGAGCATCGCGCGCACGGCGACCAGCGCCGCTGCGGCGGCTTCGTCATCGCCCGCGGCGAGCGCGGCGTTGCCCGCGCGTACTGAGTCGTGGATATGCGCGAGGGCACGCGGAACCGCGAGGTCGTCGTCCATCGCCTCGACAAACCCGGCGGGAAGATCGGCGCTGACGACGTCGCTCGGCTGGCCGACGCGCTCGGCAGCTCGCGTCACGAACCCGGCGAGTCGGTTCCACGTCGCGGTGGCGTCGTCGAGCGTGCTTGGCGTGTACTCAAGCATCGAGCGGTAATGCACCGACGCGAGCGCGAGGCGCACGGCCGGCGCGGCGTGGTGCGCGAGCACCTCGCTCACGAGCAGACCGTTGCCGAGCGACTTCGACATCTTTGCGCCCGCCTGCGTCACCCACGCGGAGTGCATCCACAGCGCCGCGAATTCGTAGCCCGCGGCGCGCGATTGGGCCTGCTCGTTCTCGTGATGCGGGAACCGCAGGTCAAGACCGCCGCCATGAATGTCGAAGGCCTCACCGAGATAGCGCTGCGCCATCGCGGAGCATTCGATGTGCCAGCCTGGCCGTCCTGGTCCCCACGGCGATTCCCACGACGCCGTGGCTGGCTCGCCGTCCTTGTGCGCCTTCCACAACGCGAAGTCGCGCGGGTCGCGCTTGTCGTCGCCCGCGGCGTCGGCCGGAAGCGTGAGGTCCTCGGCGGCCTGGCGGGTCAGCGCGCCGTAAGCGCCGAACGAGCGCACGTCGAAATAGACGGAGCCCGCCAGCTCGTACGCGTGGCCGCGCTCAATGAGGCGGGCGATGAGTGCGACCATCTGCGGGATGTGGCCCGTCGCGCGCGGCTCGATCGCTGGCGGCAGGACCCCGAGCGCGGAATAGGCCGCGCCGAATTCGCGCTCAAAACGTAGCGCCCACGACCACCACGGCTCGCCCGCATGGGCGGCCTTGTCGAGGATCTTGTCGTCGATGTCGGTGACGTTGCGAACCAGGGTGACGGTGTGACCGGAACGCTCAAGCCACCGTTGCAGCACGTCGAACGCGACGGCGGCGCGCATGTGACCGATGTGCGGCGACCCCTGCACCGTCGCGCCGCACAGGTAGATGCCGACATGTCCCGCCACAAGCGGCACGAAATCGCGCTCCGCGCGCGTCGCGCTGTCGAAGAGCCTCAGGGTCACGGGTGCCAGGCTACCGGGTGGAGGCAACGACGAGCGCGGTGGCGATCGCGGCGATCCCCTCGCCCCTGCCGGTGAGACCGAGCCCGTCGGCCGTAGTCCCAGCGACCGACACTGGAGCGTCGATCGCGTCCGACATCGCACGCTCCGCCTCGGCCCGACGCGCACCGATCTTTGGCCGATTGCCAATCACTTGCACGGCGACGTTGCCGATCTCGAAACCCGCGGCGCGGACGAGGCGCGCGCATTCGGCGAGCAGCGTCGCGCCGGACGCGTCCTGCCATTCAGCACGGGCCGTACCAAAGTGCGCGCCGAGGTCGCCAAGGCCCGCGGCGCTGAGCAGCGCGTCGCACGCCGCGTGTGCGGCAACGTCGGCGTCCGAGTGTCCCTCAAGCGCGGTCTCCTGGGGCCACCTCAGACATGCGAGCGCCAAGCCGCGCCCGTCACCGAAAGCGTGGACGTCGACGCCGACGCCGGTCCTGGGAATCATGACGCCTCCGCGAGGTGCGCGGCCAACGCCAGATCGCCCGCCAGGGTGACCTTGAGTCCCCAGGGGTGGCCGAGAGTGGTGACCACGCGGTAGCCGTATCGCACGAGCAATGCGGCGTCGTCGGTGGCATCGATGCCGTCAGCCGTGGCGCGAGTGTGGGCGTCAACGAGCGGGCCGACGCGAAAGACCTGCGGGGTCTGAACGATCCGAAGGTCGTCGCGGGCCACGACGGCGCCGTATTCGCCGTGGGGCGCGTTCACGATGGTGTCCACAACAGGGATGACCGGCACCGCCCCTGCGGCGCCGCCCTCGACTGCTGCGACGGCGTCGGCCATCGCCGCGACAGGCATGAAGGCGCGCGCGGCATCGTGAACGAGGATGATGTCGTCTGAGTCGCACTTGGCCGCGGCAAGTCCCGCCCGCACGGATCCCTGGCGAGTGTCCGCGCCGGCGACGACGAAGGCTGCGGGGGCGACGGCCGCGATCGCGTGCGCGATCTGGGAGAGATGCGTCGGTGGGGCGGTCACGACGACCCGATCGGCGAGTTGACCGATGCGCCGCAGCGCGTGCACGATGAGCGGCTCACCCGCGATCGGCACGAGTGCCTTGGGCAGGTCGACGCCGAGGCGAGTTCCGTAGCCTGCGGCGGTGACAACCGCCGCGCGGGTCACGGGGTCAGAACCTCGTCGAGGCGGGCCTCCGCGGAAGCCTCGTCGCTCTTCTCGGCGAGCGCGAGTTCGCTCACGAGGATCTGGCGCGCCTTGTGAAGCATGCGCTTCTCGCCCGCCGACAGGCCCTTGTCCGTGTCGCGGCGGCTCAAGTCGCGCACCACTTCGGCGACGCG
>JAHEMW010000050.1 GCA_024643505.1 Demequinaceae bacterium
CCGTCGCGGCCCCCGCGACGACGCGCGTTGATTGGGTGATGGGACTTGCCGACGGGCTGCGAGAGGCGTGCGAACCGCTCGGGGTCGGCGTCGTCGGCGGAGACCTGTCGGGCGCGCGCGAAATTTCGGTTGGCGTCACGGCGATCGGCGAGACCCGGGGCGTCGTGCCTGTTAAGCGCTCAGGCGCTCGACCCGGTGAGGTGATCGCCGTGTCCGGTGCGCTCGGCGCCTCCGCTGCCGGCCTCGCACTGCTCATTGAGGGCGTTGATCCCACAAAGGTCGACGGCTCCGCGGTCGCGCTCTTCCGACGTCCCCAGCCCCGAATCGGCGCGGGCGTGGAGGCGGCGCGCGCGGGTGCAACGTCGATGATGGACATCTCGGACTCGCTCGTGCGCGACGCGAGCAGAATTGCGCTGGCGTCGCGAGTGGGCTTCGAGATCGCGTCGGCGGCCGTCCCGATTCATCCCGCTGCTGCCGCCGCGGCCGCCGCGTTCGACTCCGGTGCTGAGCGCTGGGCGCTCACCGGCGGAGAGGACCACCACATGGTGGCGACCTTCCCGCGTGCGGACGCCGTGCCAGCCGGCTGGACCGTCATTGGGGAAGTCACCGACGGTGAGCCTGGCGTCCGCCTCGACGGCATGGACGCGCTCGATCTCGGCTGGGATCACTTCTCTCGATAGTTGCGCCAGCGAGTCACTCTGGTTCGTTTCGCATATCGCCGCCGATCACGTACGGCGTAGTAACCCCCGTGTACATGAGGTGCGTGACCAGCCCTGCGTGAGCATGGGGCAAGTTGTGACAGTGGTCCATCCAGATGCCGGGGTTGTCAGCGAGGAACGCGATCTCGTACTCCTGACCGTTCTCGACGTCGAGGCTGTCGATCCACCACGGCGAGCCGGTCGCGGCGACGCCGTTTCTACTCAGCACAAGTGCGTGATGCCCGTGGAGGTGCATCGGGTGCACGGCTCCGCTGTGGTTGACGATGTTCATCACCACAACGTCGCCTTCCTCGACCGTGAACATGGGAACGTGGGGGTACATGCCTCCGTTGATGGTCCACCACACGCCAGGGCGGCCGTCGAGGAAGCCCCACCTGCGGCCGATGACGTAGTCGAAGGATCGATCGGGCTCGTCGACATCGAATGGGGCGGGAGCCGCGACGCCGTAGGCGAGCAAATCGACCTCCTCAGCCGGAACTGGCGTGGGTTCTGGGTCCCCGGGCCCGAGTATCACGCCGTGCGCGCCTCCAAGGTGAACGCGCAACGAGGAGCCGTCGGCTGGGCGGGTGACTTCAAGGTCCGCGCGACCGCCTGCGGCGATTCTGACTTTGCGGCCCGAAACGGGGGTAGCGCCGTTGAGGTCCGTACCGTCGACCGCGACCACGGTGAACGCGGCTTCCGGCACCCATGCGAACAGCGTCACGTTGTCCGTATTGATGACCCGAAGACGCACCGACTCACTCGGCGCCGCGTCGACGTGCAGCTCGGCCTCCGCACCGTTCACTGTCGCTACTCCGCCATAGTGGTGCACCAGTGCGGTGACGTCGGCGCCACGGCTCGGTTGTGCAGCGGCCGGCTCGATCACGAGTGCACCTAGCAGGCCTCGGACGACCTGCTCGTCGGACATCTGGTGTGAGTGGTACCAATACGTGCCGGGCGCGTCGGCGATAAATCGGTAGGTGAAGGTGTCGCCGATGCCGATCGCATCCTGCGTTATCCCCGCAACGCCGTCCTCGGCGTTCGGCACGTCCACGCCATGCCAGTGAAGCGTTACCCCGCGCGAGACATCCTCATTGTGAAGCGTGACTTGCACCATGTCGCCAACCACGGCGCGTATCTCGGGACCTGGCGACGTCCCATTGAGCGTATAGCCGTCAATCTCGCGCCCGGCCCCGACGGTCAGGCGGGCGCGCCGAGCCGTGAGATCGACCGTGACGTCAGGGGATCGGTTTGGGTCTGCGACCAGGTCCGCAACGCTGACGGCCGCGAGCGATCCGTGGCCATGAGTAGCGATGTCGCCAGGGCCACCGCCGAGATCCACGTATCCCATCGTCGCAGCCGAGTACGAATCCGGGAGGATACTCGACGACCACCAGCCTCCGAGTGCGATGACCAGCGCCGCCGCGATGCCCACGCTCGCCCATCGGGCGAGGCGCGGCCAGCGCGACGGCAAGTGTTCGGCCGTGTTAGACCGTCTCGACAGCGCTCGGCGCCGCAGCGCCGACCTCTGTCGGTGTGCGCATCCCCGTACGCGCCGCGACGATCGCACAGGTAAAGAGTGCGAGCGCATTGATCCCGTGCAGCGCGCCAAGGGCGGCGACCTCGTGCCCCATCAGGCCTAGTGTGATCTGAACTGCCACGAGGCCCAGCACCAACCCGGCCCAGCCGATCGCTCGCCGTTTCTTGGTGAAGAGGGAAAAAATGAACAGCACGAGTGCGACCGACGGGATGACCATCATTCCATTCATCCCGTGGAGCATGAATCCGGCTTCTTCCGGGAATAGCGTTTCGCTAGATTCGAAGGCTGCGGCGTCGAGTACGCCGCCGTCCTCCACCCACGTTCCGAGGCCGGCAATCGCCCAGACCATCACCGACGCCTGTACGACGACGAGAGCAGCGATGGAATAGGCAAGGATTCTGTATGTCATACGCATAGTGATCTCCCCCGGGACGCTAGCGTTTCCCTCCCCAGTCGAGGACGCTCACGCGCAATCCTCGGGGCGCCATGTGCCCGTATTTGAAGAATCCTCTTGGCCGCGTTCCTCGTCAAGGCCAGCTTGTCATGTGCAGGCGGTCACGGCATATGCCTCGGTCCGCCGCCTGCAACGACAAAGCGGGCGCTCCCACGAGGGAGCGCCCGCTTTAGCAACACAATCAGAAAGCGCGAGTGACCTTGCCGGCCTTGAGGCACGACGTGCACACGTTCACGCGCTTGGGGCTACCCGCGACCACGGCGCGCACGCGCTGGATGTTCGGGTTCCAGCGGCGCTTGGTGCGACGGTGCGAGTGAGAAATGGAGTGGCCGAAGGACGGGCCCTTGCCGCAGACGTCGCAATTGGCAGCCACGTGAGTTCTCCTTGATTCGAGCAGGCGGACGCGGCTTGCGCGTCGTGGGATAGCGCCCGATGCCCGGGCAACCGCACAAGGGTATCCGAAAAGGGGCCGACGCGGCAAACAGCCCTGGCGTCGGAGTCGGGGCGCGTGTCTAGGGTCTTGGCGTGCCACCATAGTCCCAGCGACGAGACGACACGAGGGAGGGCCGCGTGGCAGAAGCTGCAGAATTGCGACGTTGGCTTGAAACTGGCGCGAGCGCGGTGAAGCGCGCTCGCGGTCGCCTCGATGCCATCAACGTCTTCCCCGTCGCCGATTCAGACACCGGCACGAACATGTACCTCACGCTGCGTGAAGGTAACCGCGCGATAGCCAAGCTTCCGGACGACGCCACCCACCGCGAGGTGGTGGCCGCGTTCGCGCGCGGCGCCCTGATGGGCGCTCGCGGCAACTCCGGCGTCATTGTGAGCGCCTACTTGGGAGCGTTCTTGCGCGCGGTCGACGTGCGGGGCGGACTCGGGAGCGTCGACGCTGGCCAGATCGCCGAGGCGCTTGACGCGGCCGCTGACGGTGCATACGCGGCGGTTGGATCTCCCGTTGAAGGCACAATCCTGACCGTCGCGCGCTCCGCGGCAGACGCAGCCGCCGGTGCGGCGAACGCCAACGCTACGCGCGAAGCGGCAATCGTCGCCGCCGTCGTTGGCGCCCGCGCCGCGCTCGCGCGCACCCATGACGAGCTCCCAAGCGCGCGCGCGGCAGGCGTCGTCGATGCCGGGGCAGCTGGACTCGTGCTCCAACTCGAAATGCTCGCGGAGACACTGGCGGGGCCGACGGCTCTCAGCGCGATCGACGAAGTCGAGTGGGAGTACGACGACGCGTTCGCCGACGCGACGCACGCGTCACACCGGCACTCCGACGGTGCGTTTGAGGTGATGTTCGGCGCCGAGTCGGCGACCAACCTCACGCGTGCGCTCACTCCTCGGCTCGAGGCACTCGGCGATTCCGTCGTGGTGACGGGGTCGCACGGCTGGTGGAGCGCGCACGTGCACACCTCAACGCCCGCAGACGCAGTGCGCGTTGGCATCGGCGTTGACGCGCGCCATGTCGTCGTTCGCGGCATCGATGGCGGGGACGCCCACGGGGCACGCGCGGACTCCGTCGTCGCGCTCACCTCGAGCCCAGGGCTCGCAGACGCGCTCGCGGATGCTGGCGCGGCAGTGCTCGTCGTGCCCGATCCTGCTCGCCTCACCCGGCGCGAGCTGCGGCGTGCGGTGCGTGAAATCGTGGGTCCGCGGTCGGTCATCGTTGCCGGCAACCCCGCGTTGCGCGAAGCCGCGCGTGATGTCGCCGAGAAGCGGGCGGGCAAGTCGATGACAGTGCTCGACGTCGATCATGAAGCGCACGTCGTCGCCGCCGTCGCGGCGGCCGCCCTCGCGACGCCGGGGGAAGATATTGCTGGCGTCATGCGCGATGCTGTCGCCGCGACCGCAGTAGGAGCGACGTCGGTCGACGCCGCGGCGAACGACGTCGCTGCGCTCGTGCATGCGTCGACGGAGGTCGTCACGCTCATCATTGGTCGCGGAGTCAATCCCGCCGTCATGGAACGCGTTCGGCTGGCGGTCGGAACCATCGCGCCCGACGCTGACGTCACCGTCTACGACGGTTTCGGTGCTATGCCGGAGATCCTCGTGGGCGTCGAGGGGCCGCACGCGCCATGACCGCGCAGGCGTCTACCGACGCCTCACGGCTCGCGGAGCCGCTGGCTCGAGCCCTCGGCGACCGCACCGCTACCGCCCTCGGACGGCTCTCGCTCACCACGGTTGGCGATCTCGTACGGCACTATCCGCGCCGGTATGGCCGCCCCGGCGAGCTCACAGACATGAGCGCCTTGGCGGTTGGCGAATACGTCACCGTGATGGCGGAGGTTCGCACCGTGACGGTGCGGCCACTGCGCGCAAGAGGCGGCGCGATGCTCGAGGCGGTCGTGACGGACGGCAACGCGACCCTGCGGCTCACGTTCTTCGCAAAGCGCGCCGGCGTGTTGAGGATGCACGAGGACAAGCTCCGTCCCGGACGCGTCGGGCTCTTCACGGGTGCGGTGGGGGAGTATCGCGGCGAGCGACAGCTCACCCACCCCGATTACGTGTTGGTCGGCCTCGACGCCGAGGATGCCGACGCCGCCATCGAGGCGGCGTCGCGCCCGATTCCGATCTATCCCGCAGCGGCGGGAATCCCGACGTGGCGTATCGCTCAGGCGGTGCGCGCCGTGCTCGACCCCCTCACATACGCGGACGTGCCCGACCCGATTCCGATCGAGCTGCGACAGCGGGACGGCCTGCCGTGCCTGCTCGACGCCTGGCGCGACATCCACATGCCCGCGGACGAGTCTGGATACACACGCGCACAGGAGCGCTTGCGCTACGAGGAGGCGCTCGTGCTGCAGGCCGCGATGGCACGGCGCAAGGCCGCGAATGACGCGCTCACAGCGACCGCTCGACCGCCTCGCGAGGACGGACTCCGCGCCGCGCTCGATGAGCGCCTGCCGTTCACGCTGACCGCCGGCCAAGTGGAAGTGGGGGCACAGATTGCGGGAGATCTCGCGTCGACGTCGCCCATGCTCCGACTGCTCCAGGGCGACGTTGGCGCGGGAAAGACGATGGTCGCGCTGCGAGCGATGCTCCAGGTAATCGACGCCGGGGGTCAGACCGCCTTGCTCGCACCAACGGAGGTCCTGGCAGCGCAGCATGAACGCTCGCTGCGTCACCTCCTTGGGTCGCTCGCGGACGCTGGCACGCTCGGGTCGCCTGAGGCAGCGACGCGCGTCGCGCTCCTCACCGGGTCGCTCAGCGCACCCCGGCGGCGCCGCGCGCTCGCTGACGCGGCATCGGGCGCGGCGGGGATCGTGGTCGGTACGCACGCGCTCCTCGCCGAACACGTCCAGTTCGCTGACCTCGGGCTCGTCGTGGTCGACGAGCAGCACAGGTTTGGCGTCGAGCAGCGTGACGTGCTCCGCGCTCGCGCGCGCCACACTCCCCACACACTGGTGATGAGTGCAACCCCGATTCCACGCACAATCGCGATGACAGTGTTCGGCGATCTGACGACATCCGTGCTGGCAGATCGTCCACCGGGGCGCGCTGGGACTGCGACGCACGTCGTTCCTGCGGCGAACGCCGTGTGGCGTGATCGCGTGTGGACGCGGATCCGGGAGGAGGTGGACCAAGGGCGCCGAGCGTACGTCGTGTGCGCGCGAATCGAACCGAATCTCGATGACGATGTCGACGACGACGTGCCACCGGTCGACGCCGGCGAGGCCGGTCGGCCAGCGCTACTCGCGGTGTCCGATATCGCCCTCGAGGCATCGCGTCGGCTCCCTGGAGTTGGCGTTGGAGTCATGCACGGGCGCCTGTCCGCCGACGAAAAAGAGGCCGCGATGAGTCGGTTCGAGGACGGTACGACTCCGGTGCTCGTCTCGACGACCGTCGTAGAGGTCGGCGTCGACGTCTCCAGCGCGTCGACCATGGTCGTGTTCGACGCGGACCACTTCGGCATCTCACAACTGCACCAACTGCGCGGCCGCGTCGGACGCGCGGACGTTCCGGGCCTGTGCTTGCTCGTCTCTCACGCGCTTGACGGCTCCGCCGCGCACGCGCGACTCTCGGCGCTTGCATCGACGGACGACGGCTTTGTGCTCGCGGAACGCGACCTCGAGCTGAGACGGGAAGGTGACGTGCTGGGCGCCGCCCAGTCGGGCGGTCGAAATTCACTGCGGTTGCTGCGTGTCGTCCGCGATGCCCGCGTCATTGAAATGGCGCGCGACGATGCCAGAGCACTCGTCGCGAACGACCCCGATCTTGGTGAGCATCCCGCACTCGCGGCCGCGATTGCGGCGTGGCTTGAGCCGGCGACCGAAGAATTTCTCGAGCGCGCCTAATCCGGCCGTACGCTATCGCCATGACGCGGATCATCGCGGGTGATTTCGGCGGGCGCCGTATCGCCGTGCCGGCTGCAGGGACGCGCCCCACGACGGATCGCGTTCGCGAGGCGATCTTCAGCAAACTTGCGAGCGCGGGAGCGCTTCGGGGAGCTCACGTGGTTGACCTCTATGCCGGCTCCGGCGCGTTGGGACTCGAAGCGATCAGCCGCAAGGCCGCGCACGTCACCCTGGTCGAGTCGTCCACGGCCGCGTCTCGGGTCATTGAAGCGAACGTCCTCGAACTCGGCGTCGGCACCCGCACGCGGGTGGTCAAGGAGCGCGCGCTGAACTTCCTCCGCAGGACCCCCGACGCATTCAGCCTCGCGTTTCTTGATCCTCCGTACGACATCTCGCGCGGGGACCTCGCCGCGGTGCTCGCGGCGCTTGCGGAACGGCTCGCGCCCGACGCAAACGTTGTGCTGGAACGCTCTGCACGGGCCTCCGCGACGGAGTGGCCTCCCACGCTCCACCTCGTCGTGAGCAAGGACTACGGCGAGACCGTCGTGCAGTACGCGCAGCGCGTGCGATAGCGTCGAACCGTGACCACCGCCGTCCTGCCGGGAACATTCGACCCGATCACGCTCGGACACGTGGATATCGCCATGCGCGCGACCCATCTGTTCGACCGCGTTGTCATCGCTATCGCGCACAACTCGGCGAAACGTCCGCTCCTCGATCTCGACACGCGCATCGCGCTGGCGACCGACGCCCTCGCTCACATCGACGGCGTCGAGGTCAAGTCAGCCACTGGGCTGCTCGTCGACTTCTGCACGGCCGAAGGCGCGAGCGCGATCGTGAAAGGCCTGCGCGGCGGGACGGACTACGACTACGAGCGGCCCATGGCGCTCATGAATCGGTCGCTCACAGGCATCGAAACAGTCTTTGTGACCGGAGACAACGCGTTGAGCCACGTGGCGTCCTCGCTTGTCCGCGATGTCGCCCGCCACGGAGGATCTATCGCGCAGTTCGTGCCGAGCGGCGTGGAATCAGCCGTTCTCGCCGCGCTGCGCGACCCCCTCGACTAGCCCTCCCAACAGGTGGTTGCCGCCGTCGTGGTGTCGATGGATGCGATGCCCTCGTGCGGCCGATCCGTCACGAGTGCGACGCCGGTGTCGACAAAATCGAGACCCGGGGTTGGCTCCGCGTAGATGCCTTGGCGTATTGCCTGCGAGATTGCCTGGATCCCCACCTGCGACATGCGCAACGGAAACTGCTGACTGTCGGCCGACATCGTGCCCGACGCCACGGACGCGACGGCCTCACAACTGCCGTCAATCGCCACGACGATCGCGCCGGTGACGCCGGCGTCGGATAGCGACTGCAACGCGCCGAAGGCGGCCTCGTCGTTGATCGCGTAGACCACGTTCACGTCGCCGTTGGCGGCGAGGATTTCGTCAAGCGCCGTGCGCCCGCCGATACGTGTCGCCTCCGAGATGCCTCTGCCCGCGATGACGTACGTGCCCGCCGAGTAGTAGCCGCTGGCGGACTCATCGCCCTTGATGGAGGGATCGCCGATCGCGATCCCCATCCCGGAGAGGAATCCCTGTTCGCGAAAGGTGTCAACCGTCGGCACGTCCGCGTCGGCCAAGCCAAGGAGCGCGATGACGGCGGGAGCCCCCATCAGTTCCGACGCGACCCACCTGCCGAGCAGGTCGCCTGCGGCGGTGTTGTTCGTGGCAAACGTGATGTCAACGGCTTCTGGATCCGAGGGAGGGGTGTCAAGCGCGACGACGTAGAGTCCCGAAGCCCTCGCCAGGACGAGCGCCGCCTCAACGTCGGGCCCGTCTGGGGTGATGAGGATCCCCTGATCCCCTCGCGCGATCGCTCCCGCGATCGCGTCCACCTGGGTCCCTGCATCTCCTGGTCCGTTACTCGCCACGACGGTCAATTGGATGTTCGTGCTCGCCGCCGCTTCCTCCGCTCCAGCCTTCATCGCTCGGAAGAACGGGTTTGTCGTGCTCTTGAGAATCAGCGAAACGCCGAGCGCGGGCGTGGCGAACGGGTCATTCGCGGACGGGCCGTTGGCGGGGGCGCTACCGTCGCACCCGGACATCACGAGCGCCCCTGCGGCAGCCGCGGCGAGGGCGCTCAGCGCGCGGTTCAGGCGCCTGACCGGCATCTGTCCACCCTTCCTCACGCGCGCACGCCATCGGCCCCCCGACCCTGTACCTGAGGTCGAGACTTCCACCGGCGTTCGCGATCTGTCAATGCTGCGTCGTTTGCGCCTCGCCCCGCGGCCATGCAGGCTTGAGGGTCGCGCCCGGAATGCCGTACAGTAGTGCGCTGGTCCCGCCGAACATGTGTGGGCCGAGGTCCACCCGGACCGGACCGAGCTGGAGGCGCGTGTGTCTCACCACCACCGCCCTGCCGCTTCGCCGCTTCACTTCTCCGTGAGGGAGATTGCGCGGCGTCCTGGCGCGCAGAGCATTGTCAGCACGGTAGTTCCGGCCCCGGCGGTCCTCGGCACTGACATGATCGGCGTTCCTGAAGGCGCTGACATGACGCTCGAATTGAGCTTCGAGTCGGTGTCGGAGGGAATCTGGGTCCACGGCACCGTTGCGGCGGAGGCCATCGGAGAGTGCGGGCGTTGCCTGGACATCGTCCGGTTGCCGATCAACGCGGCGTTGCAGGGACTGTTCGCCTACCCCGACCGCGAGTTCCCCGGGGATGACGAGTCAGAGGATGTGTTTGAGTTCGACGGCGACGTCGTGGAGCTCGAGGAGGTGGTGCGCGATGCCGTTGTCACGGTCTTGCCGTTCACGCCGCTGTGCCGGCCCGACTGTCCCGGGTTGTGCGATCAGTGTGGCGCGCGGCTCGCGGACTACCCCGACCATGTGCACGACGATGTCGACCCGCGGTGGTCGGCGTTGAGTACCTTGGTGACCGATGAAAGTTTGACCGAGCAGAAGGAGAACTAGCCATGGCAGTTCCCAAGCGCAAAATGTCGCGCAGCAACACCCGCGCGCGCCGTTCGCAGTGGAAGACGACCACCGCGGATCTCGCGACGTGCCCCCAGTGCAAGGCGGACAAGCTGCAGCACACAGCGTGCCCGTCGTGCGGTGCCTACAACGGCCGCCAGTACGCCGAGGCGCTGCGCACCGAGCACGAGTCCTAGCGGGCGCGCCTCATGGCGCTTGCTGACAATGGTGGTCCATCGGCGACTGCCGCACTGCTTGACCAGCTCGGTGTCCCAGTGGACCCCGAGCTTCTTGTGCTTGCCCTGACGCACCGCTCGTTCGCCTACGAAGCCGGCGGTTTGCCAACCAACGAGCGGCTCGAGTTCCTTGGCGATTCGGTGCTCGGGATCGTCGTGACCGATGCGCTCTACCGCGACTTCCCCGACCTTCCTGAGGGCGACCTCGCGAAGATGCGGGCAGCATCGGTGTCGCAGCGCTCGTTGGCGCACATCGCGCGCGGAATGGATCTCGGGCGCTGCGTGCTGCTCGGAAAAGGCGAGCGCGCCACCGGTGGTGCGGACAAGGATTCGATCCTGTGCGACGCCTTCGAGGCTGTGCTCGGCGCGGTTTACCTGAGCCACGGGATTGAGGTCGCGCGCGATGTCGTCTTGCGGCTGGTGGGTCCCACGTTGCTCGCGGCCTCTGAGTCTGGCGTCGCCCTCGATTGGAAGACGTCCCTGCAAGAGGCGAGCGCGGAGCGCGGCCTCGGCAGTCCGGTGTACGAGGTCGAAGGCACAGGTCCGGACCACGAGCGAGAATTCACAGCCACGGTCCTCGTTGGCGGCATCGCTCGTGGCACCGGCGTCGGATCGGCGAAGAAGCACGCGGAGCAGGACGCGGCGGCGGAGGCCTACGCCGCGCTTGTTGCGGCCGACTCCGAGAGTTCAGGTGCCTGAACTTCCCGAGGTGGAGTCCGTCCGCCAAGGTCTCGAGGCAGCCGTCCGTGGCGCGCGCATCACCGATGTCGCCGTCTTTCGCGAGAGTTGCGTGCGCCGCACCGAGGGGGGTCCGCGGCACTTTTCTGCCGACACGGTCGGTCGCGACATCGCGGCTGTCGCGCGACGCGGCAAGTTCCTGTGGTGTGAGCTCGACGACGGCGCGCTGTCCGCTCACTTGGGGATGTCGGGACAATTCCGCATCAATGATCCGGCGAGCGACCCGCACCGTCATTGCCGTGCGCGTCTCATTCTCGATCGGCACGGTGAACGCGTCGCGCTGGACTTCGTCGACCAACGCACATTCGGATACCTCGACGTCGAGCCGCTCGTCCCCACGCCCGACGGCGCGCTCGGTGGGTGTGGCGGAACGCTGGACGCGGTGCCCGCGTCCGTCGCGCACATCGCGCGTGACCTTCTCGATCCCGCGCTCGACACGCAGGCGCTGTTCCGTACGTGGTGCATCGGCCGGCGCGGTATCAAGCAAGTTCTGCTCGACCAGACGCGCGTGAGTGGTCTGGGGAACATCTACGCGGACGAGGCGCTGTGGCGCGCGCGGATCCACCCGACCACTCCAGCTGACTCCCTCCCGGTCACGTCC
>JAHEMW010000148.1 GCA_024643505.1 Demequinaceae bacterium
TTGCGCGGCTCAGTGAGGATCGAGACCATCGCCTCGACGTCAAGGGGGGACACTGTCGCGATGACCGGCATGCGTCCAATGAACTCAGGGATGAGCCCAAACTTGTGAAGGTCCGACGGCGTGACGAGCGCGAACAAGTCGGTGTTGTCCGCCTCCTTGAGGGTCGCGCCAAAACCGATGCCCTGACGACCGACGCGCGACGAGATGATCTCCTCAAGACCCGAGAACGCGCCACCGAGAATGAACAGGACGTTCGTGGTGTCGATCTGGATGAATTCCTGGTGCGGGTGCTTGCGTCCACCCTGCGGCGGCACCGACGCGACGGACCCCTCGAGAATCTTCAGTAGCGCCTGCTGCACACCTTCGCCAGAGACGTCCCTGGTAATAGAGGGGTTTTCAGCCTTGCGAGCGACCTTGTCGATCTCGTCGATGTAGATAATTCCGCGCTGCGCCTTGTCGACGTCATAGTCAGCGGCCTGCAGCAACTTGAGGAGGATGTTCTCGACATCCTCGCCGACGTAGCCGGCCTCAGTCAGCGCAGTCGCATCCGCAATCGCGAAGGGCACGTTGAGCATCCGAGCCAGCGTCTGCGCGAGGTACGTCTTGCCGCAGCCCGTGGGCCCGATGAACATGACGTTGGACTTCGCAATGTCGACCTGGTCCTGGTCGCCTTTGCCCTTGGCCTCGCCTGCACGCACGCGCTTGTAGTGGTTGTACACCGCGACGGCGAGCGCGCGCTTGGCGGAGTCCTGGCCAACGATGTACTGCTCGAGGAACTCGAAGATCTCACGAGGCCGGGGAAGGTCCGTCAGTTCCGCCTCAGCCGCCTCCGCGAACTCCTCTTCGATGATCTCGTTACACAGGTCGATGCACTCGTCACAGATGTAGACGCCAGGGCCCGCAATGAGCTTCTTGACCTGCTTCTGCGTCTTGCCGCAGAAGGAGCACTTGAGCAGGTCGCCGCTGTCGGTGGGTCGGCTCATCGTGGCTCCTTCCGGGAAAGCACCATTCCAAACAAGGCTAACGACGCGGTGTGACACGTGCGCGGCGACTCGCCGCACTGCCCGACGCTATTCGGAGACCGACGCCGAGCGGACGGGTCAGGAAGCGGCGACGGCAAGCACCTTGCGGGACTCGAGTACCTCGTCGACCAGTCCATACGCCTTGGCCTCGGCCGCGGACAGGAACGTGTCGCGTTCGATGTCCTCGCGAACCTTTGACGGCTTCTGGCCCGAGTGACGCGCGAGCGTGTTCTCGAGCCATTCACGCATGCGGATCATCTCTTCGGCGTAAATCTCGATGTCTGACGCCTGTGCGCGCCCGCCGCCTTCGATGCGCGGCTGGTGGATCATGACGCGCGCATTCGGAAGCGCGAGCCGCTTCCCGGGGGCGCCAGCGGCGAGCAGCACGGCGGCGGCCGAGGCTGCCTGACCGAGGCACACCGTCTGCACCTGCGGCTTGATGTACTGCATGGTGTCGTAGATCGCGGTGAGCGCGGTCTGCGAGCCACCCGGCGAGTTGATGTAGATCTTGATGTCGCGCTCGGGGTCCTGCGACTCGAGCACCAGCAGCTGCGCCATCACGTCATCTGCGGAAGCGTCGTCGATCTGCACCCCGAGGAAGATGATGCGGTCCTCGAAGAGCTTCGTGTATGGGTCCTGGCGCTTGAAGCCGTAGGCGGTGCGCTCCTCGAACTGCGGGAGGATGTAGCGCCCGGTCGGAGCGGGGCCCTCGGTGCGGCCCGCGGCCTGAATGGCCTGGTAGATCTCGCTCACGCGGTCCCTCCCTGAGACTTGTCGCCCGCCTCGGCGGCGTGCGTGATGACCTTGTCAACGAAGCCGTAATCGAGCGCTTCGGTAGCGGTGAACCAGCGATCGCGGTCCGCGTCCTTGGTGATCTGCTCGACCGTCTTGCCGGTCTGGGCTGCGGTGAGCTCCGCGAGCACCTTCTTCATGTGCATGATGAGCTCGGCGTTGATGCGGATGTCGGTCGTGGTGCCGTAGATGCCGCCAGAGGGCTGGTGCATCATGACCCGCGCGTGCGGCGTCGCGTAGCGCTTGCCCTGCGCACCCGACGACAGCAGGAACTGTCCCATCGAGGCCGCCATGCCCATCGCAACCGTCGCGATGTCTGGCTTGACGTACTGCATGGTGTCGTAGATCGCCATGCCCGCGGTGATCGAGCCGCCGGGCGAGTTGATGTACAGGTAGATGTCGCTGTTGGGATCTTCAGCGGCGAGCAGCATCATCTGCGCACAGATCGCGTTCGCGTTGTCGTCGCGCACTTCGTCGCCCAGCCAGATGATCCGCTCCCGCAGCAGGCGGTTGAAGATCGAGTCGTTGAGGCCTAGGCCTGCGCCCTCGCCTCTCCCAATGATCTCGTTCACGTGTCTCCTCCACTCAGGCGTTCTACGAGACCCTAACGCCGATTCCCGAGCGGCCGATGCCGATTTGCGCGTCGTTTCGCTACTGGGTGAACGTGGGGAGGGGTTAGTCTCGTGGCGACAGCACGCCCGCCGTCACAAAGGAGCGCCCCATGTCCAGTGACCCGTTCGCCTCGCCCGGAGGCGCGTACGAGCCCCAGCCGTCCGCCCAGCCAGCCGAGCCCTTGCAGTCCGCGCCAACGTCACAGCCGGCGCCCCAGGCCGCGACGCCACCCCCGGCGGCGCAGCCGCTTCAGTACGGCGCACCAATGTCAGCGCCGTCGGCGACAAAGCCGAAGACCTGGATGAACATCGCGGCGCTCGTGTGCTCGCTCGTCGGTATCAGCCTTGCCGGAATCATTCTGGGCCACCTCGGCGTCCGGGCCGCGGATCGCGGCGAAGCGGACAACCGCGGCCTCGGACTTGCCGGTCTCATCATTGGCTACATCGGTATCGCGCTCACGCTGATTGTGATCATTGCGATCATCGCCCTGGCAGCGTCATCGACGACGGTGTCGGTCAACTGACGAGCACGACGTGACCACACCGCACGAACCAACCACCCCGCCACCGCCGCCGCTGGCGCTGGGTACGCCGACAAAGCCAAAGACGTGGATGAATATCGTCGCCTTGGCGACGGGGCTACTTGCCGT
>JAHEMW010000149.1 GCA_024643505.1 Demequinaceae bacterium
ATTGCGTCGGCTCTCACGGGCGACTTTGACGCTGTGGAGTCGGAGATTGCTGCCGTGCGGGCGGTGGTGCCGCGCGGCAACGTCCTCAAGGTCATTCTGGAGACAGCGGCACTGCCCGACGACGCGATCGTGGGAGCGTGCCGCGCCGCGGAGGCCGCGGGCGCGGACTTCGTCAAGACATCGACTGGCTTCCACCCCGCAGGCGGAGCATCCGTTCACGCGGTGGCGCTGATGGCGAGCGCCGTCGGCGGTCGCCTTGGAGTCAAGGCCTCTGGCGGAGTTCGAACGGCCGCCGCCGCACTCGCGATGATCGACGCCGGGGCCACGCGGCTCGGCTTGTCGGGCACACGCTCGGTTCTCGACGGCCTTGACGGGGACGACTTCGAGCTGGAGACCGCGGTCGACTACTAGGCGATGTGGAGCGCGCCGCGCACAGCACGTTCGAGGAGGTCCATCGCGTCGCTCGCCTTCGCTCGTGCGACACCGACGTCGCCGTCGCACGGCGCCACCACCTCGAGGTACGCCTTGACCTTTGGCTCTGTGCCCGAAGGTCGAATGATCACGCGGGCGCCCGCCTCCGTCGCCAAGTGCAGCCCAGGGGTCGGGGGGAGTCCCGCATAGCCTTCGTCCAAGGTGTCGAAGGACGTCACTGGTGACCCGCCAAGCCTCGTCGGTGGCGCGTCGAGCAGTCTGCGCATCGTGGCCGCGATATCTGCAGTGTTCGCGAACCGCGCCGCGACCTGGCGAGTGAGGTAGACGCCGTATGTGCGCGCGAGATCGTCGATGGCGTCGGCCAACGTCCGGCCGGAAGCGCCTAGGTCGGCGACAAGGCTCGCGATGAGGACAGCCGCAGACAGGCCGTCCTTGTCGCGCACCACGTGCGGAGCAACGCAGTACCCGAGAGCTTCCTCATATCCGAAGGCGAGGGAGGGCACGCGGCCGATCCATTTGAAGCCGGTGAGCGTCGCCACGTATCGCAGGCCATGTGCGGCGGCGATCGCCGACAGTTGTTGCGACGACACGATGGAGTTCGCGAGCACGGCGCCAGGCGTGTCCGAGATTCGCGAGGCGATCAGTTCGCCAAGCAGCGAGCCGACGACATCGCCGTGCAGCATCTGCCAGCGCCCGTCGACGACGGTGGCGACGGCGCATCGGTCCGCGTCTGGGTCGTTCGCGATCACGACGTCCGCGCCGATCTCACGCGCGAGGTCAAGAGCAAGATCAATGGCGCCGTGCTCTTCGGGGTTCGGGAAGGCGACAGTGGGGAAGTCCGGATCGGGCTGTTCTTGGGCCTCGACCAGGTGGATGTCGTCGAACCCCGCGCTCGCGAGGACACGCCTCCCGGTGTCCCCGCCCACCCCGTGCAGCGGCGTGAGGACGATGCGGGTGGTGGCGCGGCGCTCGTCCGGGGCGTGCCCCGCGACAGCAGCCGCGGCCGCAATGTAGTCGTCGATCACGCTTTCGCCGATGATCTCCCAGCCGCCTTCGGTGCGCGGCACGGCCGCGACGGGTCCGACGGCGGCGATGCGGGCTGCGATGTCGGCGTCGTGCGGCGGCACGATCTGTGCACCTCGTCCCTCGTCTGTCACCACGCGACCGCCGAGGTACACCTTGTAGCCGTTGTCCTGTGGCGGATTGTGAGACGCGGTCACCATCACCCCCGCATCCGCATTGAGCGCGAGGGTGGCGTACGCCAGCACCGGAGTGGGGAGGCGACGCGGAAGGAGCCTCGCATGGTGGCCGGCGGCGGTCATCACGCCGGCAGTGTCGCGCGCGAATTGTGCTGACCCGTGCCGCGCGTCGTATCCGATGGCGACGACAGCGCCGGGCCCGACCGTGTCGGTGAGGTAGCGGGCAAGGCCGGCGGCGGCGCGAATGACGACCGCGCGATTCATGCGGTTCGGCCCTGCGCCCATCCGCCCGCGCAGTCCTGCAGTGCCAAATTCCAGGGTCCCGCTGAACCGGTCTGCGAGGTCAGCTAGCGCTTCAGTGTCGCCGGCGGACGCCGCGGCGAGGATGCCCGCAAGCTCTCCCCGCGTGTGGTCGTCGGGGTCGTCCTCGAGCCACCCTCGCGCCGCCGTCGTGAGGGCGTCCATTAGGCCATCTCCTTCACAATCGCTGCGAGCAGCGCTGAGATGCGCGGACCCGACTGCGCGCCGACGTCGAGGACCTCCTGGTGGCTGAGGCCGTCGCCGGAGATGCCGGCGGCGAGGTTCGTCACGAGCGAAAGCCCGAGCACTTCCACGCCAGCCTCGCGAGCGGCGATCACTTCGAGCGCGGTCGACATTCCGACGAGGTCCGCGCCGAGCGTGACCGCCATGCGAACCTCGGCAGGAGTCTCGTATTGGGGGCCGGTGAATTGGGCGTAGACACCTTCCGGCAGCGCGGGATCGACGCGGCGTGCCAGCGCCCGCAAGCGCGGCGAATAGGCGTCGGTGAGGTCAACAAAGGTCGCGCCCTCAAGCGGAGTCGCCCCCGTGAGGTTGATGTGATCGCCGATGAGGACGACCGATCCGGGCCCGACGGCTGGACGCGTGGACCCGCACCCGTTGGTGACGACCAGTTGTGAGCAGCCCGCCGCTGCGGCCATTCGCACGGCGTGAGCCACCGCGGTGGCGTCGCGCCCCTGGTAGAAGTGTCGCCGCGCTCCGAGCACGAGCACCGCGCGGCCGTCCTGCGTTCGTAGTGATCGCAGGGTTGGGCTGTGCCCCGGAACGGAGTGAGCCTCGAATCCGGGAACGTCGGAGGCCGGGATCGACGCGATTTGCTCGCCGACCAGGTCGGCTGCGCCGCCCCATCCAGATCCGAGAATAAGCGCGACGTCGTGGCCGTCAACCCCCGTCAGAGTGGCGAGTGCGGCGGCGGCCTCCGCGGCCGCCACGTGTGCGTCGGTCATGTTTTCACACTAGACGCGCCGACGCTCGGAGGCGAGGTACGCGACAATGGCACCATGAATCCCAGAGTCGTGATCATCGGCGGCGGGCCTGGAGGCTACGAAGCGGCGAT
>JAHEMW010000150.1 GCA_024643505.1 Demequinaceae bacterium
GCCGAGTGGCTCGCCGGTCGCCTCGAGCACGAGCGTCGACGACATCAGGTGCATGCCGAGTGCGCCGACGCGTTTGGCCGACTCGGTGTTGCCCGCGCCGTACCAGATGCGGTCAGACAGCCCGGGCGACTGTGGGCTGATGGGCAGCAAGCCGGTGAGGCCACGGGCGTCGGGCCCCGGCGTGGCGATGCCCGCGCCCGAGATGGCGTGCCGGAACTGCGCGATCCGTTCTGCTGCGTCCTGCACGGGGAGCTTGCCCTGTGGCAGGGGATAGCCGAAGGTGCCCGGACCGTCGAGCGCGGGCTCGGGGGACCCTCGCGAGACGCCGAGGTGCAGACGCCCGCCGGAGATGAGGTCGGCGGTTGCTGCCGCTTCTGCCATGTACAGGGGATTCTCGTAACGCATGTTGATCACGCCGGTGCCGAGTTCGACGCGTGCGGTACGCGCCCCCATGGCGGCGAGCAGCGGGAACGGAGAGGAGGTGTTGTTCTCGAAGTGGTGAATGCGAATCCACGCGCCGTCCATGCCCGCGGCTTCTGCCGCCTCGGCGAGCCGAATCGTGTCATGCATGAGCTCGGCTGGAGTGCGCACCTGCGACCCAGGAGCCTTGGACCACCAGCCGAACGACAGAAAGCCGATGTTGTGCACCGCTTACCCCCTACTAGTTGACATGTCACCATCCTAACCACTGCGACGGCTGCGCAATTCCCGGTGGCGCGACCCAATCCCGCACGGCAGCGGACCTACCCTGGACGCGTGATCACCATCCACCCCGTCACCTTCGATGACCCGGTCGCACGCGCGATGTGGCACGACCAGCAGCGCGAACTTCTCGCCCGCTACGGAGATGACGACGCCGAGGCCGATTTCGCTGCCCACATGGCCGACGCCGATCTCATCGTCTCCCTCGTCGCCACCGACGCGGACGGAAACGCGATCGGCACGGCGCTTGTGCGCTGGTCTCCGTACAACACCGGACCGGGTGCGGCGGAAGTGAAGCGGCTCTACGTGCGGCCGTCGCACCGCGGTCACGGTCACTCGCGCGTCTTGATGGGGGCGATCGAAGCTGCGGCGGTTCGAGCGGGCGCAACGCGGCTCGTGCTCGAGACAGGGACGGAGCAACCCGAAGCGCTCGCTCTTTATGACCGCATCGGGTACGCGCGAATTCCCGGATTTGGACCGTACCTCAACGATCCTCGGTCAATCTCGTTCGCCAAGGCGTTGCCACACCGCGCCCTCATCGTCGTGCAGGCGCGCAGGGTGGCGCTCGCCGCGTTCGAGGCGCTCGCGGCGTCTCGCGCTCGGGTTGCGTTCGTCGACGCCGACGCGCTCGGGTTGAGCTCTCCGTCACTTTCGTCGCGAGATGAAGTCGCGCTCGCTGAGCGCGAGGTGCTCGCCTTCGCGGCGCAGTCCTTTCGTCGGCGAGGGCTGGGGCTCGTCGTCGTCGCTGCGGAGCGGGCCGACGCTCGGGACGAGTACGTGCGCGTATTTCGTTCCCACGCTGGACCCGGTGACGTGACGATCGCCGTCCCGGCTTCAGCGATCGACGAGATCGACGCCGATGTCGCGATCGACGGCGTGGAGGGAGGCGATGGCGCCGAAGATGCTGCAGAACGGGCGGCCGCAGAACTACTCGCGGCTGCGGGCTGGTAGCTAGTCGAGCAGGGCTGCGCGCCAGAATTCGTCGCGCTCGCGGATCCAGTCAGCGTCTTTGCGCCACGCGTCACCGACGCCGCGCTCCCACAATTGCACCCACAGCGTCTCGCCGGTGTCGCGCATCTGGTCGAGGAAGCGGTTCATGCTCGCGGGGCGCATCACGAGCATGGGAAGAAGGCGCTTGCGGTCTTCGAGGTCCAGGCCGTACCCGTGGACGAGGCGTGCGAGGCGAATCGCGCTCTTCTGTTCGCTCTCTCCCACGCGTAGCGGTGCGAATGAGTGCGCGGCGTGCGCGAGGTCCCACAGGCGCGTGCCAGGTCCGGCCGCCTCCCAGTCGATCGCAGCGAGCCGGTCGTCGGGCGTGAGCACAATGTTTGGCTTGGAAATGTCCTGGTGAACGATCAGTTCGGCGGCGGGTGCACGAAGGCCCTCGAACCAGGCCACTCCGGGTGGCGGTTCGAAGGACTCGAGGGCGTCGTGCATTTCGCGAAGGAAGGCTCCGATGCGTTCGGGCGCGACGGGCGGCGCGTCGGCCGGGAGCCGATTGAGGGGAGTGCCAGGAATGAACTCGATGAGGTGGCGGCCGTTCGAGTCGAAGCCGAAGGAGCGGGGCGCGCCACCGAACCCCACGCGCTCGAGGTGCGTCAGTAGTGCGTGGATGGCCGCGCCATAGGGGTCGGGCGCGCTTTGGCTAACCTCGCGACGCGCAATCGTCTTCGCGGAGGACGGCTCGAATGCCGGTTCGAAGCCCGGAGTTGTGCGTTCAGGTGCGGGCGCGACGACTGGAGCCGACGCGGTGGCGGCTTGGGCGAGTAGGGGTGGCGGGGATGCTGCAACGGGCGCGATTGCGGGAGGTGGCCCTGGCGAGACGCCCTCGGCCGGTAGCTCCGGAGTGAGCTCGACCGCAGCCGAATGAACGGCCGCCTGCGGGACCTCAACCTCGTCAACCGGCAAAGCGGGCGGCGCGGGCGCGCTAGCGGCGTGTTGTGGTGCGAAGGGCGCCGTCACTGGCGGATTGGTGGGCAGGGTCGTCGGCACCGCGGTCGGCAGGGTCGTCGGCTGGGTCATCGGCAGGGTCGTCGGCACCGTTCTTGGCGCAGACGTGGGTGCCGGCGCAAACGCGGCCGGGCCCAATTCCATGGTGTCTCGCCTGGGCTCCTGGGCCGGGCTCATCGGCGCTGGCGCTGGTGCTGGCGCTGGTGCTGGCGCTGGTGCTGGTGCAGGTGCGGCGTGGGGTGGCGGCACGGGGCGGGTGGGTGTCGGAGCGAATGCGGTGGGAGACCGTGACGGCTGTGCCGATGCCCGTGACGGCGCCTGAACAGGAG
>JAHEMW010000151.1 GCA_024643505.1 Demequinaceae bacterium
GCCCCCACGAGCTCCGACAGCGCCGCCGACTGCCGCGCGTGCGCCAACGCGGCCAGCACCTGCGCGGCCACGTCGAGGTGATCGTCGCGCGTGCGCCCAGGCCCAGCGCCGTGACGCATGAGGCGCGATAGCGACCCGAGCGTGTCAACCGGCGGGTACACCCCGCGCGCCGCGATCTCCGGCGACAGCACGATCTGCCCCTCGGTGATGTACCCGGTGAGGTCCGGCACGGGGTGGGTGATGTCGCCCGCCGGCATCGTCAGCACGGGCACCACGGTGACCGAGCCGGGCCGCCCGCGCACCCGCCCGCACCGCTCATACAGGCTCGCGAGGTCGCTGTACAGGTAGCCCGGGTAGCCCCGACGCGCGGGGATTTCCCGACGCGCGGCAGACACTTCGCGCACGGCCTCGGCGTAGTTGGTCATGTCCGAGATGATGACCAACACGTCGGCGCCCTCCTCGAACGCGAGGTGCTCGGCGACGGTCAGCGCCAGTCGGGGCGTGAGGATGCGCTCGATCGCGGGGTCGTCGGCGGCGTTGAGGAACAGCACGAGCTCGCCGCTCGCGGTCCGCTCCTCGAGCCGGTCGCGCACAAAGGAGATGTCGGCGTGTGTGAGCCCCATCGCCGCGAACACCACCCGGAATTGCGCCCCGGAACTCGTCGCCTGCGCCGCAATCTGCGTCGCGAGCGCCAGGTGCGGCAGCCCCGCGACGGAGAAGATCGGCAGCTTCTGCCCGCGCACCAGCGTCGTCAGCGCATCAATGACAGATACCCCTGTGATGACGGGCTCGTGAGGGGGGTCGCGCTCCACGGGGTTGAGCGGCCAGCCACTCACGGGTGCCAGGCGATCTCCCGTGATCGGAGGCCCCCCGTCGAGCGGCGCCCCACGCCCGTTGCACACCCGCCCGAGCCACCCCAACCCAACCTCGATGTGCAGCGGCTTGCCGGCGAAGCGCACATCGATCGCCCCCGGAGTGAGCCCATCCGTCCCCTCGAAGACCTGCACGGTCGCGTGGTCGCCGTCGAGGTCGAGCACCAGTCCGTGACGGACGCCCTCGGCGGTGTCGATCTCGGCCGATTCGTCCCAGCCGACGCTCTCCACACCGCCGACGACAATCAGCGGTCCGCGGATCGCCCGGATGTCGCCGTACGCGACCCGCGGCTGCGGCAGGGGAGTCGACGCATCGCGGCGGCCCGGGTCAGGGGAGGTGTTCATGACAGCCTCCCCAGCACGTCGAGCATCCGCGTCCGGATCGCGCCCACGGCGTCGGCGTCCGCCCGCCCCACGTCCTGCGCCGCGCGGAAGACGGGCACGAAGTCGACGCCTTCCACCGACGTGGCGGTGGCGCCCCGGCCGATCGCGGCGTGGCACGCGTCGATCACGTCGAGCACCATGTCGAGCAGCGCGGCGCCCTTGGCGTCTGAGCACGTCGCGTCGTTGTCGCTCAACGCGTTCTGCGCCAGCACGGCCTCCCGCAGCAGGCGCCCACCCAGCACCACCATGCGCTCGCGCCCGGGCAGTGAGTTGACCCCAATCACCTCCGCGAGCGATTCCAGCCGGTCCGCCTCCGCGAGAATCTCCAGCGCGGCCGCCCTGCGCGCCGCCCACTCGGGGTCGCCGTGAACGGTCTGCCACCTTGACAGCCCGTCGGCGTCGCGTGCGAACGATCCCGCCCAGTGCACGGCGGGGTAGTGACGCGCGTAGGCAAGGTCGCGGTCGAGCGTCCACATCGCGCGAACGAAGCGTTGCGTGATCGTCGTGACGGGCTCCGACAGGTCGCCGCCGGGCGGCGAGACCGCGCCGATCACCGTGACCGACGCGTCGTGCCCGCCGAGCGTCGTGACGCGCCCAGCCCGCTCGTAGAACGCGGCGAGTTGGGAGGCGAGGTCGGCCGGGAACCCCTCCTCGGCGGGCAGGTCGCCGCGCCGGTTCGCAAACTCGCGTAGCGCCTCCGCCCAGCGCGACGTCGAGTCCGCGATCACCACCGCGTCGTGACCCATGTCGCGGAAGTACTCGGCGATGCTCACGCCCGTGTAGATGCTGAGCTCGCGCGCCATCATCGGCATGTTTGACGTGTTCGCGACCACCACCGTGCGGTCAACGAGCCGCCCTCCGGTGCGCTCGTCGACGAGCCGGGCGAGGTCGTCGAGCACGTCCGCCATCTCGTTGCCGCGCTCGCCGCAGCCCACGTAGACGATCACGTCGGCGTCGCACCACTTCGCGATCTGCTGCAGCAGCATCGTCTTGCCGGTGCCGAAGCCTCCGGTGACGGCCGCCGCGGCGCCGCGCGGCACCGGGAAGAACAGGTCCAACACCCGCTGGCCCGTGTGCAGCGGCGCGGGGTCGGCGAGGCGTTCGCGGAACGGCCGCGGGCGCCGCATCGGCCAGCGCTCGGACAGGTGGACGGCGCGGCCACCCACGTCGGCGACGCGGTCAAGCGCCCCCATCTCGCCTTCGTCGGCGATCCAGTCCACGGTGCCCGACGCCCCGGCTGGCACCACGACGCGGTGTTCGACGGCGCCGGCGTCGGGCACGGTTCCCAGCACGTCGCCCGCCCGCACGGTCGCGCCCACCTCGACAGCGGGCACGAAGCGCCACCGGCGCGCGCTGTCGCCCTCGGCCGCGGTGTCGGGGCGGTCGGGGCGCAGCCACAGCGGGGCCGACGTGAGCGGGCGCATGAGTCCGTCGAAAGCGCTGCCGAGCAGGCCCGGCCCAAACAGTCCCGTGAGCGGCTGCCCGGTGCCGATCGCCGGGTCGCCGACGCGCACGCCCCCCGTGTACTCGTAGGCCTGCATGGTCGCGCGGGTGCCCTCGACCACGACGACCTCGGCGCTGATGCCGTCCGCGCCAATGCGCAGGATCTCGCCCATCGCGACGCCCGGCACGCCTTCGGCCTCGACGAGCGGACCGGTGACGCGCACGGTTCGGCCGGTGCGCTCGGTGCCGCCAGTGCGCTCGGTGCCGCCAGTGCG
>JAHEMW010000051.1 GCA_024643505.1 Demequinaceae bacterium
CGTCGGGCTGCACGCGAATGACGAGGGCGTTGTTACCCACGTCCGAGCCTTCGATTTGCTGGAAGTACGGCGTCGGTGCCTTCTTGAACACGAGCGCAATCTCGGTCACTCGTCGGCCGAGGCGCTTGCCTGCCCTGAGGTAGAACGGGGTGCCCGCCCAGCGCCGATTTGGCACGTCCACCCGGATCGCCGCGTAGGTTTCAGTAATCGAATCGGGAGCGATGCCGTCCTCGTCGAGGAAGCCTCCCACGCGTTCTCCACCGCGCCACCCGGCCGCGTACTGACCCCGCGCGGTGTTGGCGGCGAAATCTGACGGCACATGCGCGAGGCGAAGCACCTTCTCCTTCTCGGCGCGCAGATCGGCTGCTTCAAACGTCGCGGGCTCTTCCATGGCGGTCAGCGCGAGCAACTGCAGCAGGTGATTTTGGATGACGTCGCGCGCGGTCCCGATGCCGTCGAAATACCCAGCGCGAGACCCAATCCCGATGTCCTCTGCCATCGTGATCTGGACGTGATCGATGTATTGGGAGTTCCAGATGGGCTCAAAAAGTTGGTTCGCGAAACGCAAAGCGAGGAGGTTTTGGACTGTCTCCTTGCCGAGGTAGTGATCGATACGGAAGACAGAGTCCGGTGGAAACACACCCGACACGACGTCGTTGAGTTCGTTCGCCGACGCGAGGTCGTGGCCGAAGGGCTTCTCAATCACGACCCTCCGCCAGGTGCCCTCCTTGGGATCGGACAGCCCGGAGTCACGCAACTGTCGAACTACCTGGGGGAAAGCTGAAGGCGGGATAGACAGGTAGAAAGCGTGATTGCCGCCGGTACCACGTTCGCGGTCGAGGTCTTCAACGGTGCGCCGCAAGGTGGCGAACGCGTCGGGGTCGTCGAAGGTGCCCTGCACAAAGCGGATCCCTTGGGACAACTGGTTCCAGGTTTCCTCGCTGAACGGCGTGCGCGAGTACTCCTTGATCGAGTCGTGGACGACGCGCGTGAAATCCTCTTCGTCCCAGTCGCGTCGGGCGAAACCGGTGAGGGCGAAGGCCGGTGGCAAGAGGCCCCGGTTAGCGAGGTCGTAAACGGCCGGCATGAGTTTCTTGCGCGCCAGGTCTCCCGTGACACCGAACATCACGAGCCCGCACGATCCGGCGATGCGGGGGAGTCGGCGATCTCGCGGATCGCGCAAGGGATTGCTCACGCGCTCAGTCTTTCAGAGAAGTGGCGACATACAGGGACCTGTTCATCTCGACGCAGCGAGGCTCTCCATCGCCTTCGCAGCAACGTTTTCGGCGGTGAAGCCGAATTTTTTCATCAGCAGGGCGCCGTCGGCGCTCTCACCGAAGTGGTCGATCGCCACCGATCGCCCGGCGTCGCCGACAAACTCACGCCACCCCAGCGCCGAGCCGGCCTCGACTGAGACGCGGGCGCGCACCGCGGATGGGAGCACGGAGTCCCGGTATTCGGCGCTTTGGCGCTTGAAGCGGTCAACGCACGGCATCGACACCACGCGAGCCCCGATGCCCTGTTCGGCGAGCAGAGCACGCGCACCCATGGCGTGCTGAACTTCGCTTCCCGTCGCGATGATGACCACGTCGAGGTTGCCTTCTGCATCGGCGAGCACGTAGCCGCCACGCGCAACGCCGTCGGCGGAGGTTCCCTCGAGGACCGGCACGTTCTGGCGCGTGAGAATCAGGGCGGAGGGGCGGTCCGTCTTCTCCAGCACGGCCTTCCACGCCGCGGCGGTTTCGTTGGCGTCAGCAGGGCGAATCACGTCGAGCCCGGGGATGGCGCGCAAGGTGGCGACGTGCTCAATCGGCTGGTGTGTGGGACCGTCCTCGCCGAGGCCAATCGAGTCATGCGTCCAGACAAACGTCGTCGGAATTCCCATCAGCGCCGCGAGGCGCACGGATCCACGCATGTAGTCGGAGAAGACGAGGAACGTTCCGCCATACGGACGCGTGAGCCCGTGAAGAGTAATGCCGTTGAGGATCGCGCCCATGCCGTGCTCGCGGATGCCGAAGTGCAGGGTGCGGCCGTACCAGGTCCCGGTGTACGAGTGCGTGGAACGACGCGGCGGCAGGAACGAAGGTTCGCCGTCCATAGAGGTGTTGTTGGAGCCGGCCAGGTCCGCAGACCCGCCCCACAGTTCCGGCAGGACCGGCGCGAGGGCGGTGAGGACCTTGCCCGACGCCGATCTGGTTGCGACGGACGATCCGATCGCAAACTGGGGGAGCGCATCTGCCCAGTCGGACGGCAGTTCACGGGCTTGAAGCCGCTCGAGAAGCTGAGCGCGCTCTGGGTTGCTGGCTTGCCAGGCGTCGAAGTCCGCGTTCCACTGCGCGTGCGCGGCAGCACCGCGCTCACCAACCTCGCGCATGTGTGCGAGCACCTCGCCTTCAACGACGAACGACTCTTCGGGGTCAAAGTCCAGCACGTCCTTGAGCGCTGCGACCTCCGCCGCCCCGAGCGCGCTACCGTGCACGCCACCACTGTTTTGCTTGGTAGGTGAGGGCCAACCGATGATCGTGCTCAACGCAATAATCGACGGCTGCGATGTCGCCCGCTGAGCGTCGGCGATTGCCTCGTTCAGCGAATCGACGTCTTCGACATATCCCTCGCGCGTGACCCAGTCCACGCGCTGGGTGTGCCACCCGTACGCCGCGTAGCGAGCGAGCACGTCTTCGGTGAAAGCGATGTCGGTCTCGTGCTCAATCGAGATCTTGTTGTCGTCCCAAATGACGATCAAGTTGCCAAGCTCCTGAGTGCCGGCGAGAGCGCTCGCCTCTGCCGCGACACCTTCCTGGAGGTCGCCATCGGACGCGAGGACGTAGATGTAGTGGTCGAACGGCGACGAACCTGCGGCGGCGTCGGGATCAAGCAGGCCGCGCTCGCGGCGCGACGCCATGGACATGCCGACGGCCGACGCGATACCGGAGCCGAGTGGGCCGGTGGTGATTTCGACGCCATTGGTGTGCCCAAATTCCGGGTGACCGGGAGTGAGTGATCCCTCGGTGCGCAGCGCTTTCAGGTCGTCGAGGCTGAGCCCGTAGCCAGAAGCAAAGAGCTGGAGGTACAGCGTGAGTGAGCTGTGTCCGCATGACAGCACGAAGCGATCGCGACCGAGCCACGCCGAATCGTGGGGGTCGTGGCGCATGACGTTCTGGAAGAGCAGGTATGCCGCCGGAGCGAGAGACATCGCTGTACCTGGATGGCCGTTGCCGACTTTCTCGACGGCGTCTGCCGCGAGCACCCGCAGGGTGTCAACGGCGCGTCGATCAGTTTCGGTCCAGTTGACAGACATGCGAAGCTCCAATCGGGTGCGGGCGATGGCCCCAGCCTAGCGGCGCGATGTGCCCCAGGGACCGCGAGCCGTAGACTTGCGCAATGCGCGCCACCGTCAACGTCGAGAGCGATCTGACCTCACCGGTGATCCCGGCGTGGCTCCGCGCGACGCGGGTGCTCAAGGCTTACGTCGCGTTGACGAAGCCGCGCATCATCGAACTGCTACTGGTGACAACGCTGCCGACGATGGTGTTGGCCGCAAACGGCTGGCCGGGCGCCGGCCTCCTTGTCGCGACGCTCGTTGGCGGTGCGCTATCAGCGGGAAGCGCAAACGCATTCAACAGTTACCTTGATCGCGACATCGACGCGATCATGAAGCGCACGAAAGACCGTCCGCTCGTGACCGGCGCCGTTTCGACGCGCGCTGCGTTGACATTCGCGTGGGCGCTTGGCGTGATCTCCACCGCCTGGTTCGTCTGGGTCGTGAATTCACCACTTGCGGCGCTCCTGTCCGTCGGCGCCATCCTCGCCTACGTCGTCGGCTACACCCTTATCCTCAAGCGCCGTACTCCGCAGAACATCGTCTGGGGCGGCGCGGCGGGCTGCATGCCCGTGCTCATCGGGTGGGCGGCGGTCACCCAGTCCCTGTCATGGACTCCGGTGGTGTTGTTCCTCATCATCTTCTTCTGGACGCCCCCGCACTACTGGCCGCTTTCCATGCGGTTCTCGTCGGACTACCGCAATGCACACGTGCCCATGCTTCCCGTGGTCGCGACGGCGCGCCGTGTCGCGGTCGAGATGATCGCCTACGCGGGGGCGATGGTCGTAGCGACGCTCGTCCTCGTACCGCTCGCAGGAATGACCTGGGTATACGCACTAGTCGCCCTCATGGCTGGGGCGTGGTTCATGCAGGACTGCGCTCGCCTGCTGGGACGGGCACGTCGCGGAGAGAAGAAATTGCACGAGATGCGGGTATTCCGCAATTCCATTACGTATCTCACCATCGTCTTCGCCGCGATTCTCATTGATCCCTTCCTGCCCGACGCTCTCGCCGTGTGGGCCAACTGACGTGATCTCCGGTCAGCGCGAGGCGTACCTCGCGCACGTCACCGTCGAGCGCGGTCTCAGTCCGCACACGGTCGCTGCCTATCGGCGAGACCTCACCCGTTATGAAGAGTTCCTCGACACGAGGGGGCGGACCGCCATCGAGCACGTCACGCGTGACGACGTCGAACAGTTCGCCCAGGCACTGTCAGAGGGCGACGAAAATCATCCCGGTCTCGCGCCGTCGTCCGCGGGTCGCGCGGTCGTAGCGGTGCGCGGATGGCATCGATTTGCGGCGCTCGAGGGCTGGGTGGCCATCGACGTGTCGGCAGAGGTCAAACCGCGTGCCATTCCGAAGCGCTTGCCGAAGGCAATCTCCATCGATGAGGTCGCCGCGATTCTTGACGCGGCCGGGATCGGCGATTCGGTGACCGCCCTGCGGGACCGCGCTCTGCTCGAAGTGGTGTACGCATCCGGCGCTCGCATTTCAGAGGCAGTGGGGCTCGATGTCGACGACATCGCCATCGACGCCGGCGACGCGCACGTGCTGCTGCGCGGCAAGGGTCGCAAAGAGCGCGTGGTACCGATTGGCACATATGCTGCCGAAGCCGCAACGGCTTACCTCGTTCGCGTACGCGCGGTGCTCGCGGGCACCGGAAGCGGCACACCTGCTCTTTTCCTCAATACCCGAGGGGGACGGCTGTCGCGCCAGAGCGCATGGGCGATCCTGCGTGAAGCGTCGGACCGAGCAGGCGTTCCCGACGTATCGCCCCACACGTTGCGGCATTCCTTCGCGACGCACCTGCTGTCTGGAGGAGCGGACGTTCGCACGGTGCAAGAACTCCTGGGGCACGCGTCGGTGACGACAACGCAGATTTACACGCTCGTCACACAAGACTCGTTGCGTGAGGTTTACGCGCTTGCGCACCCGCGTGCCAGGGGATAGCGCTGCGCGCTCGCGCTGTAGTGTGAGCCTGTGACCGAGTTCCCCACACCCGCGCCCCTCGCCAGTCACGGCCCAGCGCGAATCATCGCCCTCTGCAATCAGAAGGGCGGCGTCGGCAAGACGACGACATCGGTGAACCTTGCCGCAGCTCTTGCCGAGTACGGACGTAGGGTCCTGCTTGTCGACTTCGACCCTCAGGGTGCGGCGTCTGCAGCGCTGGGAATCAACTCCAACGAACTCGACATCACCGTGTACGACCTCTTGATGCGCCAAGACGTACCCATCGCAACAGTGATCCACTCGACGAACATTCCGGATCTCGACGTGTTGCCGGCCAACATTGATCTCAGCGCCGCCGAGCTCCAGTTGGTGAACGAGGTCGCGCGTGAAAGCGCCCTCGCGCGGGCGTTGCGCGGTATCCAGGACGAGTACGACGTCATCCTCATCGACTGTCAGCCGTCGCTGGGGCTGCTTACCGTCAACGGGCTCGTGGCCGCGCACGGCGTGCTCATCCCGCTCGCGTGCGAATACTTCGCGATGCGTGGCGTAGCACTGCTCACCGAGACGATCGGCAAGGTTCAGGATCGCCTCAATCCGCGCCTAGAGATCGACGGCATCATCCCCACGATGTATGACGGCCGCACGCTGCACTCCCAAGAGGTCGTCGCCCGCGTTCGCGAGGCGTTCGGCGACAAGGTGACGCAGACGCTCATCAATCGCACGGTGAAATTCCCTGACGCATCAGTCGCCGCGGAACCCATCACGACCTTCGCCCCCACCCATCCCGGCGCTCGGCAGTATCGCGAGCTCGCTCGTGAATTGGTCTCACGTGGGGTCGCCGCTTAGCGTGTCCCCCGACGCCACCGGGACCACGGCTCGGAGCCGTCCGTTCGAGGTTCACCTGCACAACTTTGCGGGACCTTTTGATCTGCTGCTCGGACTGATCGGCAAACATCAGTTGGAGATCACGGAAGTCGCGCTCGCAAAGGTGACGGACGAGTTTCTTGCGACCGTGCTCGCGCACGAATCCGACTGGGACCTGTCACAGGCGTCGGAATTCCTCGTCGTGGCCGCGACTTTGCTCGACCTCAAGGCCGCGCGGCTCCTGCCGCAAGGCGAAGTCGAGGATGCAGAGGATCTCGAATTGCTCGAAGCGCGGGACTTGCTGTTCGCCCGGCTCCTTCAGTACCGAGCGTTCAAAGAAGTTGCCAGCGACTTTGAGTTGCGCCTTTCCGGACCGCGTCGGGTACCACGCTCCGTCGCACTCGAGCCGCACCTCGCGGCGCTACTCCCGGAGCTCGTCTGGTCCGTCACGAGCGACCATCTCGCGCAACTCGCAGCGCACGCAATGGAGGTGAAGGAGGCGCCAAAAGTCAGCACGGCGCACCTTCACGCGCCCGCGGTCAGCGTTCGCGAACAGGCGGCGGTGATCGTCGGACGTCTGCAACGTGACGGCGCGACGTCTTTTCGCGCTCTCGTCGCCGACGCTGAACACGTCAATGTCGTGGTCGCCCGCTTCCTGGCGCTGCTCGAGCTCTTTCGAGAAAGCGTCGTCGCCTTTGAGCAGGCCCGGTCGCTCGGCGAGCTCACGATCCGTTGGACGGGTGCCGACGCTGACGTGGACGTGTCCCCGGAGTTTGATGAGGAGGCTAGCGATGCCTGAGTGGACTGTGAGAGGCGCGATTGAGGCGATCTTGATGGTGATCGATGAACCCATTGCGCCCGTCGATATCGCGGCAGCGGTCGACGTGAGCGAGGGTGACGTTCTCGCACACCTGCATGCACTGCGCGACGAATATGCGGCGCCGGACGCCCCGCGCGGCTTTGAGCTGCGAGAGACGGCCGGGCGTTGGCGCGTGTACTCCTCGTCGCTCTATGCAGAGCAGGTCGGGGCGTTCGTCATAGATGGACAGTCGGCACGGTTGTCGCAAGCCGCCCTCGAGACCCTCGCGGTCGTTGCGTATCGACAGCCCGTGACCCGCGGCCAAGTGTCGCAGGTGCGTGGCGTGAGCGTAGATTCCGTGATGAAGACGCTCGCGGCTCGCGGGCTGGTAACCGAGGTCGGGGAGCACGCTGGCGCGATTCTCTACGGCACGACCGATGAGTTTCTTGAGCGGCTCGGATTGACCTCGCTTGACGACCTCCCGCCGCTCGCGCCTTACCTTCCCGACCTGGTCGATATTGATGGGACGGTGGGCTAGGTGGACCTCGAGATTCATAGTCCGACTGGGATTCGATTGCAAAAGGTTCTCGCATCGGCTGGCGTCGGCTCTCGGCGTGCGTGCGAGCTCCTGATCGAGGCGGGCCGGGTAAAGGTTGATGGCGATGTCGTCAATCAGCTCGGGGTCCGCGTCAACGTCGATGAGGTCGTCATCGAGGTGGACGGCAAGCGCGTCTCCGTGGATGACCGCATCGTGACCGTAATGCTCAACAAGCCTCCGGGTGTGGTGTCGACGATGAGCGATCCGCAAGGTCGGCCAGCTCTTGGGCAGTTCGTCGAGGATTTTGAGGAGCGGCTCTTTCACGTGGGCAGGCTCGACGCCGAAACGACGGGCCTGTTGCTGCTTACCAATGACGGAGAGCTTGCGAACCGCCTCGCCCACCCTTCGCACGGGGTCATCAAGGTGTATGTCGCGAAGGTCGACGGGCGCGTCGGGAAGAGCATCTGCACGGCGCTGCGCTCGGGCGTGGAACTCGATGACGGCCCTGTGCGTGTCGCAGAATGCACGGTGCTCACCGTGACGGATACGGCCTCGCTCGTCCAGGTGTCGATACACGAGGGTCGCAACCGGATCGTGCGGCGCATGTTCGACGCGGTCGGGCACCCCGTCGTAGAACTTGTCCGCACCCAATTCGGCCCGATCAAACTTGGCACGCTCATGCAAGGGCAACGACGAATTCTGACGGGCTACGAAGTCGGAGCGCTACAGCAGGCGGCGGGCCTGTAGTGGTGCAGGCGCCGATACGATGGAGCCCATGACAATCCGAGCCATCCGAGGGGCGACGACGCTCGAAGCGGATGAGCGCACGCACCTCCATGAGCGGACCCACGAGTTGGTCGGAGCCATGCTCGCCGCGAATGGGCTGGGAATTGACGACCTCATTTCTGTCATCTTTACGTGCACCCCGGACATCGTCAGCGACTTTCCCGCAGCGGCTGCGCGCGCCCTTGGGATGGGTGCAGTGCCACTCATGTGCGCACAAGAGATGGCAGTCCCTGGCGCGCTGCCCAAAGTTGTCCGCGTGATGATGCACGCATACCTCGACGTCCCTCGTGATTCCGTGAGCCACATCTACCTCCACGACGCGGTCGCGCTCCGGCGCGACCTCGCGCAGTAGCGCCCGCCATGGCAAACACGGACCGCCACACCCATGTCATCGGCGCGGGTCTCATCGGAGCGTCAATCGGTATCGGCCTGTCGTCCGAAGGGTGGACGGTCACGATCGAGGATCGGTCCGAAGGCGCCGCTGCGCTCGCGAGATCGATCGGCGCTGGCGGGACGCTCGAGCACGGTGATCCCCACCTCGTCATCGTCGCGGTGCCTCCCGCAGTCACCGCTCAGACCGTGGTCGAAGCGCTCGAGCGCTGGCCCGGGGCCGTGGTCACCGACGTCGCAAGCGTGAAGGCCCCCATCGCCGACGCGGTGGCACTCACTGGGCATGGGCACCGCTATGTGGGCTCACATCCCATGGCGGGCCGCGAGGTGTCGGGCGGGCTTGGAGCGCAAGGCGATCTTTTCCGTGCGAGGCCTTGGGTGCTGTGTCCGAACGGTGCGTCCGACGCCGCGATAGCCCTCGTGACTGACGTCGCGTCAGCACTCCAGTGTGATGTCGTGACGATGTCGGCAGTCGACCATGACGCGGCGGTCGCGCGAGTCTCGCACGGCCCACAAATTGCCGCGTCAGCAGTCGCCGCCGCGCTTGGGGCGATCGGACCAGACGACGTCGCGCTGGCGGGGCAGGGTCTGCGCGACGTGACGCGCATCGCATCGTCGGCGCCCGGCATGTGGTCAGACATCGCGCGGCTCAACCGGGCAAACATTGTTGCGACGCTCAACCACATCATCGGCGATCTCGAGGACGTCCGCGAGGCTGACGACATCGGCGAGGCGCTATCCGATCTTATGGAGCGCGGCCGTGTCGAGGTAGCGCGAATCCCCGGAAAGCACGGCGGCACCGCACGCACGTGGGAGCCCGTGACGGTGGTCGTTCCGGACAAGCCTGGCCAACTCGTGCGGCTCCTCGGTGACGCGGCGAACGTTGGCGTGAACGTCGAGGACATCTCCATCGAACACTCGCCACGCCAGCCGGTCGGCCTCACGACGCTCTACGTGCTGCCCGGTAAGGCCGCTAGTCTCATGAGCGCACTTGAAGCGCATGGATGGGAGATTGCCGCGTCATGACCGGGATCGTTATCGCCATCGATGGACCCGCGGGTACCGGCAAGTCCACCGTTGCCCGCGAAGCCGCGGGACGGCTGAAGCTTGCATACTTCGATACTGGCGCAACCTATCGGCTCGCAACGCTGGTGTGCTTGCGCGAGGGCGTCGACTTCGCGGAGCACGGTGACGTCGCGGCAATGGTCGAGACCATGAACGCGCGGCTCATTCTCGATCCGCGTGGACCGCTGTTCTTGCTCGACGACGAGGACGTATCGAGACTCATTCGCAGCGACACCGTCGCCATGACTGTCTCGAACGTCGCCACCAATCTTGCGGCACGCGCCGCGTTAGGTGACTGGCAACGGCGCATCATTGACCAAGAGCGGACTGACGGGTTCTCGCACGGGCGCGGCGTCGTCGTCGAGGGCCGCGACATCACGACGGTCATCGCACCCGACGCCGAGGTTCGGATCCTGATGACCGCCGACGAGGAGATCCGGGTAGCGCGTCGCGCCGCGGAAGGCGCCGACGCAGGGACGGTGCGTGATGCCGTCCTTGGGCGCGACCGCGTCGACTCGACGGTCGTGAATTTCTTGACGGCTGCGGACGGCGTGGCGACCCTCGACACGAGTGACTTGTCGATTGCCGAGGCGGTCGACGCCGTCGTCGAACTGGCGAAGGAGGCGATGGCGTGAGCGCGCAGCATGAGGCACCGAGCCAATGGGGCCCGAGGTGGTCCCGCTGGGTGGGACGGTTCTTCGCCAGGGGCCTGTGGAACACCGAGGTGCGCGGGCGCGAGAATCTTCCCAAGAAGGGGGCCGCCCTCGTGGTGGTGAACCACCTGGGCCTGATCGACGGACCAGTCGTCCACGGCATCATTCCTCGCGGATCGCACTTTCTCATCAAATCCGAGATGTTCAAGGGACCGCTTGACCCGATCCTCACGGGCGCGGGCCAGATTCGCGTGGAAGGTTCAGGGCGCGAGGCGCTCGCACGGGGTCTCGCGACGCTGAAGCGGGGCGACATCGTCGGCGTCTTCCCGGAGGGAACCCGCGGCGCGGGCACGGCCGAATCGGTGCATGGCGGCGCGGCGTGGCTCGCGGTACACAGCGGCGCTCCCGTGATTCCGACTGCCCTGATTGGCACCCGGCTTGCGGGGGAGAGCGTCAACATTTGGCCTAAGCCGCGTCGCCGCATTCTCGTCGCGTTCGGTGAGCCATTCATGCTCGACATACCCGCGGACGTTCGCGGCAAGGCGCGTCAGGCCGCCGCCGAACACGCCGTCGCT
>JAHEMW010000052.1 GCA_024643505.1 Demequinaceae bacterium
GCGGCCCGCAAAGCGCGGTCATCGTGACAGGCGGCATCGATCAATCCATCGCCGCCGCGGACGCCTACGGCGCCGAGCACCTCGAGATCCACACGCGCGATGCCTCGACCGTCGCATCGCGCATTCGTAACGCCGGTGCTGTCTTTGTGGGGGAGCACTCTCCCGTGCCGCTCGGAGACTACCTCGCAGGGTCCAACCACGTGCTCCCCACTGGGGGCACATCGCGGTTTGCTAGCGGACTCGGCGTCACGAGTTTCCTTCGGGCAGTCTCGGTCATCGAATACGACGCCGTGGCGCTGTCGGACGTCGGCGGCAAGGTGATTGCGCTCGCGAACGCTGAGGACCTTCCCGCCCACGCGGAAGCGATCCGCGCGCGTACCGCCGAGGCCTAAGCCCGGCGTCCGCCCGCGATGCGCGCCACTAGACTCTCGCCATGACTGTGCCGCTGCGTCCGGAACTCGTCGGCCTCGAGCCGTACGGCGCTCCGCAGTACAACGTGAGGGCACGCCTCAACGTGAACGAGAATCCCTACAGCCCGCCGAACGCGGTTGTCGACGCCATTTCGACCGCGGTCCACAAGGCTGCGGAGGGGCTCAACCGCTACCCCGACCGCGAATTTGCGGCACTGCGCGCCGACCTCGTGCACTACCTCGCCGTCGAAAGTACGGCCGGCTTCTTGCGCGCCGAGAACATTTGGGCCGCGAACGGGTCGAACGAGGTGATGTTGCACCTGCACCAGGCATTCGGCGGGCCCGGTCGCAAAGTACTGAGTTTCGCGCCGACGTACAGCATGTACCCCGAGTATTCGCGGGACACCGTCACGGACTACGTCACGCTTCCGCGCCGCGCGGACTTCGGTATCGATGTGCCCGCCGCCGTCGAGGCGATCCGGGAACTCCAGCCGTCGCTGGTACTGCTCGCGAGCCCCAACAATCCGACCGGAACGGCGCTTCCACTCGACGACACCCGTGCGATCTACGCCGCGACCGAGGCAGTGCGTGAAGGCTGCGTACTCGTCATCGACGAGGCGTATGCGGAATTTCGGCGCCGCGGGGTCGCGAGCGCGATCTCCCTCATTCCCGAGCTCCCGAACCTGGCAGTGAGCCGCACGATGTCGAAGGCCTTCGCGCTCGCGGGTGGGCGACTCGGCTACCTCGCGGCGAGCGCCGAGGTGGTCAACGCGCTTCGCATCGTGCGTCTGCCGTATCACCTCAGTTCAGTGACGCAGGCGGTGGCACGGGCGGCCCTCGCGCACTTCCGCCAGCTGCAGGCACAGGTGCACGAGATTCGCGCCGAGCGCGACGACACCGTCGACTGGCTGCGCGAGCAAGGCTTCACTGTTGCGGACACCGACGCGAACTTCGCGCTGTTTGGGCCATTCGCAGATCGTGAGAAGGTGTTCAAGGGCCTTTTGGAGCGCGGAGTGCTGATCCGCGTTACGGGTCCCGAGGGTTGGCTGCGAGTGTCGATCGGCACCGCTCAGGAGATGGCGCTGTTCCGCAATGCGCTGCTGGAGGTAACGGGATGAGCCGCACGGGACGCGTTGAGCGCGCAACGAGCGAGTCGAGTGTGCTCGTCGAACTCAACCTCGACGGGTCGGGCGCGACGGACATCACGACCGGCGTGCCGTTTTACGATCACATGCTCACGGCGCTTGGCAAGCACTCGCTCATGGATCTCACGGTCCGCGCGACCGGCGACGTCCACATCGACTCGCACCACACCGTGGAAGACGTCGCGATCTGCATCGGTGAAGCGCTGAGGCAGGCACTCGGCGACAAGGCCGGGATCTCGCGGTTTGGGGACGCTCTGGTTCCCCTTGATGAGGCGCTCGCGCAGTGCGTGGTCGACGTGTCGGGGCGCCCGTATTTCGTGCACGTTGGCGAGCCTGTCGGCCAGGCGACGCACCTGATCGGTGGCAACTTCGCGGGGTCGCTCACCGCGCACGCGCTCGAATCGATCGCCCATCACGCGGGAATTTGTGTGCACATGCGCCTGCTTGCGGGGCGGGATCCTCACCACATCGTCGAGGCGCAGTTCAAGGCGCTCGCGCGTGCCTTGCGCGCCGCGGTCGCGCCTGACGCACGCGTGATCGGCATCCCGTCGACGAAAGGCGCCCTGTGACGGAGGCCCACCTCGAACGGGACACGGTCGCGTTATTTACGCCGATTCCGAACGGGAAGGTGCTCGCGGCTGTGTGTGCCGTCAACGGAATCCGCGGCACGGTGCTCGAGACGTCGGCGGGCGCGTTCGCGGTGCTCGACGACACCTCCGACGGCTCGACTGACACCGCCGGCGAGGTGATTTCAGCATTCGTCAAGCAGCAGCCGATCCTTGCGATGGAGCGTCGGGCGGGTCAGATCACCGTGCATCGGTGGCTCGCGGGCGTCAAGGGAGCGTCGCTGCCGCCAGGGCTGGCGCTCGACCAGGCGCCCGGGGTCATCGTGACGCTCATGTCGGGGACCCAGACGATTGACGAACTGGCACTCACGCACCCCGACAAGGTCTTCACCGCGCAGATGGGTCGCCTGAAGGCATTTCGGGAACTTCGATCTCTTGCGAAGGTCGCGAAGAAGCAGGCCGGGGCCTAGGTGCCGGGCCGGCGCCGATAGAATCGCGCGGTGACCTCGCCGCTCGTGTGCATTCTGGATTACGGCTTCGGCAACGTCCGCTCAGCGACACGTGCGATTGAGCACGTTGGCGCACGCGCGATCCTCACGAGCGACCGCGTGATCGCAGAGAACGCCGACGGGCTCGTCGTGCCCGGGGTTGGCGCCTTCGCCGCAGTCATGGATGGTCTGCGCGAGGTGAGAGGCGACCAGATCGTCGATCGACGGCTGGCTGGGGGGCGTCCTGTCCTCGGAATTTGTGTGGGCATGCAGGTGATGTTCGAGCGTGGCGTCGAGCATGGGGTCGAAAGCGCGGGCCTGAACCAATGGCCCGGAACTGTCGAACTTCTCCAGGCGCCGGTCGTCCCCAACATGGGCTGGGCTCCGGTCGAGGTCCCACCCTCGTCGACGCTCTTTGACGGGCTCGCCGACGAGAGGTTCTACTTCGTGCACTCGTACGCCGCGCGCGCCTTCGTGCTCGGCGTGACGGAAGACACCGGACGGTTCGCACCACCGCTCGTCACATGGTCCGAGGCCGGCCCGGCAGGGCACTCCGACCGCTTTGTTGCCGCCGTCGAGAACGGTCCGCTGAGCGCCACCCAGTTCCACCCGGAGAAGTCCGGCGAGGCCGGCCTGCACCTGCTCCGCAACTGGGTCGCTACTCTGTAGCCCCCCGACTGAAAGAGAACCCCGTGACCCACGCTCACCGCCTCGAGCTCCTCCCGGCCGTCGACGTCGCCGGCGGCCAGGCCGTCCGGCTCACCCAAGGCGAGGCGGGCTCCGAAACGAACTACGGCGACCCGCTTTCCGCCGCCATGGATTGGGTCGCCGGGGGCGCCGAGTGGATCCACCTCGTTGATCTCGATGCGGCGTTCGGGCGGGGTTCCAACGCCGAGCTACTCGCGAGCGTCGTCAGCGCGGTGGATGTCCGTGTCGAGATGTCAGGCGGGATACGCGACGACGCGTCACTTGAGCGTGCCATGGCGACCGGCTGCGCACGTGTGAACCTAGGAACCGCCGCTCTTGAGAACCCGGAATGGACCGCGTCGGCGATCGCCCGTTACGGCGACCGCGTCGCGGTGGGGCTAGACGTGCGGGGCACCACCCTTGCTGCGCGCGGTTGGACTCAAGACGGCGGCGACCTCTGGGAGGTGCTCGCGCGGCTCGACGCTGAGGGCTGTGCCCGCTATGTCGTGACGGACGTGAAGAAGGACGGAATGTTGTCCGGGCCAAACCTCGACCTCCTTCGCGAGGTGTGTCGCGCGACGCAGGCGCCCGTCGTCGCGTCCGGCGGAATCAGCTCGCTCGACGACATTGCCGCGCTGCGCACGCTCACGGGCGAGGGCATTGAGGGCGCGATCGTCGGTAAAGCCCTTTACAACGGAAACTTCACACTGCCGCAGGCACTCGACGTCGCCGGTCGCCCCTGACACGAGCGGAGTTCGCCACACCTTGCTGCGTCGCGCCGCTCGCTCGCCGTAGAGTCGAGATATGGCGGACGAGAGCGAGCCGTTGCGGGAGATTCCGGAATCGATCTTCGCCGACGACAACGGAAGCGCTGATGCGCGCCTTGCGCAAGCCCTCATTCGCTATTCGCGCGGCAAAGGGCCCCTGACCGACGTGGTCGATGCGCTGTCGTACGCACGCGTCCTCATCCCCGTGATTGCGAAGGGCGAGCAACGCGAACTCGGCAAGCACGGACTCGAGACGGATGCGGTGGCGACGACGGGCGTCGTCGCCGTGCAAATGCCCGACGGCAGGGCTGCGCTCCCGGTGTTCACGGATGTTGACGCCATGGCGGCGTGGAATCCGCAGGCGCGGCCCATCCCGGCGGAGGGCCCGCGAGCGGCTCTCGCTGCCGTCGCCGAAGAGTGGAGTTCGTTGGTGCTCAACCCCGGGATGGAAACCGTGCTCATTCCCCGACCAGCGGTGTGGGCGCTCGGCCGGGGCGAGGTGTGGCGCCCGGCGGTCATCGAGGGCGTCGTCGCTGATGACATTCGCCAGGCCGTCAGCGCCGCAGTCACGACAGACGAGACGTTGCGTGGCGTCGACGTCGTCGCGGGGCGGCGCACGGAGGTGACCATCGTGTTGCGCCTTGTCCCAGGGCTGCGACAGGCGGAGGTCGATGAGATTCTTCAGCGGGTCCAACGCGAGTTGTCTTACTCGGACGTGGTCGCGCAACGGCTCGACAGCCTAGAACTCCGCCTCGCCGAGGCGTAGTTATCCGCAGGCGGTGCGATTCGGCTCGGTTTCGCCTGGCTGCGCGATGAAACGCTCAAGCGTGGGTTGCGACACTGCCAGCGTGTAGTTCTCATTGTTCGAGGCGTACAGCACGCCGGTGACAGCGCCGTCGGCGTTGACGACGGGTGAACCGGAGTTACCGGGGTGCGATTCCGCCTCGATCGCATACACGGTGTCAGCCGAGCTGCCGACAGTGTCTTCCGCGACGCTCACGAATGGACCAGATCGGGTCGTAAGTTCGCTGCCCCCGGGATAGCCGGCGAAGGTGAGGGTGTCGCCGATGCTGGGCTCAGACACGGCGACGGTCGCGACTTCAGGGAAGGCTTCGTTGACGGTGACGAGCGCGAGGTCCGCGCGGGTGGACAGGCGCACAGTCCCGGCGGTGTACTCGGTGCCGTCATATCCGGTGAGGGTGATCGCGCTGGCACCTTCGACGACGTGGCGATTCGTGACCGCATGGGTGGCGTCAAGCATCCACGCGGTCCCGTTGACGTACGCGGCGCATGTTCGGCCACGCACTCGTAGCGCGATGCGCTCAACCGGGCTGAACCCGTCTATCAGTCCTGCTGTTGCTGGCGTCGGCGCTGCCGAGATGAATGTCGACGGCAGGGGAGCGGGCGCCACGGGGAGTGCGCAGCCCGCGAGCATCAGGCTGGTCGCGCACGCGACCGCGAAGGCCGGATAGCGCATCACGTGGACGCGACGGCGTCGACGTAGGCGGCGATCACCGAGGTACAGAACTCGTTCACCGCGGCCTCGTTCGCAGTGAGGCTCGCCGCGGTGTAGCGGGAGGCGCTGTTGAGGTAGCGAATGTGTTGTGCCCTCGCGTCGGCACATTCCACGAGTTTGGCCCCCACGTCGGTGAGGACGAGGGCCTTGTCGCCCGCCTGTGCCTCGTCGTTCACGAGGCTGCGAATCCGCGCGGTGGCGTCGTCAAGCTCGGACTGCGCGGCGAGTGCGTCAGCACTCGCTTGGGCCAGTTGCGCGCCGAGCGACGACGCCGATTCACGCAGCGTCTCGTTCTGACGCACCCAGGTGCCGTTCACGGACCACAAGTAGGCCGACAGCGCGGCCAGGCCGACGATGGCGACGATGGCGAGCGCGGATCGGGCCCTGCGCCATGACGCGCGACGCGGCGGGAGGATTCGCGGCGTCGGGGTGTAGTCGTCAAACCGCCACTCGACCGGTGGCTCGTTCACGTCGTGCAGCTATCGGTCGCGGGAACAAGGAGCGACTTCTCGGTGAGGAGCGTATTGAGCGTCGAAATCGGCACGAGAAAGCTTTGGTTGGAGAAGTTCTTGGCGTAGATCACGCCCACCACTTCACCCTTTTCGTTGAAAGCGGGAGATCCGGACGAGCCGGGCGCGATTGACACGGACGACGCGAGCACGGGTCCCACGGCCCCGCCGAGCGGGTCCGCAGAGGCCCCGAGCACGACGCCGGAGGCGGTCGTGAGCCGTCCGCCGTTCGGGTAGCCGACAACCGTGATGACGTCCCCCCGCACGGGGTCCGCCGCGGCGCGGACCGCGAAGGCTGCACCAAGCGATTGCTCGGTTGACACGATCGCGATGTCCGCAACGGTGGTCGTTGAGGCGGCCTTCGCTTGGATGATGCGTCCGTCGTAGGTGGACACCTCGACGGTTGCCGCGTTCTCGACCACGTGCCGATTCGTCACGAGCGTGTGTGCGTCCAACGCAAAGCCGCTACCCGTGCTGAGGAACCCGCAACCGATGTTCCTCACACGCACGGTCATTCGCTGCGCGGCCGTGAAGCCATCGGGGGAGAGGGCGCCGGGAGTGTCGCCCTCAGACGGTGAGGGCTCCGGGAGGTAGGTGGATGGCGCGGGTTGTGGAGAGGCGGGCAGGATGCCGCAGCCCGCGAGCACCATCGACGCGACCGCGAGCGACGCAAGCGCCCGTGCTTTCACTGCGTGAGGCTTTCGTCCAGGTCCTGTTTGGCCTGTCGTGCCTCTTGGCACAACGCGTCCACGCTGGTCGCGAAGTCCGCGATCTGCTGCGTGGTGAAGTCGCCGGGTTCGTTGAGGTACCCGACGAGCTGGTCCTGCCCTTCGGCGCATCGAGCGAGTTGGTTCGACACCGTGATGGCCTGATTGAGTTGCTTCGTGGCCGTCGTGACCTGGAGTTGAGCGAAAGCGGCGTCGTCGTCCCACTGCGCCTTTTCGTTGGACAGGGCGAGGACGCTGTCCTTGGACGCCGCGAGCTGCTCGGTCAGCAAGGAGTTGGAGTCCTCCAACTTCGCGATCTCGGCCTGCTGCTTCGCGATCTGTGCGCCGAGTTCGTAATTCGAAGCGACGAGATCGTCGTCATGCTCTTGCCATCGCACGGAAACGGTCCACAAGTAGGCGATGAGGCCGATCGCGAACAGCACCACGACGGCAAGGGACACCGTTGCGAAACGCCAGGCGCGCAGGGGCGAGCGCACCGGTACCACCGGAATCGACTCCGTCACCACGTCGCTGGGGACGACGTCAGGCTCGTCCGTGCCCCCCATTGCTATCCCACTGCTCCCGTGTACTTCTCGCCAGGGCCTTCGCCCGGTGGATCCTGGACAACCGAGGCCTCCCGGAACGCCAACTGTACGCTCCGCAACCCGTCGCGCAGGGCTCGCGCGTGGGTATCGCCAAGGTCCGGCACAGCAGCCGTGATGAGGCCCGCCAAGGCGTTGATGAGCTTGCGCGCCTCGTCGAGGTCGCGGTGCTCGTCGCCATCCTCGGCGAGACCGCAGCGCAAGGCCGCCGCACTCAAGAGGTGAACGCCTACGGTCGAAATAAGTTCCACCGCCGTGACGTCCGCGATGTCTCGTGCAGCGTCGCGCGAGTCGTCGTCTAGCGCGCGGGCGACAAACCGGTCCTGCTTTTCGGCGTTCATGGTGATATTCTGTCTCACTGACCGGCCGCGGCGACGCGGCACGCAAGTGGAGTTCACCTCCCACCCTCGGGCCACATGATGGGCCAGGGTTCTCGGTCACGGGTCGTCGTGTGTCGTGTGCGCGCGGGATCCGTGATTGGTGGTGGCCTCTGCGTGCGTTCGAGCAGGGGCCTTTTTCCTTGTTCGGAGGATGTTCGAACTACCGAGAAGGAGCCACCATCAACGAGCCCCGCATCAATGAGCGCATCCGCGTCCCTGAGGTCCGACTTGTCGGTCCTGGCGGGGAACAGGTCGGCATCGTCCGCATCGAGGACGCGCTTCGGCTGGCGCAGGAAGCCGACCTCGACCTCGTCGAGGTGGCGCCGAACTCGCGTCCGCCGGTCGCCAAGCTCATGGACTACGGCAAGTTCAAGTACGAAGCAGCAGTGAAGGCACGTGAGGCGCGACGCAACCAGGCGAACACGGATCTCAAGGAGATGCGGTTCCGGCTGAAGATTGACGAGCACGACTATGAGACCAAGAAGGGTCACATCGTCCGGTTCCTCAAGCAAGGCGACAAGGTCAAGGTCACGATCATGTTCCGCGGCCGCGAGCAGTCCCGTCCCGAAATGGGTCGGAGGCTCTTGCAGCGTCTCGCGGAGGATGTCGCGGAGTTCTCGATCATCGAGAACGCTCCGACGCAGGAGGGGCGCAACATGTCGCTCGTGCTTGGTCCGCTGAAGAAGAAGGCCGAAGCCCGTGATGAGGCGCGCAAGGCGCGCGACGCGGCAAGGGCTGCGGCGAGCGGGGCGGCTCACGCTCCGGAGCAGACTCTCGCCGAGTAGAGACGTTGGGTCACGGCCCACACAATGTGCCGGGTAGGTCCCGGCCGGACGAATGAAGGAGACGGCATCGTGCCGAAGAACAAGACCCACTCGGGTGCCAAGAAGCGTTTCAAGCTCACCGGCACCGGCAAGGTGAAGCACGCGTCCGCGATGAACGTGCACAAGTTCCAAGAGAAGACGAACGCGCGCAAGCGTCGTGTGGCCGTCGACAACATTCTGTCGGCCCCCGACAGCAAGAAGATCAAGAAGCTGTTGGGCAAGTAAGGCCCGCGAGAAGCCAAGGAGAAACAAGATGGCACGCGTCAAGCGGGCAGTGAATGCCCAGAAGAAGCGCCGCACCACTCTCGAACGTGCCGCGGGTTACCGCGGTCAGCGTTCGCGTCTGTACCGCAAGGCCAAGGAGCAGGTCACTCACTCCATGGTGTACGCCTACCGCGACCGCAGGGCGCGCAAGGGCGAGTTCCGCAAGCTCTGGATCCAGCGCATCAACGCTGCGGCCCGTGCGAACGACATCACGTACAACCGCTTTATCCAGGGTCTGAAGGCTGCTGGCATTGAGGTTGACCGTCGCATGCTCGCCGAGCTTGCAGTGAGCGACGAGGCGGCGTTCGCATCGCTCGTGGCGACCGCGAAGGCCGCACTGCCGGCCGACGTCAACGCCCCGGCCGCGTAAGTCAGCCGAATGTCGGAACGCCCCGTCGGGCGCGACGCCGACGCGACGCTCGCCAATGTGCGGGCCGAGCGCGTCAAGCGTGTCGCCGCCTTGGCGGGGCGTTCTGCGCGTTCTCGCGCAGGCCTGTTCCTCGTTGAGGGCCCGCAGGCGGTGCGCGAGGCGGTTCTGCATGCGCCCGATCTGATCCGTGACGTCTATCTGACGCCACGCGCGGCTGAGAAGTATCCGGACATTGTCGCGGCGTCGTCAGGGCTGGCGGTGCATGTTGGCACCGCCGAGGTGCTCGCTGCGATGAGCGCGGACTGCCAAGGCGTGCTCGCTGTTGCCGCCACGTTCGGGGCATCTCTCGATGAGGCGCTGGTGGGAACGCCGCAGCTGGTCGCCGTGCTCGCGAACGTGCGAGACCCGGGAAACGCGGGGACCGTGATCCGCGCCGCCGATGCAGCCGGAGCCGATGCCGTGGTGCTCGCCGGAGACAGTGTGGACCTCACGAATCCCAAGCTGGTCCGCGCCACTGCCGGGAGCCTCTTCCACCTACCCGTCGTGCGGGCGGGATCACTGCTCGACGCCGCGGTGGCGCTTCATAGCGCGGGACTCACGCTCGTCGCAGCCGACGGCTCCGGCGAGGCCCTACTCGGATCGACCGAGCTACCCGAGCGCATCGCCTGGGTGTTCGGAAACGAGGCGTGGGGCCTCGGCGACGATGACCTCGCGCTGTGCGACGCGGTGGTGCGAATCCCGATTCTCGGCAAAGCCGAGAGCCTCAACCTTGCGGCGGCGGCGGCGGTTTGCCTGTACGCGAGCGCGCTCAGCCGATAGCGGGCGTCGCGGGCCACGCTGGTAGTCTCTGCGCAGACGGAAGGCCTCCATGGACAACATTCAACGACTCGACATCCCCGGCGCTCGCAAGAGCGTAGAGATCGAGGGCGTGCTCGGAATCACGTACAAGATCCGCCTTGGCGGCACGGTCATTCGCCGCACCAAAGGGGCCTGGGCGATTCCGATGCGCTCCGGGGTGGATGGAAAGTTGACGTCGCGCGGTTTGATACCCGGCTTCCAAACAATCCTTCTTGACGGCGCTCCGATCTACAAGATTGGCGCGCACGTCCCGTTGCTCCACCGCATCCTCATGTTCACATCGCTGCTGCTCGTGTTGTTTGCCTTCCCGTGGGGCAGCGTGCTCGCGGTGCTCTTGTTCTTCATCTCGGTTCCGGTGGTGAAGAACATTCACATGCCGGCTGTGCTCCGCGCAGTGCTGCCGGTGGTCAACACTGCGGCCGTTGGGCTCATCCTCATCATCTTGTCGAGTCCGCGATGAGCGGGACAATCGGCACGTTTTTTATGTAGGCCGGGGGAGACCCGCCCGGCCTGACGCCACCTGCCGCACCCGCTTCGTTGCCCGTGCCGCGACTAGAATCGTTGCCGATCTCGAGGCCGTAGGACACCATGACTGACATCAATCCGCTAGACGCTCCAG
>JAHEMW010000053.1 GCA_024643505.1 Demequinaceae bacterium
AACATGCAGGTCACCGCGCCCGCCGCGCTGGAGACGCCCAACGCCCAGTCCCTTCAGGCGCACCGTCGTGCCGGCATGGGTGCCCGCCTTGATTTCGACGTCACGCTTGCCGTCGAGGGTGTCGACCTCGATGACGGCGCCGAGCGCGGCTGCCGTCATCGGCACCTCAAGGGTGCAATGCAGGTCGTCGCCGCGTCGCTCGAAACTCGCGTGCGCACGCTCCCGAATTTCCACATACACGTCGCCCTTTTGACCCCCCGCGACTCCCGCATCTCCGGCATGAGCCATGCGGATACGGGTACCCGTCGACACGCCCGCTGGAATGTCGACCGTAAGGGTGTGGCGCGAGTGAGTCCGCCCATGCCCGGAGCAGTCGGGGCACGGACTCGCGATCACCGTTCCGAATCCGCCGCATGCCGGACACGGCGCGGTCGTCATGACCTGGCCAAGCAGCGACCGCGCAACGCGTTGAATCGAGCCCGCGCCGTTGCACTGGCGACACACCTGCGGGCTCGTTCCCGGCGCGCAGCAACTGCCGCTACACGTCGCGCACACGTCCGCGAGGTCGACCTGAAACTCTCGCGTCGTGCCAAAGACGGCTTCGTCGAGACTTACCTCGGCGTGCACCAGCGTGTCGCCACCCTGCTGGGTGCGCGACGCCGGCCCACGCCTCGCTCCACCGCCGCCGCCGCCGAAGAAGGTTTCAAAGATGTCCTCAAAGCCAAACCCGGCGGGCCCGGCACCTGCCCCGCTCGCTGATCGAGGGTCGACGCCGCGATCGTATTGCGCGCGCTTGTCGGCATTCCCGAGCACGTCGTAAGCGGCGGCCACCTCCTTGAACCGCTCCTCGCCGTCCGGCCCTGCGACGTCGGGGTGAAGTTCGCGAGCCAGTTTGCGGTACGCCTTCTTGATCTCTGCTTCCGTGGCGTTTCGAGGGACCCCAAGGGTTCCGTAGTAGTCCTTCACTGCGCCTCCACGATCCTTGACAGGTAGCGGGCAACTGCCCTGACTGCGGCCATCGTTCCTGGGTAATCCATGCGCGTCGGGCCCAGAGCGCCAAGCAACGACGCGGAGTCCCTGCCATACGGCGCCGCGACCACTGATGCCCGAGACAACGACTCGAGATGCGTCTCCGATCCAATTCGAACCGTGACTTCAGAGGCGTCGCCCGCCATCTCGTGCAACAACCGCAGCAACACCACCTGTTCCTCAAGCGCGTCGAGGACCGGGCCGATCGCGTCGGCCTCGAACCCTCCGCCCACGCGAGCGAGGTTTGAGGTGCCGGCGAACACGACCCGGTCGATGGTGCCGCCGTGCACAGCGGACGCGACCGCGCTCGCCACGCCGTCCGCCCACTCTGGCTGCCCCTGGCGGCGCGCCCACGCCCGCAAGGCGCCGTCGACCGCGGCGGGAGCCAGGCCAGTCGCGGCCTCGTTCACCTCGCGCGCGATGCGCTCGAATTCCTCGTCGTTCACGTCATTTCCGAGTGCGACGGTGCGCTGCTCTACGCGCGCGTCCGCAGACACGACGACGACGAGCGCGCGTTCGTGCCCGACGCGTACGACTTCGACGCGCCGGACCGCGCCCTCGCGTGGAGCCGGGTATTGAATGACTGCCACCTGCCGCGTGAGCTGACTGAGCAGGCGAACGGAGCGCTCGACGACGTCGTTGAGGTCCACAGCATCCGACAGGAATGTCGTGATCGCGCGCTTGTGAGGTTCACCCAGGGCGCTTGCAGCGAGGTGGTCGACGAACGAGCGGTACCCCTTATCGGTAGGGATCCGACCCGCCGACGTATGCGGCTGCACGATGAGTCCCTCTTCTTCAAGCATCGCCATGTCATTGCGAATCGTCGCTGGCGACACTCCGAGGGCGGACTGCGCGGCGAGCGCCTTCGAGCCAACGGGCTCCGACGTCGCGACGTAGCCGTCGACGATCGCGCGCAGGACTGCCTGACGCCGCTCCTCAGTCATCCCACCTCCTATTGGCACTCGGGGGAATCGAGTGCCAATGCTACCGCCGGAGGGCACATTACTCGGTACAGTGAGGGCGTCATCAGAGCGGGAGACCGCTCACGTTACGACCTAGGCGGTTCACGCACATGTCCGACATGCCTCCCCCTGCCCCTCGGCCGCTCAGCGACTCCGACGCTCGCCTCTATGCGACGCTTTCCCACGTTGGCGTGATCGTCGCGGGCTTCCTTCCGCCCCTCATCTTCTGGCTCATCGGCAAGGATCGCAGCGCGTTCGTCGACGATCAGGGCAAAGAGGCGCTGAACTTTTCGATCCTCATCACGATGTTGTACGTGATCGGGGGCATCCTCTCGGTCATCTTCGTCGGGCTCCTCGTCTTGTTCGGTGCGTGGGTTCTTAGCCTCGTGTTCTGCATCCAAGGCGCAATCGCCGCCAACAAGGGGGAGCGCTACCGGTACCCCTTGAACTGGCGAGTGATCAAGTAGTCCTCAGGGTGTGACCCTGACAGATATCAGGGTGCGGCTCGTCCGCCGGGCCGATGCTCGCGCGGCGCCGCGCGAGCATGATCGTGGTCATGAACTCCACCGACTCAGCCACCGTGCCCACCGTCACGGACCAGGGGCCGCTCCTCGAATCGCAGGCGCGCACCGTCGCCATGCTTGTTCACATCATCGCTGCGGCATCGATCGTGATTTCTGGTGGCCTACTCGGCTTCCTTGCGCCGTTGATCCTGTGGCTCGTGTTTCGCGAGCGCAGTGCGCTCGTTGAGTACCACGGCAAGCTCAATCTGAACCTGCAACTCACCATGCTCCTCGTCGGCGCCGGCGCGGTTGTCCTGGGCATTGCCACCCTCGGCATCGGCCTCCTGCTGACGATCCCCGTGGCGATTGCGTACCTGATCTTCGCGATCGTCATCTCGATCACCACCGGGCTGTCGGCCTACCGGGGCGAGTATGCGCGGATGCCGCTCGTGATCCCGTTCATTCGCTAGACCAACGCGCGAACAGCGGCGTCGGCTAGCAGGCGCCCGCGGCGCGTGAGCCGCAAGGTGCCTGCGAGAGCCGACGACCCGTCCAGGATCCCGTCCGCGATGAGGCGCGCGATCGCTGCTGAGCGATCGGGGGCGACGAGCGAACGGTCGATACCGTCGGCCAGTCGAAGCCGCAACATCACTGTCTCGAGCGCGCAGTCGTCCGGCGTCAGGGTTTCCACTCCGGCCCGAAGATCATCGCCTGCGGCGATCCGTTCCGCGTAGGCCCGCGGATGCTTGACGTTCCACCACCGCTGCGCGTCACGCGACGCGCCATCTGGTCCGACGCGGGGCCCCAGGTAGGAATGGGCGCCCGGGCCGATTCCCCACCAGTCGTGGCTCAGCCAATAGCCGACATTGTGACGGCAGCGGTCGGCGGGAGTGCGCGCCCAGTTCGACACTTCGTACCATTCGTAGCCGGCGGCGCTGAGCGCCGCATCCGCGTACTCGTACATGTCCGCCTGCCGGTCGCCATCAGTGGGCTCGATCAGCCCGCGTCGTAGCGCGGCTCCCATCCGCGTGCCCGGCTCGATCACGAGGGCGTAGGCGCTCACGTGATCGACATCGAGAGCGATCGCGGCATCGATGCTCTGTGCCCAGTCCGCGAGGGTCTCTCCCGGAGTGCCATAGATCAAGTCGACGCTGACGGCCATCCGCGCCTCGCGCGCCCATGCGACCGCCAGGGCTACCGCTCGCGGATCGTGGGTCCGATCGAGCGTCGCGAGAGTGCTGCTGACAGCCGATTGCATGCCGAAACTCATGCGAGTCACTCCAGCGTGTGCCAGCGCACGCAGGGAGTCCGCGGTGACGGAGTCCGGGTTTGCCTCGACCGTAATTTCGGCCTCCGCTGCGAGTCCCCACGCGGCGTCGATGGCGTGAATGATCGCGACAATCGCTTCTGGCGCGAGGAGCGTGGGGGTGCCGCCGCCGAAAAAGACCGTCGACACGGGCCGCGGGTCGCCTTTCATGGCCTCACGGGCGAGAGTGATTTCCTGCAGGGCGGCCGCGACATAGTCGTCAGGCGTCGCGCCGTCGGTTTCGCTGGGCGTGTACGTATTGAAGTCGCAATACCCACAGCGCACCGAGCAGAACGGAACGTGGACATAGACGCCGAAATCCCGCTCACCGTGGACTGGCGTACTCACCGATCCTTCTTTCGGTCGCCCTTACCGTCATCGGAGGTGCTGAGGGCGGCGATGAACGCCTCTGGCGGCACCTCGACGGAGCCGATGTTCTTCATCCGCTTCTTGCCGGCCTTCTGCTTTTCCAAGAGTTTCCGCTTGCGAGAGATGTCGCCGCCGTAGCACTTGGCGAGCACGTCCTTTCGGATGGCGCGAATGGTCTCCCTGGCGATCACGCGCGAACCAACGGCCGCCTGGATCGGCACTTCGAACTGCTGACGATCAATGAGGTTCTTCAGCTTTCCCACCATCGACAACCCGTATCCGTACGCGGCGTCCTTGTGGACGACCGCGCTGAACGCGTCGACGGTCTCCCCCTGCAGCAGGATGTCGACCTTGACAAGATCGGCGGCCTGATCCCCGGCGGGCTCGTAGTCAAGCGAGCCGTATCCACGAGTGCGTGATTTGAGTTGGTCAAAGAAGTCGAAGACGACCTCCGCGAGCGGAAGCGTGTAATGCATCTCGACACGCGACTCGCTGAGGTAGTTCATCGTCCCCATGGTGCCGCGCCGCTCCTGGCACAGCTCCATCACAGTGCCGATGAATTCGCTCGGCACCAAGATGGACGCCTTCACGACCGGCTCGCGCACCTCACGGATCTTGCCAGTGGGGAACTCCGACGGGTTCGTGACCGTGATGACCTTGCCGTCGTCCATCTGCACCTCATAGACGACGTTTGGCGCTGTCGAAATGAGATCAATGTCAAACTCGCGTTCGAGGCGATCGCGCACGATCTCGAGGTGGAGCAGTCCCAGGTACCCGCATCGAAACCCGAAGCCGAGCGCGACGGAGCTTTCGGGCTCGTACACGAGAGACGCGTCATTGAGCTGGAGCTTGTCAAGCGCGTCACGCAAGACGGGAAAGTCTGAACCATCAAGCGGAAAGAGTCCCGAGTACACCATCGGCTTGGGATCGCGATAGCCGCCGAGGCTCGATTTCGCGCGGTTCGACGCGAGGGTCACGGTGTCCCCGACCTTCGAGAGCCGCACGTCCTTCACCCCGGTGATGAGGTAGCCGACCTCGCCGACGCCGAGTCCCTTGGTCGGCACGGGCTCGGGGCTGATCACGCCAATCTCCAGCAGGTCGTGCGTCGCTAGCGTCGACATCATGGCGATCTTCTCGCGGGGCTTGAGCCCGCCGTCGATGACCCGCACGTAGGTCACGACGCCCCGATACGTGTCATAGACCGAGTCGAAAATCATCGCTCGCGTGGGAGCGGAGGCGTCACCGACCGGCGGCGGGATGTCACGCACCACCCGGTCGAGCAGCTCAGGCACGCCTTGGCCGGTCTTGCCACTCACGCGCAAGACATCGCTTTCGGGGCAGCCGATGAGCTGAGAGAGCTCCGCTGCGTATCGGTCAGGGTCGGCCGACGGGAGGTCGATCTTGTTGAGTACCGGAATGATCGTGAGGTCGTTCTCCATCGCGAGGTACAGATTCGCCAGGGTCTGCGCTTCTATCCCCTGCGCCGCGTCAACGAGCAGCACCGCGCCTTCGCACGCCGCGAGCGAGCGCGAGACCTCGTAGGTGAAGTCAACGTGCCCTGGAGTGTCAATCATGTTGAGCGCGTACGGCTGTCCCTCGACCTGCCAGGGCATCCGCACCGCCTGAGACTTGATCGTGATGCCACGCTCGCGCTCAATGTCCATCCGATCGAGGTATTGCGCGCGCGCCGCTCGCTCGGACAGCACGCCGGTAAGCCCAAGCATCCGGTCGGCGAGCGTGGACTTCCCGTGGTCAATATGCGCGATGATGCAGAAGTTGCGTATCAGCGCGGGGGCGGTCGCCGCAGGTTCGATTCGGGGGTCTGGCAGCACGGTGAACGGAGTTCCTTGGGTCTCGGGAGAACGGCGGCCACCATCGTCCCACGATTCACCGGGCTCATGAGTATGCGATTCGTGCCGATAAACCATGTGAACCGGGTGGCGAGGGGCACCTGCGGAGTCACCTGAGGAGGACGCCGATGGCCGACGAGGCAAGCATGTTCGCGCTCGCCTTCCGTGATTCCCCGATCGGCATGGCAATCCTCGACGAGGACGGCCGCTATCTCGAAGTCAACGGAACGTTTCTACGCATCATCGGGCGGACTTCTCGCGACCTCACGGGTCACTACTTCGGCGTGCACACCCATCCTGACGACCTCAATCGGGACGTCGAACTCATGGGGCAACTGTCGTCGGGCGAACTTCCGTACTTCCAGGTCCAAAAGCGCTTCCTCCACCACTCTGGCGACACCGTGTGGACGCGAGTCACTGTCTCCAACGCGCAGGCGCCGACCGGTACGGCCCGCCGGTTCATCGCGCAAGTCGAGGACATTACGGAGATTCGCCGCGCGAAGGATCTCCTCGAACGTCGCGCGCTCTACGACCACCTCACGGGCCTCGCAAACCGCAACCTCCTCATTGATCGTCTGACCCGAGCGCTCGACGGCCACGAAAAGCGGTCGACGACAGTCGCGTGCATCTTCCTGGACATCGACCACTTCAAGATCGTCAACGACTCGCTCGGCCACGAGGCCGGCGACAACCTCCTCATCGAGATCGCCACCCGAATTCGCGGCTGCGTGCGCTCCGGCGACACTGTCGCGAGGCTCGGCGGGGATGAATTCGTCGTCATCCTCGACAACGTGGTCAGCCAGGCCGCCGCCGAAGGTCACCTCGCCGTCATCGCCGAGGCCGTGCAGGTGCCCTTCAAGATCGAGGAGCACGAGGTCGTGCCAACCGTGAGCGCCGGACTCGCCATGGCGGAGGAAGGCATCACCGCGGAGAGTCTCGTTCGCAATGCGGACATGGCGACGTACACCGCGAAGCAGGGCGGCCGAAACCGCTACGAGGTGTTCTCGTCAAAGCTGCGCAACGAGGCGCTCACTCGACTGTCGATCGAGGCCGAGCTGCGCACTGCGCTTCGCGAGGGCGAGCTCGTGGTCTACTACCAGCCCGTCGTTGAGCTCGCGACGCGCGAAATCGTCGCTTTCGAGGCTCTCGTGCGGTGGCAGCACCCGACGCGTGGACTGGTCATGCCCGACGAGTTCATCCCGATCTGCGAAGAGGCAAATCTCGTCGTTCCGCTCGGCGCGATGGTGCTTCACGAGGCGTGCGACTTCATTGCGCGCAATCCGCGTTTCAACGGTCGCGTGTTCGTCAACGTGTCCACGCGCCAGATCGGATCGGCCGACCTCACCCGGGTGGTCAAGCAGGCGCTCGCCGCCTCCGGCATCCCCGCGCGCCGACTCGGACTCGAAATCACCGAGTCGGGCATGCTGCTCGCGACTAATGCCGCACACTCGGACCTCGCGGCGATCACGAACCTCGGCGTCGACCTCATCATTGACGACTTCGGCACCGGCTACTCGGCGCTGTCGTCGGTGCTTCAAAATCCCGTCTCAGGCCTGAAACTCGCCCGCGAGTTCACGCTTCGCCTCGGCGACCGCGCTATCGGCGACCGGATTTCCACCACCATCGCCACGCTCACCCAAAGTCTCAACATGTACGGCGTCATCGAAGGGGTCGAGACAGAGGCGCAATACCGTCAGGCACGCCGCCACGGCTGGACGTACGGGCAGGGCTACCTGTTCGGCCGTCCGTCGCCGGTTGAGCGCATCGTGTTCGGCGCGGACGGCTCTGTCAACATCTTGCCGGCGCCCGACGCCACCGCAGACACCCTCGCGGCACAGTGACGCGACACGGCGCGCTGCGCCGTGCCTGGCACGCCGTCAGGCGCTGGTTCGGTGGCCTCGCAGTTCCGACGCCGGTCTACCCCGGTGACTTCACTGGACGAGTCTCGATCACCTACTCGCCACACCTCGATGGCAGGCCCGACCCGGGCGAGGTGGTGTGGGCTTGGGTGCCATTCGAGGAGGATCACACACGCGGCAAAGACCGGCCCGTCCTGCTCATCGGGCGCGCGGACGAGTGGCTCCTCGGCCTCATGCTCAGCAGCAAAGATCCCCGCGATGATCCGCGACGCAGCCGAAATTGGCGTTCAATCGGCACCGGGCCGTGGGATGCGCGGGGAAGGGCATCTGCCGTACGCCTTGACCGCGTGCTTCGCATTGACCCGCGACGAGTGCGGCGCGAGGGAGCGGTGTTACCGTACGAGCGGTTCACCGACGTGACTCATTCGCTGACGAGGTTCCATCGCTGGTAGCATTGCTCCTCGCGTGCGCGCATTCGCGCGCTCCCCCATTCTTCCGCTCCAACACTCATGAGGTTCTCCGTGGCAAACATCAAGTCGAAGATCAAGCGCATCGGCACGAACGAGAAGTCGCGCCTGCGCAACGTCGCCGTTAAGTCCGAGCTGAAGACGCACGTGCGCAAGGTCCGCGAGGCGATTGCTTCCGGAGACAAGGCGGCCGCGCAGACCGCACTCGCGACGGCGTCGGTCAAGCTCGACAAGGCTGCGTCAAAGGGCGTGATCCACGAGAACCAGGCCGCGAACCGCAAGTCGGCGCTCGCGAAGCAGGTCGCCGCTCTCTAACGCGGCGCGTCCGCCAGTTCGGCGACGCTTCTCACCGCCCGTTCGAGCGCGAAATGTGGCGAGCGAGAGCCGCCCTTGACGTCGGCGTCAGCCTGAGCGACCGCCTGAATCGCTGCTGAGAGCGAGTCGGCTGTCCATTTCGCCAACTCTCGGCGCGCGCGATCCACCTGCCAGGGCTGCATCCCGAGGTCTCTCGCGGGGTCAAGGCCGCGGCCTCGCGCCGCCCCCACTTTGGCGAGGGTTCGCAACTTCATCGCGAGCGCTGCGACGAGGGGAACCGCGTCGGTTCCGGTCGCCATCGCGTGGCGAGCGAGCGCGATCGCCTCACCGGCGTTGCCCGCGACGGCCGCGTCGGCCACCGCATACCCCGTGGCATTCACGCGCGTCCCGTAATAACGCGCGACCGCGCGCTCATCAATCTCACCCTCGACGTCGCTCACGAGTTGGGCGCACGCAGACGCCAGCTCCGCGACATCGCCTCCGACAGCGTCGACGAGCGCACGGACCGCCCGCGCGGACGCCGTGCGAGACGCGTGACGGAACTCTCCCGCCACGAACTCGACGCGCTCGTTGTCGCGCGCGATCGCGGGACACGTGTACTGCGGCACTCCCGAGGCGCGCATCGCGTCGAGCAGGCGTTTTCCCCGCACCCCGCCGCGGTGGCGAACGACGACAACCACGTCCGGGTCAGGGTGCGCAACATACGAGAGCGCGTCGGCGAGAAACGCCTCGCTCATGGCCTCAGCGCCGTCGACAACGATGAGTCCGGGCTCATCGAAGAGCGACGGGCTTGCCGCCACCAGCAACTGCCCGGTGGCGTAGGTACCTGCGTCCAGGTTGGTCCGCGCGGGGGGCTGTCCGTCGTCTGCGACGGACTGCGTGATGAGCTGGATCGCGCGCTCGGCAAGCAGGTCCTCTGGCCCGGATACGAGCACGATGGGTGCGGGCGCCGCACGATGCCACGAGGGCGCGGGTGCGTTGCGGGAGGCCACGAGCCCTAGCCTGCCATGGTCGCGCGACAGCGTGAGATCACGCCGATCGTGCTCCGCCGGACAATGACGACATCGCCGCACTCATCGGTGCGCGCGACGACGCTCGCGCGGGTCGAGTAGAGCGTGAGCGCGGCCGCAGCGGGGTGACCGTAGGGGTTATCCGCGCCAACGCTCACGATCGCTATTCGCGCCGACACGCGCGCTGCGAGCGCCGGGTCTTGCCGGGCGGATCCGTGATGCGCGACCTTGACGACATCGACGACGACGGGTGCCATCGTGCGAGCGAGGGCCGCCTGCCCCGCATGCTCGAGGTCAGCCAGCGCGAGTATCGCAATGCCGTCGACCGCGATCGCAGTCGCGATTGAGGCGTCATTGATGTCGGTGTCGGAGCCAGGTCGGCGGGGCGCGGTGGGGCTCAGCACTCGGATCGACACGCCCCCGATGCGCATCGTCGCGCCAGCCGACACGCTCGATGTGGGAACGCCCGCTCCCGCGAGCACGGCGCTCGTTTCGTCCTCGACCTGGTCGGGCAGGCGCGGAACCCACGCGGCGTGCACTGTCGCGCGCCGAAGCACGTCCGCAACGGAGCCATTGTGGTCCGCGTGCGCATGCGTCACGACAAGGAGGTCGACGTCGTGAACGCCATAGCGAACCAGGCAATCGGCTGCTGCTCCCCCCGGCGGCCCGGTGTCGATCATGATCGCGCGATTCGCGCCGCTGCGCACGAGCATTGCGTCGCCTTGGCCAACGTCGCACGCGACGATCCTCCAATCGCGAACCGGCGAGGGAAGCACGATGACCGCGTGGATGCTTGGACCGACGGTCGCGACGGCGAACGCCCCGACAGCGACGGCGGTGGTCACCCATCCGCGCATCCGTCGCGTCACCGTTCCGACGACCAACAGGCTCACCACGGCGCCGGCCGCGACGACGCCGGCTACGCCCGCTGGCCACGCCAGCCGCGATCCGGGTGCCTCGCTAAGAAACCGGGCAGCCAACGCAACGGGCTGTGCCGCGA
>JAHEMW010000054.1 GCA_024643505.1 Demequinaceae bacterium
GCATCGAGACCCTCGCGCACAAACAGCGGCAAGACGAGTTCGCGCGGGTGCACGCGCGTTTGCGCGACGAGTGCGCGTATCGCGGGTGTCGCGCGCAACCGCCGCGGCCGAATGGGGATGTCCACTAGCGCCGTCCTTCCCACGCCTCAGTGAGCGCGGCAACAATTCCGTCGTACGTGGGGACTTGGGCGACCGCGTCGACCCTCAGTCCCTTCGCACGGGCTGCGGCGGCCGTCGACCGTCCGATCGCCACTACCAGTGTCCCAGCAGAAGGAGGGGCGGCGTGCGGCGCGAACCGCTCGGCAACGGAGCCCGAGGTGAGCAACACTGCATCCACCTCGCCGTTTGCGAGATCTGCCGCCAGCGATGAATGAACCCCGGGGCCATCCATGACTCGGTACGCCTCGACAACGTCGACGATCCAACCCTTACGCGCGATCCCGCGAGCTAGCGCGGGCGCGGCAAGGTCTCCGACCGGCACCAGCACCCTGCCCGACCCGGCGGGAAATTCGTGGACGATGCCGAGCGCGTCATGCCGCGACGTTGGCACGATCGACACCGACAGGCCGACCTTTGCGCACACCTCGGAGGTCGCCTCCCCGACGGTTGCAACGCGCGCCGCGGGCTGAGGATCCGCGAGTCTCGCCCCGGCCACGCGCGCGACGCGATCCAACGCCAGTACCGCGTTGCGGCTCGTCACCGCCATCCAGTCGTAATAGCCGTCGCACCATCGGGCGGTCGCTTCGGCGAGGCGCTCCGCGGATTCCGGCGCGGTGACGGCAATGAATTCCACTTCGTCAACGCGCGCGCCGGCCTGTGCCAGCCGACGCGCGAGCTCGTGCCGCCCCGCGGTAACGGGCACGATGATTCTGAGACCTCGAAGGCTCTCGTCGGTCATCGCCGTGCCATCAGCTGCGCCGCGCCCCGGCCGAGCAGCATCCGAGCCGTGGTTCGACCGATTGACTCCCAGTCAACCGCCAATCCTCGCCCGCGCTCCGTCAGCACGAGACGCCCGTCCAGCGAGTGAACGCGCGCGTCGAGGACCATACCGGCCGGACCGACAGTCGCCAACGCGCCGACCGGAGCGCTGCACCCCGCCTCCAGGATGGCCAACGCGACGCGCTCGGCGCCCACGGCGACACGGGTGTCTGGGTCGTCGATCGCGGCGACGAGGTTGCGCAGCGCGTTGTTGCCTTCGACCGCGATTTCGACTGCGAGAGCACCCTGCCCCGGCGCCGGAACGACCTCGTGAGGGTCAAAGTAGTGGTCGATCGCGTCGGCCCGCCCAAGCCGGTGCAGCCCGGCCGCAGCAAGGACAACCGCATCGACTCGGTCGCCGATCAGACCGAGTCGCGTGTCGACGTTGCCGCGAATCGGCACCAGCACGAAATCGGGTCTGAGTGCGGCGAGTTGTGCGGTGCGGCGCGGCGACCCTGTGCCGACGACGAAACCCTTCGGGGCGTCGGCGAACGGGATACCCCCGGCGCACCATGCGTCGCGCGGATCCTCGCGCGCGGGGATCGCGGCTATTTCCAGGCCGGGGTGAGGCGCGACCGGCATGTCCTTGAGAGAGTGCACGATGAGATCGCACTCTCCGCTCAAGAGGCTCTCCCGCAGCGCTGTCACGAACACGCCAACACTGCCGACGTCTGCGAGCGATCCGACCGAGGTATCCCCCGCGGTCGCCACCACGACCAGCTCCACGTCAAGCGTGATTCCCAGCCGCTTCGCCGCCCACGCGAGAGTGTCGGCGACCCACAGGGATTGGGTCCGCGCGAGCGCGGAACCGCGTGTGCCTAGTCGTAGCTTCATGGATGTCGCACGCCTAGCCGCGTGGCTCCGGCGGCGGGTTCTTCCGCGCAACGAGAACGACCGCGGCAGCCGCAGACGTCGCGACGACGAGCCCGAGCACAGCCCACATCCACGGCTCGAGTTCTCCGGGAGTCGATTCAGCGTCGGCAGATGCCGACGGGGTGGGCGACGTCGACGCCGATGGGGACGGGGACGCGAGAGGCGTCGGACGTGGGCTGGCCGTGGCGCTCGGGCCGATCGGTGGCGCCAGGGTGACGGCGAGCGTTCCGGTCAGCGCATGGCCGTCAACGGGCACGGCCCGCCAGTCCACGACCAACTCGCCCGTCGGAAGTTCGGGAACGACGCCCTCAAGGACCTGAGGCTCCGGCCGCGCAATCTCCAGCGTGTGCGCAACGCCTTCCGAGTCGAGCACGACGATCGAATTGCCGATGTCCAGCAGCGGTTCCGTGAATTCGAGCCGGACCGACGCCAGCTCAGCGACCACATCGCCATCGGCCGGGTCTGACGCGACGAGCGCTGTGTGCGCCGCCGCCGAGGTCGCCACCGCAATCAGAGCGCTCGCTCCACACACGGTTGCGGCGCAAGACCGAAGGAGTGGACGTGGAACAAGCACGCGCCCATTGTGCCACCGCCGTCGATTCGGCCCACTTCGATGCGCGTCACGACAGCGCAACCAAGAATTCACCGGACGTTTTCCCGGTGCCTCGCCATCGCCAACGCACCGACCGAGACAATGGGGGCATGAAAGTCGCGCTCGTCGCGGAAACGTTCCTCCCGCATGCGAACGGGGTGACGCACTCCCTCCTGCGCGTGCTTGAGCACCTTGCCCGGCGCGGAGATGAGGCACTGGTGATCGCGCCGGAGGCGCGGCATCACAACGGACCGTTGCGGTACGAGCAGGCGGACATCACACGGCTGCCCGCGATGGGGTGGCCCGGCTATCGAGACGTGCGCATCTCGGTCAGCGGAGTCGGCCGAATGTCGCGACTGCTTGAGGACTTCGCACCCGACGTCGTCCACCTCGCCTCACCGTTCGTCCTCGGTTGGACGGCGGTGAGGGCGTGCACAGAGCTCGGGATTCCTACCGTGGCCGTGTATCAGACGGAAGTTCCCAGCTACGCAAAGGGGTACAACGCCGCCTGGGGGGAGCCCATCTTGTGGAATCGCGTCCGCAACATTCACGATCGTGCCGACCTCACGCTCGCGCCGTCTACATCGGCGGTGCGCCAACTCGAGCAGTTGGGCGTTGAACGTGTGCGGCTGTGGCCCCGCGGCGTCGATTCGACCCGCTTCCATCCGAGCCGGACAAGCCCCGGTCGGCGATTGACCTGGGCCCCGGGCGGTGAGGTGGTGGTGGGCTACGTCGGTCGTCTCGCATCCGAGAAGCGTGTCGAGGACCTGGCTCGGCTCGCAGGAGTGCCGGGTATCACAGTCGTCATCGTTGGCGACGGTCCGTCTCGCCCCAGACTTGAAGCGCTCATGCCAGACGCGGTGTTCACGGGCTTCCTCGCGGGCGACGACCTCGCGAGCACGGTCGCCAGTTTCGACATCTTCGTGCATTGCGGAGAGCATGAGACCTTCTGTCAGGCGATCCAAGAGGCGCTCGCATCGGGCGTGCCGGTGGTTGCGCCGCGGCGTGGAGGTCCCGTCGATCTGGTTGATCACGGCCAAACGGGGTACCTCTATCCACCAGGCGAGCTCGGCGCCATGGTCGCCGCAGTCATGATGCTCACGCAGGATCCTGACAAGCGCGCGAGGTTTGGGGCCGACGCCCGGGCAAGTGTCGCTGATCGCACGTGGGACACGGTGTGCGCGGCGCTCGTCGGCCATTACGAGCAGGTCATTCGCGACCACGCCTGCGTGCCCGATGCCCCGTCGGACGATCTCCAACGCTGGGCCGCCCGGTCGTGAAGATCGCACATATCGCCAACTTCTATGGACCGACGTCAGGTGGGCTTCGCACGACTATGCACGCGCTCGGACGCGGCTACGTCGAACGCGGGCACGAGTTCCTGATGGTCGTGCCCGGCGCGACCGATTCTGAGCAGTACACCCATGGCGGGCGCCGCGTCGAGATTGGCAGCGCGCGGATACCCCTGTCCGGTGGCTATCGCGCCATCACGCGCACCGCAGCAGTGCGCGACACGATTTCCGCGTTCGCGCCCGACGTGCTTGAAGTCTCCGACCGCACCACGTTGCGCGGATTTGGCCCGTGGGCCCGTGCAGCCGGCGTGCCGGCAACTTTTTTCGCCCACGAGCGAGCCGATCGAGTTCTTCACGCGTTGCTGCCGCGACCCGTCAGCGCCGTCGTTCCGACGCGCCGCATCGCCGATGCGCACAATCGAGACATCGCGACCCGCTTCGACCGCATCGTGTGCACCACGCCGTTTGCAGCCGAGGAGTTCGTGCGGATCGACCGACCCGTTGATCTCGTGCCGCTCGGCGTTGACCTCGACCTTTTTCGGCCTTCGCTGGAGTCTGAGGAACTACGCGCAAGCCTCACGCACGGGAGCGAGGCGCTCATTGTGCTCGCTTCTCGCCTGTCTCGCGAGAAGCGCCCCGATCTCGCGATCGATGCGGTGCGAACTCTGGTGAGCCGCGGGATGCGCGTCAGGCTCATCATCGCGGGCGCCGGGGCCTCGGAGAGCGCGATGCGCTCCAAAGCCCGCGGCCTTCCAGTGACGTTCGTCGGTTTCGTCTCCGATCGAGACCGGTTCGCGAGATTGCTTGCGACCGCAGACGTCGTTGTCGCCCCCGGCCCGATCGAAACTTTCGGGCTTGCCGCGCTCGAATCGCTGGCGTCGGGCACTCCCGCGGTGGTGAATGCGGAGTCCGCGCTCGCACAGGTCGTGGGCGATGCGGGTCGCACGGCGGCGAGTAGCGCACCCGCATTTGCCGACGCATTAGAGCAGGTCCTGAACGAAGACGTGCATGCGCGCTCCACCGCGGCACGCGCGCGCGCGGAGACGATGCCATGGTCCGCCACCGTTGAGACCATGCTGAGCCTGCACGGGGCGCGCGCCAACATTCGCCACGGATAGGGGTCGTGAGAGCAGCGCGCGCCGGCCGTGCGCTCCGTGGAGCGAGCCGGGTGCGCCGCATGAGAACGGGGGCCCCGCTCGTCGCAGCAGGGCCCCCGTGTCAACGGCGGCGGTCAGACCAGCCAGCCGTGCCTCTCCACAAAGGGAACCTTGCGCCAAACCTTGCCGAATCCGACTGATTGCTTCACCTGCTCGACGTAGGCGATACCGATGCCGGCCAGCGCATAGACGATGTGGTCGTCGATGATCGGGTTGTTGGTGTTGTCGAAGTGAGCGACGTACATCATGAGTAGCAGGAGCGCGCCGCACCATGCGGCCACTTTCGTCCCGATCCCAAGCATGAAGGCGAGGCCGACGCCTGCGAGCGCGAGCATGAACACCCAGTCCAGCGGACGGAAGCCCCCGATGGCCCAGTCTCCCCAACCCTTAAACATCTCGCCGTAGACGCCGGTCGGCTCGCCGCCGAATTCGCCTGCCGCGCTCTTCAGGTACCCCTCAGTGGGGTGGCCGCCCTTAAGCCAGGCGGAATCGCACAGATAGGTCACAGTCCCCGTTTCGCTGTCGCGACACGTCGCGAAACCAAGGCCAATGAGTTTGTCGAGAAACGCCCACAGGAATACGAAGCCGATCGCGATCCGGGTGAGGCTCAGGAAGGTCCATCCCAGAGCACTTCCGGTCGTGGTCGCCGGGGGCGCCATTTGCGTGGTTGCCATGATGTTTCTCCTCATCACTTGGGGCTAGGTCGCCCCGTTTGGCGCTCGGTCAGCGCCTGCACTCACCGTACGGCGCGTCAGGAGCGATCAGGCGGGACGGTGGTCCCGGTCGCCGAGAGCACTCTCTGCGACCGCCTTCGCAATGCCGGGCGTGAGCGGAAGCCGCGGAATGAGAGTCGCCTGCACGGCGTGATAGATGTCAGGCTTGCCGGGCCAGGTCCCGGCGGCAGGGAGGTTGGTGGCATCGAGTTCGTGGTGCCACGAGCCCAAGACGTCATCGATCACGTACTGCTGCGCGTAGTCCCACCACAAGCGATACAGGTCCGCGTATCTCGCCTCGCCCGTGCGCCTCGCGAGCGTCGCCGACGCGGCGATCGCCTCCGCCACTACCCAGTGCATGCGTGCAGTCACGACGGGAACGCCGGCCCAGTCGGTCGTGTAGACGAAGCCTTCGGCTCCGTCGACGTTCCATCCGTCGGCCACGGCGCGGTCGAACAGCGCGCGGGCAGCATTGAGGAAACCGGGCGCCCGAGCGGTCCCGACGGTGGCCTCGACATTGAGGAGAAGTCGCGACCACTCAAGGCCGTGGCCGATGGTGGCACCGTATGGCTTGAAGGGGTCCGACGGCTTGTCGGCGTTGAAGTCGAGCAGCGCGTTCCAGTCCGCATCGAAATGCTCCGGCATGCGCCACTCTTGCGCCGAGGCCTCGCGCGCCGCGCGCGACGCGACGGCGAGCGCCCGGTCGTGCCAGAGGCTCGCGTCGTCGACGTCTCCGGTCGCGAGCAGTGCCTCGACGGCGTGCATCGTGGAATTCATGCCCCGGTAATCGTCGAGGACCGTCCAGTCTCGATTCCACTGGTCGACGCACCGATCCCCGTCCAGGAAGCGCTCGGCGAACACCGTTCGCGCCTGCGCCAGCAACTCGCGGGCGCCGGGCACGCCCGCGAGCGTCGCCGTCGAAGCCGCGAGCAGCACGAACGCGTGGTCGTAACAGGACTTCACCCCGTCGCTCACGGGATCCCCATCGCGATCAACCGCCGTGAACCATCCGCCGTGCTCGTCGTCGCGCAACGCTCCGGTAAGTCCCGCGAGCGCGCCGGACGCGATGCCGGCAGTGGCGTGCCCGCGCATCGCCGCTATCGCATACACGTGAACCATTCGCGCCGTAATCCACGTGTAGACGGGACGCTCGAAGTCGGGCGTGCCATCCGCGCCAAGGTAGGCCGCACCGCCATTCGGGTGCACCACGTCGGTCCCAAACTCGATGAGCCGACCGAACTCCTGCTCAAGCTGAATCGCGTCAGTTCCGAACTCCGGCCACGCGTCGCGCATGGTGGCTCCTCTCACCGTGTCGCTCGGAGTCTTTCACGCTCCGACGCTGAACCCTGAGCTCACTGCGCGCGCGATGTCGAACCGATACCGTGAGCCACGACGAGCCCTTGAGCGAAGGACAACGATGGCCGCGAACAGCGGGACGGGCATTCAGGGTGTATCCAGCGGCGCGCGACGTGCGCGTCTCGGCGTGGCTCTCCTGTTCCTCACCAACGGCGCCACTGTGTCGAACCTGATCCCTCGCATCCCTCAGGTGCGCTCGCGCCTCGGACTGTCCTACGCCGAGCTTGGTCTCGCTGTCGCTTTCGGGCCGATCGGCGCCCTCGTCTGCGGGTTACTCGCCGCCGTTCTGATCCGACGATTCCGGTCGTCGCGCGTCGCGGTGGCGGGCATGGTGGTCACGTCCCTCGTTGTGTTCCTCGCTGGCATTTCGCCGACAGGCTTCGCGTTCGCCGCCGCGCTGTTCGTCGTCGGCGCGCTTGACGCTATCGTCGACGTCTCGCAAAACTCGCACGGACTTCGAGTCCAACGGCTGTATCAACGGTCCATTCTCAATGGCTTCCACGCGCTGTGGAGCGTCGGGGCCGTGCTCGGCGGACTCATGGGTGGGGCGGCGGCAGGCCTCGAGATACCCATCGGGGCGCACCTTGCGGCCTCGGGCGTGATTTTCGCCGTCGTCAACCTCGTTGGCTACCGCATGCTCATCCCCGGCCCGGAGCCCGCAGAGACCGCCCGCGACCACGTGGTTCCGTTCGGGGAGGGCGAGGCCGCGGTGGCGGCCACCAAGCGCGGGCGCCGCGTCACGCGTCGCACGTGGGTCACCCTGCTCGCACTCGGCGCCATCACGATCGCCGCAGGATGGGTCGAAGACGCGGGCGCCACCTGGGCCGCAACGTACTTGACCGACGACCTGATGTCGGGCGCCACGATTGCCGCGCTCGGGTTTGTCTCATTGCAGGGCTTCCAATTTGTCGGGCGCCTGGTGGGCGATCGGATGGTTGACCGATGGGGGCAGCGCAGGGTCGCGCGCCTCGGCGGCACAATCGCGCTGGTTGGAATGGGCGCTGCGCTCGCGTGGCCGACGATCCCGGGCATCATTCTCGGCTTCGGCGCCGCGGGGTTTGGCGTCGCGACCCTCATCCCCGGTGCGATGCACGCCGCCGATGAGCTTCCCGGCTTTCGCACCGGCACCGGGCTGACGATCATCAGTTGGATGCTGCGGGTCGGATTCCTTGTCTCTCCCCCGGTGGTCGGCCTCGTCGCAGATGCGACGAGCCTCCGAACCGGATTGCTCGTCGTGCCGCTCGCGGGACTCATCATCGTGTCCCTCGCCGGAGTCATGGTCACGCGCCCGCCGGTCGCGGCGACGGATACCCGGGGCCGCTGAGCACCGGAATTCCTCCGCTCCCCTCGCGTTTCACCCACAGGAGGATGAGACATGACCGACGAAACGACCGTGGCCGTCGTGCGAAACGACGACACCCGCAGGTACGAGATTCGCGTGGGTGAACAGCGGGCGGGATTCGCGGATTTCAGCGAAGGTGACGGACACATCATCTTCTCGCACACGGAGATCTCCGACGCCTTCGCAGGGCGCGGTCTCGCGGGTGAGCTCGCTGCCCAGGCGCTTGCAGACGCGGTCGAACGTCACCTCACGATCGTCCCGCTGTGCCCCTACTTTGCGGCGTACCTTAAGCGGCACGACATCCCCGGCGCGAACGTCGCGTGGCCGGAACCAACTCGAAAACGATGACATCCTCCGAGCGCTCGCGACCGGATCCGGTCGTCCTTGAAGCGCGAGATGTGCCGCTCGGCGGAATCCGCTCGATGAGCGTCAGGCGCTCGCTGCCCCAGCGTGACCTGCCGACCATCGGCGCATGGTGCTTCCTCGACCGTTTTGGGCCCCAGTCGACGCGCATGCGCGTTGAGCCTCATCCCCACATGGGGCTGCAAACCGTGACCTGGCCGCTGACGGGTGAGGTGCGACACCGGGACAGCATCGGCAACGACGTGACCCTTCGGCCGGGCCAGCTCAACCTCATGACGAGCGGCCGGGGCATCGCGCACTCCGAGTATTCGCTCGGCGACGGCGAGGTCGAGCTGGACGCGCTTCAACTATGGATTGCGCTTCCCGACGCGACGCGCAACTCAGATCGCGCGTTCGAACGCCACGAGTTCTTGCCGCACGCCGAGGTGAGGGCGACGGCAGGCATCGCGGGTCACGCAACCGTCGTGATGGGTACCTTCGCGGGCGTGACCTCGCCTGCCACCACCCACACGCCGCTCGTCGCCGCGCAGGTGGGCGTTCCCAGCGGATCGTCGCTCGACCTGCCGCTTAATCGCGAGTGGGAGCACGGCCTGATGATTCTCGATGGCGACGCCGCATTCGAGCCTGGAGCAGCCTCGCCACAGCCCACGCCTGGCGACCTCCTCTACCTCGCGCCCGGGCACGACAGCATCGCGGTCTCGAGCCAATGGGGCGCGCGCATCTTCATCATCGGCGGGGAACCGCTCGCGGAGGACCTCGTCATGTGGTGGAACTTCGTGGGGCGAAGCCACGACGAGATCGCGCTTGCGTGGGAGGAATGGCAGGGCGGCAGCCCGCGATTCGGGGAGGTCCCCGGTCACGGCGACGTGCGCATCCCTGCGCCGCCACTGCCGACCGTGCGACTCCTGCCACGCCGTCGAGCGCGCTAGCGGCGTGCGGCGCCCGTCACTGATTCGACAGAGCCCGGGTCAGGAACTCCCGCATGTCGAGGAGCTCGCGCTCGCTCACGGCGTGGCCGAGCCCCGCATAGGTGTGCTCCTCCAGCGCTGAATGTTCCGCGAGGAAGGCGTGCGCTGCTACGACCGCCGCTGGCGGAATGAGGGCGTCGGCGTCTCCCCTACCCCAGAACACGACCGGACGGTCCCGCGTGAGGGACTCGTCGGCGGGCTGCGGGGCGTCGAGCACGAAGCCGCTGAGCAGCACCGTCGCGGCAATCCGGTCGGGGCGCGTGCGCACGAGTTGAGAAGCGATCAATCCCCCTTGGGAGAAGCCGATCGTGACCAGCCGAACTCCTGCGTCGAGCGCCGAGTCGACCCAATCCCAGACCGCGTCCGTCGCGGCGGAGACGGGCGCCTCCGGCTGGGTCTCGAGTGAGGTGATGGGATACCACTGGTACCCGAACGCGGGGTGTCGCTGCGGCGCCCGGAGTGACACCCAAGGAATGCCCGCCGGGAGGTAGGCCTCGAACGACGTGAGGTCGCGCTCGTCTGCCCCGTACCCGTGCAGCAACAGCGCGACCACGTCGGCGTCGGCCAGAGAACGCCGCGATGAGGCGATGGCATGCATGTCACTCATGCGCCGCGACTCTACCGGGCCGGCGAACCGCGGCGGGTCCAATAACGACGAAGGCCGCCCCGAAGGACGGCCTCAATCGGTGCTGTCTCAACACCACGTGGAGCTGAGGGGATTCGAACCCCTGACCCCCTGCATGCCATGCAGGTGCGCTACCAGCTGCGCCACAGCCCCGCGATCACGCTCGCGC
>JAHEMW010000055.1 GCA_024643505.1 Demequinaceae bacterium
TGCTTGCCGTCACGTTCACGGCCCGCGCGGCAGGGGAGATGCGGACGCGGCTGCGCAGCCTCGGCGTGCCCGGAGTCCAAGCGCGCACGTTTCACGCCGCGGCGCTGCGCCAACTGAGCTATTTCTGGCCCGAGGTCGTAGGCGGCCAACTGCCGGCCATCGTTGAACAAAAGGCGACCCTCGTGGCCCGCGCGGCTCGATCCGCAGGACAACAGGTCGACCGCGTCGCCGTGCGTGACCTGGCGAGCGAGATCGAATGGGCCAAGGTTTCGCTCGTCGACCCCGCGGACTATGAGCGGGCCATCGCACGGCGCAGCCGTCCGGCGCCGGCGGGTCTGGCGCCAGCCATCGTGGCCGACGTCATGCGCGCCTACGAGGAGGTCAAGACGCAGCAGGTGGTGATCGACTTTGAAGACATCCTGCTGCTCTTGTCGGACATCATCGGCCGTCACCACGAAGTCGGCGATCAGATCCGACGTCAATATCGTCACTTCGTCGTCGACGAGTACCAGGACGTTTCCCCGCTCCAGCAATACTTGCTCGACCAGTGGCTCGGCGGGCGCGAGGACCTCTGCGTCGTCGGCGATGCTGCTCAGACCATCTACTCGTTCACCGGCGCTTCGCCTCGCCACCTCCTCGACTTTCGCCGCACCTACCCCGATGCGACGGTGGTGCGGCTCGTGCGCGACTACCGGTCGACGCCCCAGGTCGTCGCGCTCGCCAACGACATCGCGGGCGCACGTGCATCGGGCGTCGAGCTCATAGCCCAGCGCCCGCCCGGACCGCCGCCCGCCTACGTGACATGTGACCATGACGAGGCTGAGGCGACCTGGGTCGCAAGCCGAATCCGTGACCTTGTCGCGGCTGGAGTTGCCGCGAGCGAGATCGCGATCTTGTACCGCACCAATGGCCAGTCAGAGGCGTTTGAAGAGGCCTTGGCGGCGCACGGTATTGGCTACCTCGTCCGCGGCGGCCAGCGGTTCTTTGAGCGCGAGGAGGTGCGAAAGGCCGTGTTGTTGCTGCGCGCCGCGGCAGTGTCTCCGGCGGACGGATCGCTCGGCGAACTCGTGCGCGCCACACTCGCCGACGCCGGGTGGAGTGAGGCTCCACCCGCGGCGCGCGGGTCCGTGCGTGAGCGCTGGGACTCGCTCCAGGCGCTCGTCGACCTCGCTGATGACGTCGACGCTTCGACTCCGGGCGCGACCATCCGCGAGTTTGTGGAGCACCTTGCGGACCGAGCCCAGGCGCAGCACGCGCCGGCGATTGACGGCGTCACACTCACGTCGATTCACGCCGCCAAGGGCCTCGAGTGGGAGGCGGTGTTCGTCGTCGGGTGTTCAGAGGGCCTCCTGCCCATCTCGCTGGCAGAGACACCTGAGGCGATCGACGAGGAGCGGCGGCTCATGTACGTCGCCGTCACGCGCGCGCGTCAACACTTGACGCTGAGTTACGCTCGCGCGCGGCGAGACGGCGGCAAGGCCACTCGCAAGGTCTCTCGATTCCTCGAGTCGCGATGGCCGCGTGTTCAACCCGTCGCTGCACGCCGGACGTCAACTGCGGATCGACTCAAAGAGCTCGGAGCACAGGATGCGCGACTCTTCGAGTCACTGCGGGAGTGGCGGACGGCAACGGCTCAGGCTGACGGGAAGCCCGCCTACACCGTGCTGGTGGATTCATCACTCCTCCAGATCGCGCGCGATCGGCCCGCGACGCTCGCCGATCTGGGACGCGTCGGCGGGGTCGGAGCCTCAAAACTCGACAAGTACGGCGCCGAGATCCTCGCAATTGTCGCGTCCGCCTAGGAACGAGACAGCTCGGCACACCCACACGCGGGGTGCGCCTGCACCGTGATCGCGTCGATGCCCGCCCGCGTCACTCGCATCCATGGCGACGGCGGCTCTGCGCGCAGGTGTGCGAGCACCGCCATGACGGCCACCGCCGCCGCCGCGTCGTCGATACCCGCTCGCGCGCCGGGTTCGCGCCCGCGGCACTGGATGGCCACGAGTGGCCAGTGCTTGTCGGCGTCGGCGCGCGTCAAGTCCGCGCATGCAGTACACGGCGGCGTTCCCGGGCGGATGACACCTGTGACCGTCGTGCCCGCCTCATCCGCGAGCACCGCAATGTGGGGCTCGTCGCGCGCCATGAGGTCGCGCGTCACAGTGGCAGCGGCCGAGCCGAACGCGACGATGACGGTGACGTCGGCCTGGCGGTCATCGCCAGCGACGACGGTGGGCCACGGTGCGCTAGTAGCAAGACTCGACGCCGCTGCGTGCGCGCGCCGGAACGTCGAGTCGGTCAGGGCGAGTGACGGGATCTTTGCTTCGGCGAGCATGGCGGCGATCCTTCGTCCCGTCCTAGACATCCCGTGGACGCGCACGTGCGCACCGTGCCCTTCAGTGCGGTCGGTTTCAAGCACGCCGGCGGCCTCGAGCGCAGCAAGGGCGCGCGGAAAGCGAGCGCGGTCAACGTCAGTGACGTGGCGTCCGCCTTCAAGGGTGGCGACGAAGGCGCTCTCGCGCGTCGACAAGTCGTCGACCGTGATGGGGTTCGCGATGCCGACGCGCACCCCTCCTTGCGCGAGGGCGAAAACTGGCGCGTGCGGGTTGAGTCTCATGAGCCGAGGCTCGCACGAGCGCGCACCAGTCAGGCCGTTTTCCACAGGTCCCGGAAACGACAAACGCCGCGCCCCACGGGGGCGCGGCGTTTGTGGACGCGTGAACTAGGCCTTGCCGAGGATGCGGTTGAGCTTGGTGCCACACACGGGGCACACGGCCTTCGCCATCCGGCGGCCGTTCTCCGAGATAACGACGTCGCCCTCGGTCGTACGCTTTTCCTTGCACTTCACACAGTAGAACTCGCCCTGGTACTTCTCGCCCATGAGGGTCTCCTTTACTTGTCGTCTCGACCGTGGTCGTCGTGGCGGCACGGACCGCTTGCATGCTCAGCGTAGACGCTTGAGCGTCGTGCGCCGCTTAAGGCGTGCCCGACGTGTCGCCCTCGTCGGACAGCATGCGTTGAAGCTCGCGGTCAACGTCATCGCCGCCGGCGACGTACGCGGTCAGCCAAGGCCGCCAATCGGCAAGTTGCGCCGACGTCGGCATGAGGTCGGGGTGCGACCACAGGGCGTCTCTCGCTTCCTGCCCAACGTCGCGGGACAACGCCGCCCACAACGCGGAGGCGTCGCGGAGCCGACGCGGTCGCAACTCGAGTCCCAGGAGATTCGCGAACGCGTCTTCCGCGGGACCGCCCGCCGCACGCCTGCGTCGCATCATTTCTCGCAGTGCTCCTATGTTTGGCAGGTGCGCAGCGGCGGCACGCGTGGTGACTTCGTCGACCCAGCCTTCGACGAGGGCAAGCAGCGTCTCGATCCGCTCGAGCACCACCGTTTGCTCAGGCGTGGGCGTTGCGACGAATATGCCGCGTGTGAGGGCCCGCTGAAGCGCTGCGGGGTCGCCCTGGCCGGCGGAGCCCACGGCTTCATCGAGTGCGCTGAAGTCGATCGTGATCGCAGCTGCGTACTTCTCGATCGCCGCGTGGAGCTGGCCGGGAAGCCATGGCGCCGCAGCGAAGAGCCGGACGTGCGCCGCCTCGCGGAGGGCAACGAAAGCCCGCACCTCGTCGACGTCAACGTCGAGGCCGTCGGCGAACGCAGCGATCGAACTCGGCACCAGCGCGACCCGCGGCTCGGGAAGGAGTGGGATGCCGAGGTCCGTTCCACCGAAAGTGTCCGCGGCCATCTCGCCGGCAGCTTGCCCCATATGCATGCCGCACACCGTGGGGCTCACGGATGTGATGAGTCCACTCGCCCCGAACGCGTCGCCCACCTCGTCGTCCACCTCCCGGCTCAGGATGGTTGACAGCGCACGCGAGACGCTCACCGCAACTGGCCCCGCCAGCGTTCGCCACGTCGGCATCGTCGCCTCGACCCACTCCGCGCGACTCCACACGCGCGGTTCCAGAGCGGAAGGATCGAAGTCGGTGACGGCGTCGAGCCATAGCTCTGCGCGCGACACGGCTGCCCGATGAGCGTTCGCGACAGCGGCAGAGACGGAGGGATCGCCCCCCTGAGCCGCCACGCCTCGTGCAACATCGTGTGCGAGGGACCAATTGACGTCCTGGCCCTCGCCCTGCTGCATCAGCGAGCGGATCTGCGAGAGCACGTGGTCCATCATCCCTGGGGACGCCGCCATCCCTGATGCCGCCGCGAGCGCCTGCGGGTCGAGCCCCATGCGCTCCAATTCCTCGAGCGCGCGCTCCGCGTCGTCGCCGAAGAGTTCGCGAAGAAGTCGCATCCACGCGGTTGAGTCGTCTGCCACGGAACCTCCCGGTATGCCGGCTGACGTGTGATGTCTTCAACCTAACGCCCGCGCGGCCGTGTTCGGCTCCACGTTCGCTATGAGCAATGATGGAAGGCGTGTCCGCCGACTTTGCGCCCCCGCGCCGCGCGCCCCGCGTCAACCGAGGTCTCGTCATTTCGGTTGCGGGTCTGGTCACGTCGGTGCTCATCGCGGTGCTGACGGTCCTTCCAGCGCCATACGCGATCGGGGCGCCGGGTCCGACCTTCGACACGCTTGGCGACATCGACGGCAAACCACTCGTGGCGATCGACGGTGCGCCGACCTACGAGTCGTCGGGCGAACTCCGCCTCACGACGGTGTCGGTCTCCAAGGCGGGCGATCGTCCCTTCACGCTCGGTAGGGTCCTGCGCGGCTGGGCGTCGCCAGCGGAGTATGTCGTGCCGCAGGAGGCCGTGTTTGGCAATCCGGGTGAGGAGCAGGCGGCCGAGCAAGAGGCGCAGGCTCAGTGGATCACGTCGCAAGAAAGTGCGACAGTCTCGGCACTTGAGGCGCTCGGGCACCCGGTACCAGCGACGATGCGGGTAGCGGGAACGATCGATGGCACTGGGGCAGTCGGGAAGTTGATCGTCGACGACGTGGTGATTGCCGTCGACGGCGTCGATGTCATCTCGTATTCCGATGTGTCCCGCGCTATGGACGCCCACGCTCCGGGCGACGAGGTCACCGTCACAGTCACGCGCGGCGCCGACACGGTGACGGAGAGCATCGTCACGATCGACGACGGGTCTGGCGGTGCCCTGCTTGGCGTGTGGCTCGACCCTGTGTTCGACCTGCCGATCTCGGTCACGGTTCTCATTGACAGCGTCGGCGGCCCAAGTGCGGGCACGATGTTCGCGCTCGGCATCATGGACAAGCTCACGGAGAGCGACGAACTTGCGGGCGCCAAGGTTGCCGGCACGGGCGCAATCTCCGCTGACGGGGATGTCGAGCCCATCGGCGGCATCGCGATGAAGATGTGGGGCGCGGTGAATTCCGGAGCGGACTTCTTCCTTGCGCCAGTGGAGAACTGCGACGAGGTTGTCGGGCGCATTCCGCCGGGGTTGAGCGTTTTCTCCATCGACACCTTGTCCGACGCCTACGTCGCAATCGAGCGCATCGGGGCCAAGGACACGTCGAAATTGCCCACCTGCTAGGTGTGGCACCCTTGTACCCACATCACGTACGAAGGAATCTGTCTTGACGTTCGAGTCCGACCGCCCATCCGCCCCGCGCAACATGCGCCCGCCGGAGCGCAAGCGCTCGCCGGTGGCGGTGACGGCGGTTGTCCTCGGCGTGCTGATCGTCGGCGTCGTCGCGTTCGCCAACGTGTGGACCGAGGTCGTGTGGTACCAGCAGGTCGGATTCGTCGACGTGCTCCGGACCCAGTGGATTGCCCGCATCGTCATCTTCGCGATCTTCGCTGTTCTCGGAGGCGGGGCAGTGTGGCTCTCCTTGTGGATTGCGCGCCGGGCACGCCCCGCTCGTCTCGACGGTCGGTCGTCGCTCGACCAGTTCCGAGCGCAGGTCCGGCCACTTGAGCGCGTCGTGATGATTGTGCTTCCGCTGTTTATCGGGTTCATTTCCGGCACCGCAATGTCGGCTCGTTGGGAGATGTTCCTCGCGTGGCTAAACCGTGAGCCGTTCGGCGTCACGGACCCACAATTCGGGCTCGATGCGTCCTTCTACGTGTTTACGCTTCCCGTGCTTCACGCTCTCGCTGGCTTCTTCGTCGCCATCGCCGTGCTCTGCACCGCGCTCGCGACGTTCGTCCACCTTCTGTACGGCGGAATCGCAGGCCGTGGGCGCGCGTTCGTCGCTTCACGTGGCGCACGAGTGCAGCTCGCCGTGTCCGGCGCTCTTGTCATCCTCGGCATCGGCGCGAACTACTGGCTCGACCGGTACTCGCTGCTCACCAAGCAGGGCGACAAGTTCTACGGGGCGTCCTACACGGACGTGAACGCCATCCTTCCTTCGCGTGGCATCCTCGTGGGGATCGCGATTCTCGTCGCCGCAGTGTTCCTCCTCGTCATTTGGCGTCCCGATTGGCGTATCCCCGCTGTCGGCGTCGGGCTCATGGTCTTGTCCGCGATCGTCATCGGTTCCGTCTATCCCGCGATCGTGCAGCGGTTTCAGGTGGAGCCGAATGCGCAGGAGTTCGAATCTCCCTTCATTCAGCGCAATATCAATGCGACGTTGTTCGCGTACGGCCTCGACGACATTGAAGTCACGCCGTATAGGGCCTCCACCGAGGCAAACGCCGACGCGCTGCGCAAGGACGCGGACACGACTGCCCAGGTTCGTTTGCTCGACCCCAACATCATTGCGCCGGCATTCCAGCAACTGCAGCAAAACAAGCAGTACTACAACTTTGGCGACAAGTTGCAGGTCGACCGCTACCGCATCGGCGACGATATTCGTGACACGGTCATCGCCGTGCGCGAGCTCAACCTCGACGGACTCGGGAACGAGAACCGCAACTGGGTGAACGACACGACCGTGTACACCCACGGCTTCGGCATCGTCGCGGCCTACGGAAACAAGACGAACGCCGACGGCCAGCCGTCATTCTGGGAGGGTGGCATCCCGTCCACCGGCTCGCTTCCCCCGTACGAACCCCGCGTGTACTTCGGCCAGAACCTTCCGACCTACTCCGTCGTGGGTGCGCCAGCGGGAACGACGCCGTGGGAACTCGACTATCCGGATGACGCGTCGCCAACCGGGCAGGTCAACACCACCTACGCGGGCGACGGCGGCCCCGCAGTCGGCTCGATCCTTGCGAAACTGATGTTCGCCATCAAGTTCGGCGAGGAGCAACTCCTGTTCTCCGACCGCGTGACCTCGGACTCGCAGATGCTGTACTACCGCGATCCGCTCCAGCGCGTGGCACGCGTCGCGCCGTATCTGAAGCTCGACAAGACGGCGTATCCGGCCGTTGTCGATGGTCGCATCGTGTGGGTTGTTGACGGCTACACGTCCACGTCGCAATACCCGTACTCCGCGGCCATCAACCCGGGCGGGCTCTTCGCCGACGTGTCGACGCCCGCCGTTCCCGAGCCGCTCAACTACTTGCGGAACTCCGTCAAGGCGACCGTCGACGCGTATGACGGAACCGTCACTCTCTATGCGTGGGACGTGAACGACCCAATTCTTAAGACGTGGGCGAATATCTTCCCGACCGCGCTCAGTCCGATCTCGGACATCTCGGCGGACCTGATGAGCCACCTGCGCTATCCCGAGGACCTGTTCTCAATTCAGCGCTACCAGCTGTCGAGCTACCACGTCGACGACGCCGCGTCGTTCTACTCGGGACAGGACTTCTGGCGCAACCCGTTCGACCCAACTGACGACACCCAGCTCCAGCCGCCGTACTACCTCACCTTGCAGATGCCGGGTCAGGAGGACCCGTCGTTCTCGCTCACGAGCAGCTATATCCAGGGCGGCAACAACCCGCGAAACATCCTGACGGGATTCCTCGCGGTCAACTCCGAGACGGGCAACGTCGCGGGCACGGTCGCGGAGGACTACGGCAAGCTGCGGCTGCTCGAACTGCCGCGCGACACGACCATCCCTGGCCCTGGTCAGGTACAGAACAACTTCAACTCAAATCCAGAAGCGCAGAATGTTCTCAACCTTCTCCGTCAAGGCGAGACAGACGTCGTCAACGGCAACCTCTTGACGCTGCCCGTCGGTGGAGGGCTGCTGTACGTGCAGCCGGTGTATGTGCAGTCGAAGGCAGGCACGCGTGTGCCGCTGTTGCGCAAGGTGTTCGTCGCGTTCGGTGAGCAAGTCGGATTCGCGGACACGCTCCAGCAGGCCCTCGACCAGGTCTTCGGAGCGGGTGCCTCACAGGGTACTGGCGGGAGCAACTCGGGCGGAGGTACCGACCCTGGGGACAACGGCGGCACGGACACCCCCGTCGATCCCGCCGCTCAGCAGGAGCTCAGAAGCGCCCTCACGCGCGCCCAGCAGGCGATCTCCGACGGCCAAGACGCGCTGGCGATCGGCGACTTCACCGCATACGGCGACGCTCAGAAGCGACTTGCCTCGGCACTTGAGGACGCAGTCGCAGCCGAGCGGAAGCTTCAAAGCGCCGCTACGCCGTCGCCGTCGGCTTCGCCAAGCCCGGACACCGCTGGGGCGTAGTCCTACCCAGCGAGGTGGCGGGCGGTCGTGCGCCTGACGATCATCGTGAGGAACGCCCACGATGTCACAATGAGAATGCCCTGTGCGACGGAAATCGGATACAACGCATCGAGTGCCGAGTCGTTCGCGAGTTGGCCCGTGGCGAGGTCGATCGCTGAGAAGGACACCACTTGAGAGAGTCCCCACAACGCCCACCACAGCGCAAAGGGAATCCACCACGCCAGCAAGAGTGCCGTTGATACCGAGCGGCGCGCGATGGCGCGCATTCCGAGGTAGGGAAGCACATAGTTCGCGAGCGGCACAAACCAACCCCACCACTCGACGGCCCTCGGACCGCCCGTGCGCACGCCGGTTGCGGCGAGATTTGCGCGGATTCGGGACATCCACATCGCGAGCGCGACAAAGCTCAAGGGGCCACCGAGCAGCGTCAGCATCATGCCGGCATTGAACGACGGCGTGCCAGCGGTGCCGTCTTCGAGTGTCTGCTTCAGCGTGTCAATCTGGCCTTGCACGGCGAAGACGCCGAGTAGCGAGCCGAGCGTGAACACTCCCGTCGCGATGACCACCAACTGCGCGAGGCGCTTCGGCGCTTCGGGGCGCCACGTCGCATCGGCGGCGCCCATCGGCGGCGGTGCAACCATCGGAACCCCCGCGCTCTCAAGCATCCCGGGCTGCAAGACCCCCGGCGGTGGCGTCAGGTCGTGGTCCGATTCCGGCGCGTTCGAGTCGGACTCGCGCCGTGGCGAGTTGGCAAAGGGATCGTGAGGCGCGTGTGTCATGCCCTCACCGTAACCGCCACCCGAGATTTGGACTCCGAGGCGTGCTCGGGTAGTCTGAAGGACCTATCGACGCGGGGTGGAGCAGCTCGGTAGCTCGCCGGGCTCATAACCCGGAGGTCGCAGGTTCAAATCCTGTCCCCGCTACGTTCGCCCCCCGGCTTCGGCCGGGGGGCTTTCTTGTGTGGTGAGCGTCGGGCCAACCCGGATCGAGGCTACGACGCAAACCCAGTTGCGACGAGCCAGCCAAGGCCCGCCGCACCAACGCCCGTCGCGAACGTGAGCGCGAGGTATGCGAAACAGGCTTGGCGACGGCCGTCACGCCACAGCACGAGCGCGTCCACAGCGAGCGACGAGAACGTGGTCAGCCCGCCGGCGAGGCCGCCACCAAGAATGATTGCCGTCGCTTCGCCGCCCGAGGTCGTCAGCGCGACCGCTGTGGCAGCCCCGAAAATCGCGGAACCGAGGGCGTTTGCTGTCACCGTTGGCCACGGGAAGGACTGCGGGTGGTCAACGCGTCCAAGCAAGTATCGGATCGTCGCGCCGATACCGCATCCGACCGCGGCCGCGAATAGCACCCAACCGCTCATGTCTGCTCAACCGCGATCTCGCGCTCGGCTTCAATCCAGCCAAGTGCCCAGCCGCCTGCGGCAGCGAGCACGCACCCGATCATGGTGGCCGCGAGCACTATCAGCCCGGTGCTCGCGGAGACGTCAGTCGCCCAGGTGAGCGCCGCGAGCGACGAGAATGTCGTGAATCCGCCGAGCAGCCCAGGCCCTATCAGGGGGAACAGGCGCCAGGTCACGCGTGCCTGTCCGCGAGCGACCACAAAGCCGAGCACGGCGGAACCTACGAGGTTGATGGCGACGATCGCCCACGGCACGTGCCCCGCGTCAGCGGGGATGGCCTGGCCGATGAGGAGGCGAAGCGTGCCGCCAACCGCGCCCCCGACGAACACGAGAGCTGCGGCTCGCAGCGTCGTCACTGGCGGGCAAGCCAGGCGTCTGCCTCGGCCAGCTCGGCGCTCAGGCCGCGCGAGAACGCATCCGCGAGTGTCCGTTCGATCATCGCGCCGAAGAGGGGCACGTTCACCTTTACCTCACCAGACGCGACAAAGGCCGCGGTGCCGAGCTCGTCGGTGAGGCCCAACACTCCGCGGAGATG
>JAHEMW010000004.1 GCA_024643505.1 Demequinaceae bacterium
CCGGGATCACGTCAGCCGGCGATATCGCGCCCCACAGCGCCGAAACGATCCGGACGCGCATGCCAGCCCGCGCGAGCGTCGGCCTATCCCAAGACGCCATCCCCGCCGCGTTGTACAGGACCCCGTCGTAGACGCGCGCCGCGACATCGGCCGGGTTCTCCCACAGCGTCACGTTCTGCGACACCTCGCCGGCGAGAGACGCGCCCACCCCGAGCCTGTCGAGCGCCCCGCGCGAAGCGCTCTCTCGCGCGAGCGCATTGCCGACGCGCCGCCGTGCCGCCGTAAGTTCGGGGTGCGCCATCGCTGCAAGATCAACGGGGTCGCCCGACGCCGGAGCCGACTTTCCCTCGGAAGGCGGCAGCAGCACAAGCACGCGCGACAGCCTATGCTTGTGACGCGGATGAGTTGGCCAGGCGGCCGCGTCGCCCCCCGGGGCGCCGAGGAACGTCCGGGCTCCGTAGAGCAGGGTGGTGGCTAACGACCACCCGGGGTGACCCGCGGGAAAGTGCCACAGAAAACAACCGCCTCCGGCGACGGAGGTAAGGGTGAAAAGGTGAGGTAAGAGCTCACCGCGTCGCTGGTGACAGCGGCGGTCACGGTAAACCCCACCCGGAGCAAGGCCAGACAGGATGCGTTTGAGGGCTGCTCGCCCGAGTATCCGGGTAGGCCGCTAGAGGCGTGCGGCAACGTACGTCGTAGATGGATGGTCGCCCCCGCGCTTCGGCGTGGAGACAGAACCCGGCGTATCGGCCAACTCGTCCGTGTTCTAGGTGGCGACCTGGGGCGGTGTTGCCGAGACGATCGTGATCGCAGCGGCGATCGCGCTTCGCGGGCGCTGAGCGACGTAGCGTGCCGGTTCATCGGCGCGGAAGGAGGAGGCGAGTTGTCAGGAACTGGGCAAGGGCGAGGTCGCGGGCGCAACGATTCCCGCACCTCACAGCGACGCGCGCCGCGCCCCGCCAAGCAGGACCTCATTGCGGTCCTTGCCGCGGTCGCGAACGACGTCGACCGCAGCGTGCACCGACCCCCGACGCGTGGCACGACGCGCACCCAGTTCCAGGTGGTCGCACTCCTCGTCCGGGAGGAGAGGGCCCGGGTCAAAGCCGATAGCGGCATGGCCGGCGCCCGCAGGGACGAGGCGCTGAGGCGGCTCGATGGGGTGGCGACCATCCTTGCCAAGATTGCCGCACGCGACACCTCGCTGCTCGCGCTGCTCGCCGACGACGCGAGGGTCTCCGATGCGGCCCGTTCCTACACGGCGACGGTGTTGCGCGCAGCCGGACGGGAGGTTGTCGAGGAGCCAGAGAATCCGGTCGAGATCACTCCTCCGTTGACCGTCGACAAGACGGTCGTGCCGCAATCGGCGATCTCGCACCGACTCGCCAACCCGTTCCTGGCGCCCGACTTTGGTGCCGTAGCGGAGCGGCCCCATGAACGGCCCCACAGGCTCGCGGGATGGGAGTTGCTCGAACCGCTCTTCCGGGCCTTCGAACTTGACACACCGGGCGTGCGTGCCTGCATGTCGCTCCCCGAACCGAGTTCCTCGACCGCGGGCGCGGTGCGCGTTCCCGTCGGGCGAGCGCTCATGCCGCACCAGGCGCAGGTCGTGGCGGCCGCGGCACGGGGCCATCGCTCGTTCTTGCTGGCCGATGAGCCCGGCCTGGGCAAGACGGCGCAAGCGCTGCTCGCCGCGCAGGCCGCCGACGCCTACCCGCTGCTCGTCGTGGTGCCCAATGTCGTCAAGACAAACTGGGCGCACGAAGTTGAACTGTGGACCCCGCACCGGCGGGCCACCGTCGTCCACGGCGACGGCGACGAGGTCGACGCGTTCGCGGACGTGGTGATCGTCAACTACGACATCCTCGACCGTCATGTCGGCTGGTTCGGCGACCTCGGGTTTCGCGGGATGGTTGTCGATGAGGCGCACTTTATTAAGAACAAGGGATCCCAGCGCTCGCGGCACGTGCTCGCCTTGTCTGCCAGGATTCGGCAGCGCACGGCACGGCCGTTGCTGATGGCGTTGACCGGCACTCCGCTGATTAACGACATCGAGGACTTCCGCGCTATTTGGCAGTTCTTGGGCTGGATCGACGACGAGAAGCCGCTGGGCCATCTGATGGCCTCCCTTGAGGAGACGGGCCTCATTCCCACCGATCCCGGGTTCTACGCCGCGGCGCGCGCCGCCGTGATCGACATGGGCATTGTGCGTCGGCGCAAGGCGGACGTCGCGGCGGACATCCCGGCCCGCAGAGTGGCTGACTTGCCCGTTGAGCTCGACGGTCCCGTCGGCCGGTCGATCCGCGCCGCCGAGGCCGCACTCGCGCTCCGGATGGTCGAGACGTACCGTCGGGCCGTCGCGGCGCGACCGGACCACGACCCGACGGCCGACATCGACCTCGAGCTTGCCCGGCGGATCGCAGCGGCAGAGCTCAAGGACGCGAGTTCAAAGGCGGGCGGCGAGAATGTCTTCACGATGGTCAGGAAGATCGGCCAAGCGAAGGCCGGTCTGGCCGCGGACTACACCGCGCAGCTTGCCCGCAACGTCGGCAAAGTGGTGTTCTTCGCGAAGCATGTCGACGTCATGGATCAGGCTGAGCAGATTTTCGCCGATCGCGGTATGCGCTACGCCTCGATTCGTGGCGACCAGACGCCTAAGGCCCGCGAGGCCAACATTTCAGCGTTTACCGGAGACCCCGGGGTGTCGATCGCCGTGTGTTCGCTCATGGCTGCCGGCGTTGGCCTCAACCTCCAGGTCGCGTCTAACCTCGTGCTGGCGGAGCTTTCGTGGACTGACGCCGAGCAGACCCAGGCCATCGACCGGATCCACCGAATCGGCCAGTCCGAACCGGTCACGGCATGGCGGATCATTGCCGCGCAAACGATCGACGCGAAGATCGCCCAACTCATCGATAGCAAGTCTGGGCTTGCTGCGCGAGCGCTCGATGGGGTGGCGGTGGACGACGCTTCCTCGTCTGCGGACGTGCACGTTGAAGCTCTCGTGGGGCTGCTCGTTGACGCGCTCCGCGCCGAAAGCATGGCCTGAACGAACCTTCCGTGCAAGCCCGCATGTCGGTGGGCTGAAGGGCGGTTAATCGCCCGACGCCGTGCCCTGCCTGCGCAGGAACTTCCGGTCGTCGTTGGCGTACGCGTAGTACCAGCCGATCAGCAACCCGCCGCCGACATAGTTGCCGAGCATCGCGATGGCGACGTTGCCCGCCGCGAGCCCAACGTCGATACCGTCGTGAAGTCCGACGATCGTGAACACGACCGTGTTCGCGACGGAGTGCTCAAACCCCACGAACGCGAAGATGAACACGCTCATGATCATCGCGAGCGACTTGGTCACGTCGTCCTTAATCATGCCGTTGTAGACGAGCAGCATCGCCAGGTTGATCATGAAGTTGCACAGCACCGCGCGTACGAACAGATCCGACCAACCACTGAGGCCACCGGACACGTACGCCAGTTTGTGCTCGACCGCGGCGTTCATCTGTTCGCCGACAGCGCCGTCACCGAGGCTCGACGCAGACACGAGCAGCGCGATCGCGATTCCGCCAATGATGTTCCCGCCGTAGCAATACAGCAGGATCCGGAGGGCTCTCAGCGCGGTCGTGCTCTTGTAGTAGAGGCCGATCGTCACGATCATCATGTTCGACGTCAGCAGTTCTGACTTGCTGTAGTAGATGAAGACGAGCGCGAACCCGAACACAAGCGAGCCGAGGATCTTTCCGATGCCAATCAGATCGCCCTCGCCGATGCTCGCGAACGCCGTGAGTACCGAGAAGTACGTGAGGTACATGAGGCCGATCAGCGCCCCGGCCATCGCCGCTCGCATGAGATAGATGCGGGCCAGGCCGCCCGTCATTCGAGTCTTTGTCTCGAGGGCGTCGAGCACCGTCGAAATGAAGTGCTTTCCGGGGAAGAGTTGGCTCTGATCCGTCATGGTCCCAACGTACTCACAGGGACGCGCCAGGGCCTGGTCGACGGCCCGCGCCGGTTCCGGCTGCCCCGACGTCGCGCCTAGAAGCCCTTGGGTGCGCGGGGCGTGTAGTGCTCCTCGAGCGCCAAGACCTCGTCCTCCGTGAGATCGATGTCCAGCGCGGCCACCGCATCGTCCAGGTGGTGCGGCTTGGTGGCGCCCACGATCGGCGCACTCACCACCGGGTTGCGCAGCACCCACGCGAGCGCGACCTGCGCCATCGGCACGCCGCGGGCCTGGGCTACCCGCTCGACCGCTTCGACGATCGCCTTGTCCTCCTCCACGAACGTGGCGACCTGGATGGGGTCGTTCGCGTTGCGGTGGGTCACAGTGCCCCACGGGTGCGCGACGCGGCCCTTGGCCAGCGGCGAGTACGGGATCGACCCGACGCCCTGATGGGCGAGGAGCCCGAGCATCTCCCGCTCCTCCTCGCGGTACAGCAGCGAGTACTGGTCTTGCATCGACACGAATGGGGTCCAGCCGTTCAGGTCCGCCGCGTGCTGCATGGACGCGAACTGCCAGGCCCACATGGCGCTGGCGCCGATGTACCGCGCTTTGCCGGACTTCACGACGTCGTGGAGCGCCTCCATGGTCTCCTCGATGGGAGTGTGCGGATCGAAGCGATGAATCTGATAGAGGTCCACGTAGTCGGTGCCCAGGCGTGTGAGGGACGCGTCTATTTGCTCCATGACCGCCTTGCGCGACTGCCCCTGGCCGCCCGGGCCGTCGTGCATGCGGAAGTGGAGCTTGGTCGCCAGCACGATGTCCTCCCGGCGGCTGAACTCGCGCATGGCGCGGCCGACGATCTCCTCGGACGATCCCGCGGAGTACACGTTGGCGGTGTCCCAGAACGTGATGCCCAGCTCAACGGCCTGCCGGAAGTATGGTTGCGCCGCGTCCTCGTCCATCGCCCACGCGGGGAAGGCCCTCGCCGGGTCGCCGTACGTCATCGTGCCCAACGCGAGGCGGCTGATCTTGAGGCCGGAGCGGCCGAGGCGGGTGTACTCCATAGTGGATCCTTCCGTGGGAATGTGAGGGACGATGCGGTTGAGCTCAGCCGCGCTGTGGAGCTAGCCGCGGTGGCGGCCGGCGAGGTACATCGCGGCTTCGGCGGTGCGGTGGTCGAAGAACAGGCTCGTGCCGGTGTCCTTCGCGGCGATGGTGGACATGTCTTCATCGGTGAGGGCGAAGTTGAACACGTCGAGGTTCTCCGCCATGCGGTCCAATCGCACGGACTTGGGGATGGCCACCACGCCGCGTTGGATCAGCCAGCGCAGCACCACCTGTGCGACGGACTTGCCGTGGGCCGCTCCGATCGCGAGCAGCTCAGGGTCGGTGAACAGGCCGTTCCGCCCTTCGGCGAAGGGACCCCAGGACTCGATCTGGACGCCGTGCTCGCGCATGACCGCCTGGTCGGCCGCGCGCTGGAAGAAGGGGTGGGTCTCGACCTGGTTGACGTGGGGCGCGATGTCGGAGTGGAGGATCAGGTCCACCAGGCGGTCGGGGTAGAAGTTGGAGACGCCGATCGCCCGCGTGAGGCCCTCGCCGAGCAGCGCCTGCATCGCGCGCCAGGATCCGTAGTAGTCGCCGAACGGCTGGTGGATGAGGTAGAGGTCGAGGTGGTCGAGCGCCAACGCGTCGAGCGAGAGCTGGAAGGCCTCGCGTGCGGCGGACTCTCCCTGGCCGCCAATCCAGAGCTTGGTGGTGACGAATAGCTCGTCACGTGCGATGCCGGAGGCCGCGATCGCGCGGCCCACAGCGGCCTCGTTCTGATAGGCCGCGGCGGTGTCGAGGCTGCGGTAGCCGGCCTCGAGGGCTGCCTCGACAGCTCCTTGGGTATCCGCGTCGGGGATCTGGAAGACGCCGAATCCGAGAATCGGCATCTCGACACCGTTGTGGAGCGTGACGTGCTGCATGGAAGGGCCTTTCGGTCGATGGATCGATGCGACGATTCCATCACCGATCCGTGCGTGCGTGGCAGTGACGGCCGTGACCGGTACTGACATACCCTCCCTTCGCCACGCGCCGCGCCGTACCGTGAAGCCATGACCGACCGCCCCGCCATCACGGAGTTCCTGCGTACCCGCCGTGCGCGGATCACGCCTCAGCAGGCCGGGCTGCCTGCGTACGGCGGCAATCGCCGCGTCCCGGGCCTGCGCCGCGAGGAGGTGGCGATGCTCGCGGGCGTCTCGGTCGACTACTACGTGCGGCTCGAGCGCGGCAACCTGTCCGGGGCCTCGGACTCGGTGTTGGACGCGCTCGCCGGCGCCCTCCAGTTGGACGATGCCGAGCGCTCCCACCTGTACGACCTCGCGCGGGCCGCGGGCCCCGCATCCTCCCGTAGCCCGTCCCGTGCAGCCGGCCGCGGCGCGCCGGCCGCGGTCCCGCCCACCGTGCAACGCATCCTCGACTCCATCACGGCGCCCGCCTGGGTCCGCAACGGTCGTCTCGATCACCTGGCGCACAACCGCGCGTCGCGGGCGCTGTACGCGCCGTTGCTCGCGAGCCGCGAGCGCCCCGTCAACACCGCCCGCTACGTCTTCCTCGACCCCGGCTCGCGCGCGTTCTTCGACGACTGGAAGCAGGCCGCAAGCGACGTCAGCGCGCTGCTGCGCATGGAGGCAGGAAAGCGTCCTCACGATCCCGCCCTCACCCGGCTGATCGGCGAGTTGTCGACGCGCTCGGAGGAGTTCCGCACGCTGTGGGCCCGGCACGACGTCAAGTTCCACCGGTCCGGCGCGAAGCGGCTGATCCACCCCGCGGTGGGAGCGATCGACCTCGAGTTCGAGGGCATGTCGTTGCCGTCTGACCTCGACCTTACGCTGGTGGTCTATGCGGTGGAACCGGGCTCGGCCACCGCGGACGCCCTGCAGCTGCTCGAGCACTGGGCCGACGATCAGCAGGCGGCCGGGCTGCTCGCCGACGTCGACGGTGGCACCCGCTGAACCCCATGTCGAAAGGGAGACCATGAAGCACACGAGACTCGGATCCTCCGGCCTGCGCGTCCCGCGGCTTGCGCTCGGCTGCATGAGCTACGGCCGTCCGGGCGCTGGGCTGCACTCCTGGACACTAGATGAGGACGACGCAGCGCCGTTCTTCCGCCAGGCCGTCGAACTCGGGATCACGTTCTGGGATACGGCGAACGGCTATCAGGATGGCACCTCGGAGGAGTTTGTGGGACGCGCGATGAGGCGCTTCTCTCGCCGCGACCAGATCGTGCTCGCGACCAAAGTCTTCGGCACGATGCACGCCGGCCCGGGCGGATCGGGCTTGTCGCGCAAGGCCATCGTTGAACAGGTCGACGCCTCCCTCACGCGACTCGGTACCGATTTCGTCGACGTGCTCTACATCCACAGATTTGACCCCGACGTTCCGGTCGAGGAGACGATGGAGGCGCTTCACGATGTCGTGAAAGCTGGTAAGGCGCTGTACCTTGGCGCGTCGTCGATGTGGGCGTGGCAGTTTGCCAAGCTGCAACACGCGGCGAGTCTCAACGGCTGGACGCGGTTCGTCGCAATGCAGGATCAATACAACCTTCTTAAACGCGAGGAGGAGCGCGAGATGCTACCGATGTGTGCGGATATGGGTGTGTCGTCGGTGCCATACTCGCCGCAGGGCAAGGGACGGCTCACTCGCCCGCGCGGTCAGCAGACGCCGCGGTCAGCCTCCGACAGTGTCGCGAAAGCGTTCGATAGGGACGTCGACGGGCCGGTCATCGACGCGGTCGAACGCGTCGCGGCCGCCAGGGGAGTGGGGATGGCCCAGATCGCCCTCGCGTGGGTGCTCTCGAAGCCGGTGGTCGCGGCGCCGATCGTCGGGGCCACCAAACCGCACCACCTCGCCGACGCCGTCGCCGCCCTCGATGTCGTGCTCACGGCGGAGGAGGTCGCGAGTCTCGAAGCGCCCTACGCGACGCAAGACCCGTTCTGGTACTGACTCGCCGGCGCGTTACCCTCGCATGGTGACCCCAACCGACGATCGCGACGGCTCGCGAAACGATCCGTCGTGGCGCGATCCCTCGCGGCCCATGCCGCCGTCGATTCTGCCGGTGCAGCGGCCGACGCCCCCAACTCAGCGGCCGACGCCCCCAACTCAGCGGCCGACGCCCCCAACTCAGCGGCTGACGCCCCCAACTCAGCGCCCGACGTACCCGGCGCCCTCCGCCGTGCAGGCGAACGCGCCAGAGAACCGTACGCCGCGCCGAATCGTGCACCGCCTTCGCGCCGCGCTCTTGATCACTATCGCGCTGCTGATCGCGTGCGCGATCGGATTCTTCATGTGGGTGTCGGCTCATATCACGACAGTTGATGCGCTGAGCGGCGCACCTGGGACCGCTGGCGACACCTACCTGATTGTCGGGTCGGACTCGCGCGCCGGATGGGTGGGTGCCGACGGCACCACAGGGGCACGAACGGACACAATCATGGTGCTTCACAAGCCGACAAGCGGGCCGACAGCACTCATCAGCATCCCTCGCGATTCGTACGTGAAGATCCCTGGCCGCGATGCCAACAAGATCAACGCAGCGTACTCGTTCGGCGGCCCGCCGCTGCTTGTCGAGACAGTGGAGCAACTCACTGGGCTCACGGTCGACCACTACGTCGAGGTTGGGTTCACCGGAGTGGCGGATCTTGTTGACGCTGTGGGAGGGGTCGAGTTGTGTTACGACCGTGATGTCAGCGACGAGAAGAGCCAGCTCGAATGGTCGGCGGGCTGTCACCTGTCGGACGGCGAGACGTCCCTCGCGTTTTCGCGCATGCGCTACAGCGACCCGCTCGGCGACATCGGACGAACCCAGCGTCAGCAACAGTTGGTGGGCGCCGTTGCGGACGAGATCCTCAAGCCCGCAACACTGCTCAACCCGTTCACGCTTGTGCCGGTCGCCCGAGCAGGCCTTGACGCTTTCACGGTGAGTGAAGGGACCGGCGCGTTCGACCTCGCGCGCTTTGCCCTTGCCGTCCGTTCGGGTCTCGGCGGTCAGGCCGTCACCGGGACTCCACCGCTGGCGAGCATCAACCATCGTGTGGCTGGGGTCGGCTCGACCGTTCTGCTTGACCCCGACGAGGGCGAGGCATTCTGGCTCGCCATCGCGAACGGCTCATTCGAGCCGGGCGCCGAGGTTGGGGGAGTCAACTAGCGCTCAGCGATACGATGAAGTGCACGGACGCACGCCGTGCGTCCCGCGACAGTCGCCCTAGGCAAGGAACCTGTGAGGATTCATGGAGCGAGCCGGCCGGGCTTCACTCATGGACCGCCTCGCCTCGGACCGCACACGTGACTACCTGACGATCTGGGCGATAGTTCTCCTCACGTCGGGCCAAGGCTTTCGCTACCTGCTCGGCATCCCGGCCTACGCGGCGCTCGCGGCACTCACCGTCACGACTGTCGCGGTGAGTTTTCGCGCATCGATCCCGAGCCTCAGGATCGCGCCAATCATTTACGCGTACACGGGTCTCGCGACGCTGAGCATCCTGTGGTCAGCAACCCGCACCGTCACGGTGATTGCGGTGGTGGCGCTGCTTGCGACGACGTACATGGCCGTAGCGTCCGTGCGACGAACGAGCGCGCTGAGGTTCATGGAATTGCTGTATCGCGGCCTCCAGATCAGCCTTTTCATCGGCATCGCGTTCGAGATGATCGTCGCCTTCATCATCCGCAGCCCTATCTCGCCGCTATCGATGGACCTCGCGAAGATCGCTGGCGTTGACGCGGGCGCGGTGCCGATCTGGTCGGAGAACAATCTCCTTGAGGGTGGCCCGATCCAGGGTTTCGTGGGCAACCGCAACCCATTCGCGGCGATTGCGCTGCTCACGACCATCGTTACCGTCATCCTGATGCTCGAGCGCAGATTGCGCCGGCCCGACGCCATCGTGACACTCGCTGCCGCGTTCGCCGTTTACCTGTTGACCGCCTCGGCGACGGTCACGGTGACGGCGCTGTACGTTGCGGCGTTGGCGCTGTCGGCGGTGGTCATCCGCCGTGTCGCGACCCCGATCAAGCGGACTCTTTCGTTTGGCGTGCTCGGCGTCTCGGCCGTCGCCGCCGTGGTCACGATCAAGTACCGCGACCAGATCTTCGGAGCATTCGATCGCAATCCGGACGCGACGAATCGCACCGAAATCTGGAACCAGGCGATGTCATACGCGCAGCAGCGGCCGGATGGCTATGGGTTCGTGGGGTATTGGCCGATCTGGGCGGAGCCATACAAGAGCATCAACTCTCACTTCGACATGATCGTCCCGCACGCCCACAACGCTTTCATCGATGCATGGCTCCAACTGGGGCTGATCGGCCTTGTGCTGCTTGTCGTCATCGTCGTACTGGTGTTTGGAAGCGCGTGGCGACTCGTGGAGCGCGCCGACAAGGGCGACACGTATGTTCCGCTGGGGTGGGCGCTCCTGATCGCAGCCTTGCTGCTGCAATCCTTGACGGAGTCGCGCCTGCTCATCGAGGGCGGGTGGTTCCTGCTCGTCGCACTGTTCTGCTCCGGGCCTGCGGTATTCAAGCTCACCATCGTGGATCCGGAATTGGTCCACACGGGATCCGCTGCGGTGAAGCGCTCGGTGCCGTTCGCACGAAAGCCGCACACTGATGACCCCGCCGTGGCTGACGGCCCCGCTTCGGCTGACGACGCGCGTCAGTAGGGAACGGTCGACGGGTCAAGCAGCCTCAACCCGCGGGTTTCGAGCGTCCGCCGGGCCGAGTCCCCACCGCACCGCTCGGGTCGCGACGGAACCGCCGAGTGGCCCAAGGAGGCGTGTCGGGAGGCCCCCGATCCGGAGTTCGTCGCGCGCCCACCGCGGAAGCAGCGCCACGGAGCCTGCAGCAATGAGCGCGTAGGCGGGACGCGCGGCCCACGGCAAGGGAGGCTCGCGTAGCAAGAAGTGCGCGGTGTCGAGCGCGGCCTCCGAAGCTTCAAGTTCGGGACGGTAGGCCTCGAGACACTGCGCCAGCTCGGCGGTCGTGGCCGGCACGTCGGTCGCGCCGAGCGCGAGTGCGACGCGACCGGATTGGGAGACATATTCGTCGGCCTCCTCGTTCGTCAGGCGCTGTTCGCCGTAGCGCTGGTACGCCGCGAGAAACGAGTCAGCTTCTGCGATGTGGACCCACCGCAGCAAGTGCGGATCGCTCGCTCGAAATGACCGGCCGTCGGGCGCCTTGCCACGCACGCGGTCGTGCACGGCGCGCACTCGGTCCACCATTTCCTGCGCGTCGTCGGCGGTGCCGAAGGTCGTGAATGCGAGGAATGACGACGTGCGAGCGAGGCGCCCCCACGGGTCGCCACGATACCCAGAGTGCCCGGCGACGCCAGCCATCGCGAGCGGGTGAAGCGACTGCAGCAGCAGCGCGCGTAGTCCGCCAACGAACGTCGACGCGTCGCCGTGCACCCTGCGGATCGGGCTCCCGCGCGGGAACCAGCGCGGGCCAGGGGTGCCGTGGATGCGGCGACGCGCCTCATCGCCGTTCGGGCCGGCGATTCGCATGAAGAGCGCGTCGCCGACACGCGCCCGCATGCGCTCGACGGGCTTGGCGATCGGGGTCATTCGGCCAGTATCACCCGGCGCGGCGACACAGTGGAACGGCTACTCGTTCTGTTCGATCGGGGCAACTCGCCAGATGCGGTCGAGGTAGTCCTGGATCGAGCGGTCGGACGAGAAGAATCCGGTGCGCGCGACGTTGAGAACCGCCGCGCGACTCCACGCGTCCTGGTTCGCGTATGCCGCTTCGACGCGCGCCTGAGCGTCCATGTACGAGCGGAAGTCCGCGAGTGCCATGAAGCGGTCCGAATGCAGCAGGTTCGACACGACAGGTGCAAACACCCCTGCGTCACCGGCCGAGAACGCTCCCGACGCGATGAGGTCAAGCGCCCCTCGCAGTTCCTCGTCGGAGCGGTAGTACTCGGACGGGTGGTAGCCCTGCGCCTCGAGAGCCGACGCTTCGGGTTCGGTGAGCCCGAAGAGGAAGAAGTTGTCGTCGCCAACGAGTTCACGGATCTCGACGTTCGCGCCGTCGTCCGTGCCAATGGTGAGCGCGCCGTTGAGCGCGAACTTCATGTTGCCGGTGCCCGACGCTTCCTTGCCCGCGAGCGAGATCTGCTCTGACAGGTCCGCGGCGGGAATGAGCGTCTCCGCGAGGGTGACGTTGTAATTCGCTGGGAAGGCGACCTTGAGGCGGCCCTTGAGCGACGCGTCGGCATTGATGGTGGAGCCAACGGCATTGATGAGCGCAATCGTCTCCTTCGCCATGAAGTACCCGGGCGCGGCCTTCGCGCCAAACACGAATGTGCGCGCCGTGACGCTTTCGAGCGGCAGGCGTCCGGAGCGAATGCCCTCGTACAAGGAGACGATGTGCAGCAGTTTCAAGCTCTGACGCTTGTACTCGTGGAGCCGCTTGACCATGGCGTCGACCATGGCGTCGCCCGCGATCTCGATGCCGTCGCGAGCCGCGAGGACCTGTGCGAACCGCTGCTTATTCGCGAGTTTCACCTCGCGGAAGCGACGACGGAACTCGGCGTCGTTGGCGAGCGGTTCCAACTCTCGCAAGCGTTCGAGGTCGGTCACCCAGCCGTCGCCGATCGCCTCGGTGATCAGGCCGGAGAGTCCGGGGTTCGCGAGTCGCACGAACCGTCGCGGCGTCACGCCGTTGGTGACGTTGGTGAACTTCTCTGGCCACATCTCAGCGAAATCGGCGAGCACCTTGTCTGCGAGGAGCTCAGAGTGCAGCGCGGCGACGCCGTTCACTTTGAATCCAGCGACCGTCGCGAGGTGCGCCATTCGCACAGCACGGTGCTGGCCCTCCGCGATGATCGACATCCGTTGGACGCGCGCCTCGTCGCCCGGGAACGCGGCGCGGACCTGAGCAAGGAACTCCTGGTTAATGCGGTCAATGATCTCGAGGTGGCGCGGCAGGAGCCTGCCGAGCAGCTCGACTGGCCATACTTCGAGTGCCTCGGGCAACAAGGTGTGGCACGTGTATGCGAAGCACTTGCGGGTGACAGACCACGCAGCCTTCCACTCCCAGCCGAACTCATCGACGAGCAGTCGCATGAACTCAGGCACCGCGATCACAGGGTGAGTGTCGTTCAGTTGGTAGATGATCCGGTCCGGCAGCTTCGTCAGATCGAAGTCCGGCGGCAGGACGTTCTGGAAGAGGTCGCGCAGCGAGCACGCCACGAAGAAGTACTGCTGCTGCAGGCGCAGCTCCTTGCCTTGGGGCGTGGAGTCCTCCGGATACAGCACCTTCGAGATGTTCTCGGCGAAGGTTTGGGCGCGAACGGCTTCGGCGTAGTCGCCAGCGTTGAAGATTTGCAGGTCGAACGCGTGCGTCGCTTCCGCGCTCCACAGGCGCAGCGTGTTGACGCGCCCATTGCGGTATCCGGGCACGAGGTAGTTGTAGGGGATTCCGTTGACTTTCCAGCCTGGCACCCAGCGGCGCGCCCCGTCGGGACCATCCGCGACCGGCTCGGTGTGCCCCGCGAATGACACCTCGACGGCGTTTTCGGGGTGCGGCAGCTCCCACGGCGATCCGAGCCGCAGCCAGTTGTCCGGCTGCTCGACCTGACGGCCGTCGACGAAGGTCTGGCGGAAGATCCCGTACTCGTAACGAATGCCGTACCCAACCGTCGGGACGTTCATGGTGGCGAGTGAATCGATGAAGCACGCCGCGAGACGGCCGAGGCCGCCGTTGCCGAGGCCTGGCTCGACCTCCACTCCGCGCAGCTCCTCGATGTTGATGCCCAGGTGCGCGAGGGCATCGGCGGCGATCTCCTCGAGATCCGACGCGAGGAGGTTGTTCTCGAGCTGCGGGCCGAGCAGAAACTCGGCCGACAGGTACGCGACGGTCTTTGCCTGGTCGCGGTACTGGTTGCGCAACATCTCAAGCCAGCGCGTCATGAGGTAGTGACGAACGGTGCGGGCCAGGGCCAGGTACTTGTCGTTGTCCGACGCTCGGTCAAGGTCGACGCCCTGGCCGAAATTTAGCTCTCGCAGAAATTCGCGGGTGAAGCTCTCGACGGTATGCAGGCGGGCCGCGACGGGCGGCATGTTCTCATTCACAGACAGAAACCTAGCGGTTGAGGTTCACAAGCAAGAAACCCCAGGTTACGCGTACAAAATGGGGGTCACGAACCACGCGACCTGTGGGGCAAGAGCGCAGGCTAGTGGTGCGCGGCTGCCGCGGCGGCGGCACCCACAATTCCCGCCGCGTTGAACAGTTCAGCGGGAACGATGGGTGTGCGCAGCGAGAGTCTCGGCAAGAAACTTGCGTGCTCCTTAGAGACGCCTCCACCGACGATGAAGAGGTCGGGCCAAAAGAGGTTCTCGATCTCGGTGAAGTAGCGCTGCAGGTTGGCGATCCACTCGTCGTCGCTGAGCGAATGACGATCGCGCGCGGACTCCGCCGCGTACTCCTCGGCGTCGTGGCCATCGATGATGATGTGTCCGAATTCCAGGTTGGGTACCAGCGTCCCGTCGACGATCATCGCGGTGCCGATTCCGGTTCCGAGCGTCGCGAGGAAGATGACTCCGTCTCGGCCGTGTGCGGCGCCGTAGCGAAACTCGCCATAGCCGGCCGCGTCGGCGTCGTTGAGCACGTACACGTCACGCCCGGAGTGGTCGCGGATCACTGCGCCGAGGTCTGTCCCAATCCACGCGTCGTCAACATTTGCGGCCGTCCGTACGACGCCGTGTTGCACGACTCCTGGGAACGCGACGCCAATCGCAATCTCTGGAGCAGGGTTGAAGTGCGCGATGACTTCGGCGACGGTCGCGCCGACAGCCTCCGGGGTCGCGGGTTGCGGGGTAGGAATGCGGAATCGGCCCTCGAGAAACTCGCCCGCGTCCAGATCTACTGGCGCGCCCTTGATGCCGCTCCCGCCGATGTCGACTCCAAATCCGATGTGTGTCATGGCAGTGTCAAGACCTCCGGTCCCGTGTCGGTGATGAGGATGGTGTGCTCAAATTGCGCGACCCACGACCCGTCGTCCGTCACGACCGTCCAGCCGTCGTCCCACTCGTGGCTCGATTCCGAACCCGCGCACAGCATGGGCTCGACGGTGAAGACCATTCCAGGCTCGATGAGGTCGTCGTGATCAGGTGCCGCGTCGTAGTGGGGAACGATGAGTCCCGTGTGGAAAGCCGGCCCGACGCCGTGCCCCGTGTAGTTGCGCACGGACTCGTAGCCGAAGCGAGTCGCGTACTTCTCGATCACGCGACCGATGACATTAACCTGGCGGCCGGGCGCCGCCGCCCGAATCCCACGCATCATGGCCTCGTGCGTCACCTCGACGAGTTGACGCGACGCTTGCGAACCTTCGCCGGCGATGAACGATCCGCAATTGTCTCCGTGAACGCCGTCTTTGAACGCGGTGATGTCCACTTTGACGATGTCGCCCTCGTGGATTTCCGTGTCATCGGGCACGCCGTGGCAGATCACCTCGTTGACCGATGTGCACAAGGACTTGGGGAAGGCCGGGCGCCCCGCGCTTCCGGGGTATCCGAGCGTCGACGGATACGCGCGGTGGTCGAGCACGAATTCGTGGCCGATGCGGTCGAGTTCGTCGGTGGTGATTCCGGGGCGAACGTGCCGCCCGACCTCGGCAAGCGCTTGCGCCGCGATGCGCGCGCTGACGCGGATACGGTCGATCATCTCGGCGTCATGAATGTCGCCGCCTTGCCACCGGGCGGCGCGCTTCTTGCCGACGTAGTCGGGCCGCGCGATCCCGCCTGGAACCGAACGCAAGGGTGACACGACACCCTTGACAATGCTCTCGCGTCCGGGGGCCATACCTGGCAGTCTATTCACGGAGGTAGGCGCCATGACAGACGAGGGTCAGAGCAAGCCAGAGTACTTCTACAACACGCGCACGAAGATGGTCGAGAAGGGGCGACTCAGTTCGTGGGAGTACCTCATGGGCCCGTACGACACCCCTGAGCAGGCCGAGAACGCGATCGAAATTGCCCGCAAGCGCAACGCTGCATGGGACGACGATGACGCGAAGTGGACGGGCGAAGAGGACGAGTGACCCCGTCGGGGCAGGCGCGTTTCTGGGTCCTCATCGCAGTCTTTGCCCTCCTCGTTGCCGGCAGCGCGGACGTCTCAGCCACGCTCTGGCGCTGGAGCGCGGGAACGAAGGCGGGGTCCGAGGCTGCAACCGCCGCAGGGGGCGCGAACGTCGCGCTACCGCTGATCTCGCTCGGGCTGATGGTGACGGCCGGGCTGCTCGCGATATGGCTCGTACGGTGCGTGGTGGGATGGCGCGCGGCGCGGCGCGGCCATCGCGGTTATCGCGCGAGTTCGGGTAGCGGGCGGGTCACCGCCGCGATCTGGGCGCTCGTCGTGGCGAACCTCGCGGCGACCGTGGTGTTGACGGCAGTTGCTCTCGCCGGGGACCAGCCGCAGTCGGTCACTGCCACCGCCGGTGTCGACGTGCTGACCACGGGCTCAAATGCGTGGGTGTTGCTGTACTACCGCACGGCCCGACGCTGGGACGGCGCCCGCGCGCTCGCCGGCTAAGTCGAGAACGTGTGTTCTGGGCCGGGGAACGTGCCCCGCTTCACCTCGTTGACGTAGTCCGCCGCCGCGCCATGCAGGTGCGAGCCGACGCTGCCAAACGCCTTGGAGAACGACGGATGCCAGTCGCCGACGCCCGCCATGTCTAGCCACACGAGCACCTGGCCGTCCGTGTGCGGGCCCGCACCGATGCCAATAGTAGGAATGGAGAGCTCGCGAGTGATCGCGGTCGCGACGGGTTCGATCACCATCTCGAGGACGATCGCGAATGCGCCCGCGTCCTGCAGCGCAACGGCGTCGGCGAGCATGGCCTCGAGCGCCCCGTCTCCGCGGCCCTGAATTCTCCGACCACCGAGCGCATTTTCACTTTGAGGTGTGAAGCCGAGGTGGCCCATAAACGGGATCCCCGCCTCGGTGACGGCCTTGACCTGACGCGCGACTCGACGCCCGCCCTCGAACTTGACCGCGTTCGGCCCGCCGAGCTTCATCATCCGGATGGAACTCGCAACTGCCTGCTCTGGTGAGATCTCGTAGCAGCCGAACGGCAGGTCAGCGACGACGAACGCAGCCGATGCTCCGCGCGACACCGCGCGCGCGAAGGGAATCATGTCGTCGAGTTCAACGGCCGAGGTGTCGTCGAAACCGAGAATGTTGTCCGCGAGCGAGTCGCCGACGAGCAGAATGTCTGCGCCCGCGGCGTCGAAGATTCTCGCGGTTGGCGTGTCGTAGGCGGTGAGCATGGCGATCTTCTCGCCGCGCGCCTTCATGTCGGCGAAGTGGTGGATGCGCACGCGCTTGCGGTCCGTCATGGCTCCACTTTCTCACGCCACCTGCTCGTGATGGGTAGTCGCCGGTCGCGACCGAACGCGAGAGCGGTGACCTTCGGGCCCGGCGGGTATTGGCGGCGCTTCCACTCTGCTCGATCGACGAGTGAGAGCACGCGGTCAACCACGGCCTCGTCGAAGCCGCGGGCGAGCAGTTCCGCGCGCCCTTCCGCGTGCTCGACGTAGGCGTCGAGAACCTCGTCGAGGAGCGCGTAGGGCGGGAGCGAGTCTTGATCCACCTGGCCTGGCCGCAGCTCCGCGCTGGGTGGCTTGTCGATGGAGTTCGCGGGAATAGGTGGCGTTTCGCCGTGCGCGGTCGCGTGGGCGTTGCGCCATCGAGAGAGATCCCACACTCGCGTCTTGTCGAGATCCTTCAGCGGCGCGAAAGCGCCTACGGCGTCCCCGTACATGGTGGAGTAGCCGGTCGCGAGTTCCGTCTTGTTCCCTGTTGCGAGTGCGAAGGCGTTCTCGGAATTGGCGAGCCCCATGATGATCATGCCGCGCACACGCGCCTGGATGTTTTCCGCAGCCACTCCCGTGAGGCCGAGTTCCGCGTCGAATGCGGCAACCATCGGCTCGATCGGCTGGATCCGGTAGTCCGCGCCGAGATTTCCGGCGAGCTCCCACGCGTCGTCTTTCGAGTGGTCCGACGAATATCGAGACGGCATCGAAACGCCGATGACGTTGGCGCCGCCGATCGCGTCGGCCGCCATGGTCGCAGCGAGCGCGGAGTCGATGCCGCCGGAGAGCCCAAGCACGACCTTCGTCAACCCGTTCTTGACGACGTAGTCGCGAAGACCCGTGACGCACGCCCAATAGACCTGGGCATCCTCGTCCTGCGCAGGCGCGAGGGGGCCGGGCTTCGCCCCGACATCCCACAGCAGAAGCGCATCCTGGAATCCGGGGGCGGAGGCGAGCGTGGTGCCGTCCGGCGCCACCACGAAAGAATGTCCGTCGAAGACGAGGTCGTCTTGGCCGCCCCACAGGTTCACGTAGGCGACGGGAGCGTTGAGCTCGCGGGCGCGACGCCCGGCGAGTTCGGCCCGGACGTGTCCCTTGCCCTCCTCGTATGGTGAGCCGTTGATCACGACGAGCGCGTCGATATCTCCCATATCCGCAACAGGGCCGCCTTCGCGCCACATGTCCTCACAGATGACGAGCCCGATGCGAGCGTCCGCGATGTCAAGGACGCACGGCTCAGTGCCAGCGGCGAAGATGCGGTGCTCGTCGAAGACGCCGTAGTTGGGAAGGTGATGTTTGTCGTAAGTAGCAGCGACCACGCCGCCCTTGAGGATGACAGCGCGGTTGGTCGGGCGCCCGTCGTCAGCGACGCCAAGTGTTCCGAGTACGACGGTCACGTCGCCAAGCCCTTGGGACTCCAAGGTCGCGGCAACGTCATCGACTCCGCGCGCCGCGGCGCGTTGGAAGCTCTCGCGCAGGGCGAGGTCTTCGACCGGATAGCCGGTCAAGGTCATCTCCGGGAATGCGACAAGCACCGCGCCGTGGTCGCGCGCACGGCGGACGGATTCGACGACGAGCTGTCCGTTGCCAGCGATGTCGCCGACGCACGTGTTGATCTGGGCGAGCGCGATGCGCGGCGTCGACATGGCGACAGCCTACGCGGGCGCGCCGCACGCGGGCACGTCACACAAACGACACATCGGTACGGCAGGATGGACGCATGGACAAGCAGCAGGAATATGTGCTCCGCAGCGTCGAGGAGCGCGACATTCGTTTCATCCGTCTGTGGTTTACGGACGTGCTCGGCGTTCTCAAATCCGTCGCGATCGCGCCAGCTGAACTCGAGAACGCGTTCAACGAGGGCATCGGCTTCGACGGTTCGGCCGTTGAAGGTTTGACACGCGTGTATGAGGCGGACATGCTCGCGGTCCCCGACCCGTCCACCTTCCAGATTCTGCCGTGGCGGGGCGACCGCCAGGGCGCGGCGCGGATGTTTTGCGACATCGTGACGCCTGGGGGAGAGCCCGCGCTTTCGGACCCGCGCCAAGTGCTCAAGCGCACGCTTAAGCGGGCGGCCGCGCTCGGCTTCACGTTCTACACGCACCCTGAGATCGAGTTCTATCTTTTCGAGCCACCCGTTGACGGGCAGACGCCGAAGCCGGTTGACCAAGCGGGCTACTTCGACAACGTCCCGCGCGGAACGGCGCACGAGTTCAGGCGCACGGCGATCACGATGCTCGAGTCCATGGGCATATCGGTCGAGTTCTCGCACCACGAAGCGGGTCCGGGCCAGCAAGAGATTGACCTGCGCTACGCAGACGCACTCACGATGGCCGACAACGTCATGACGTTCAGAACCGTGATCAAGGAGGTCGCGCTAGAGCAGGGCGTCTTCGCCTCCTTCATGCCCAAGCCGCTCGTTGACGGCCCTGGCTCCGGGATGCACACGCACATCAGTCTGTTCGAGGGTGACCGCAACGCGTTCTACGAGGCGGGCTCGGACCACCAGCTCTCGCCCGTGGCGCGTCAATTCATGGCGGGGCTACTCAAGTACGCCCCCGAGGTCACCGCGATCACGAACCAATATGTGAACTCCTACAAGCGCTTGTGGGGCGGCGCCGAGGCGCCGTCGTTCGTGTGCTGGGGCTCGAACAACCGCTCCGCACTGGTGCGCGTCCCGATCCACAAGCCAGGAAAGGGTCAATCGACCCGCGTCGAGTATCGCGCGGTCGACGCCGCAGCCAACCCGTACCTTGCGTTCTCGGTGCTGCTCGCGGCAGGACTCAAGGGGATCGAGGACCAACTCGAGCTCCCGGAGGGCGCAGAGGACGACGTGTGGGAACTCAGCCCGGCGGAGCGTCGCGCGATGGGTTATGAGCCGCTGCCGGCTTCTCTGTCCGAGGCCGTCGCCGTCATGGAACGATCTGAACTCGTGGCCGAGACGCTCGGCGAGCGGGTCTTCGACTTCGTGCTGCGCAATAAGCGCGCGGAGTGGGAGGCGTACCGCAACCAGGTCACGGCCTTCGAACTCCAGCGATACCTGCCCGTGCTCTAGTACGTGGCAGGCTGGCGGTGTGAGCAGTCGGGAAGTCAGTTACGCGCAGCGGCTGCGCCGTTCAGGAGTGGCCGACCCGGCACGCGCGGAGCGGCTCATCGGAGAGATCGAGGTGCTGACCGGCGCCACGGTCGATGATCCGCCACACGCGCTGTCTTACCTGTCGGACCCCGACGTGGGGCTGCTGCAACTCCTGCGCGTCGCGGAGGCCGCGAAATCCGCAGGCGCACTGGACGCGCTCGTGTCGCTGCGGGGGTCGAGGGCCGGCGCCAAGCTCGGGGTCATGCTCGGAGGATCGGTCGCCCTCGGTGACCTGCTTGTACGCCACCCCGAACTGCTCGCCGACTTCTCCACGTGGCCCGCCGAGGATGACTTTGCGGATCTCGAGCCGCGCACTCGGCTGCTGACGGCCGTCGGGGCAGACCCGGGTTCGGAGGTGCCCATCGCGACCGTGACCGGGCCGGCGGGTATTGCGGCGATGCGGGTCGAGTATCGCCGCCTGCTCATGCGCGTCGCCGCGGAAGATCTGCTCGTGTCGACTCCGACTCGGCTGTTTCCGAAAGTTGCGGGCGCTCTCGCTGACCTTGCGGGCGCGGCCCTGTCGGCTGGACTCGCACTCGCGCGTGCGGGGGAGCCTGACTACGCCGCGACTCGCCTCGCGATCATCGCGATGGGCAAGACCGGCGCGCGTGAGCTCAACTACGTGTCCGACGTCGACGTCATCTATGTCGCGCAGGCAGCCGACGGTATCGACGAGGAGCGGTCGCTGAGGGTCGCCGCGCGGCTCGCGAACGCGGCCGCGCGTGCGTGCGATTCGATGGGTAGCGAACCCGCCCTGTGGCAGGTCGATGCGAACTTACGACCCGAGGGTAAGGACGGCGCACTCGTTCGCAACATCGAGTCTCACCGCGCGTACTACGAGCGCTGGGCGGACACGTGGGAGTTCCAGGCGCTTCTCAAGGCTCGTCCCGTAGCTGGGGATCGCGAGGTTGGCGAGCAGTACATGGCGGTCGTGAGCCCGATGGTGTGGTCCGCAGTGGAACGTGAGGGATTCGTCGAGTCCGCGCAGGCGATGCGTAGGCGCGTTGAGCACCACGTAGGCGCCGAGTCCGACCGCGAATTGAAACTTGGACCGGGGGGTCTTCGCGACGTCGAGTTCACCGTCCAGTTACTCCAACTCGTGCACGGCCGCTCGGATCCCTCTCTTCGCGTTCGCGGCACACTCGAGGCCCTCCGCGCCCTGAGTGTTGGCGGCTATGTCGGCCGCCCTCAAGCCGCAGCCATGGAACGCTGCTACCGGCAGCTTCGGGTCTGGGAGCACCGACTGCAACTGCGCAAGCTGGCCCGTACGCATCTCATGCCCCGAGACGAGGATGGCCTCCGGCTGCTGGCGCGGGCTTCGGGCTTCGCGACGGTCGACTATATGACGGAGGTGTGGCAAGACATCCGGCGCGACGTACGCCGCATGCACCTCGAGATGTTCTACCGCCCGATCCTTCCTGTCGTCGCGCGCTTGAGCGCAGACGAGGCGGCGCTCGACGACGACGCTGCGCGCGCCCGGCTCTCGGCGATCGGTTTCGCGGACCCCGTGGGCGCGCAGCGACACATTGCCGCCCTCACTTCTGGAGTGAGTCGCCGAGCGGCGATCCAGCGACAACTGCTACCAGCCATGATCGGGTGGTTCGCTGATGGCGCCGATCCCGACGCCGGGCTGCTTGCATTCCGGCAGCTGTCCGAGCAGCTCAGTGAGTCGCAGTGGTACCTGAAGTTGTTGCGGGACTCCCTGACAGCGGCAGAGCGACTTGCGAAGCTACTGTCTACCTCGGGTTATGTGACGAGGGCCCTGCTCGCGTCGGCCGAGGCAATTTCGTGGCTTGACGATGATGCGGACCTTGAGCCGCGCACCCTGGAATGGCTGAGCGCGGAGGCGGACGCCATCCTCACGCGCTCGGACGATCCAGATCAGGCCGTGACGGCCCTGCGAGGCGCCCGGCGACGCGAGTTGGTGCGGATCGCCGCTGCCGACACGCTGGGTCGCGTGAATGCGTCGGACGCCGGTCAGGCGGTCTCCGACGCCGCAGACATGTTGATCGCGGGCGCGCTGCGCATCGCCCGCCACGTCGTCGCGCGCGAGCGCGGCGAACTGGCGCGCACCCTGCCGTTTCTCATCGTCGCCATGGGGCGCTACGGCGGGCGGGAGATGAGCTATCAGTCCGACGCGGACGTTCAGTTCGTGTACGACGATGCTGGCGACGGCTCCAACGACATCGCGCTCGCGCTCGCGATCCAGGTGCGCACCATGCTTCAGCGCGTCGGTTCCCAGCCGTCCCTCGCCATTGATGCGGACCTCAGGCCAGAGGGCAAGAGCGGGGCGCTCGTGCGCTCGCTCGGCTCGTGCGCTGAGTATTACCGGCGATGGTCTGACCCGTGGGAGGCGCAGGCGCTGCTGCGCGCGCGACCGTGCGCGGGCAATGACGATCTGGCCCGAGCCTTCACGGACATGATCGATGACGTGCGATACCCGCCGAAGTTGCCGCAATCTGCCCTCAAGCAGATGCGTACCCTCAAGGCTCGGATGGAGTCAGAGCGCCTTCCTCGCGGTGTGGACCCGCGTCGACATCTTAAGCTCGGGCCCGGGGGGCTGTCCGACGTGGAATGGACCATTCAGCTCCTCCAGCTGCGGCACGCCCATGCGAAGGACGGTCTGCAGACGACGCAGACGCTCGTCGCTCTCGACGCCGCGGCGGACGGTGGGCTCCTGCGGGCCTCAGACGCCCGCGCACTTCGCGAGGCGTGGGTGCTCGCGACAGATTTGCGCGGCGCGATGGCACTGCGCGGCAATGCCCGCGACACCGACGTTCTGCCCGCAGATGTGCGCGAATTGCGGATCCTCGCCGAAATGCTCGGCACCCGCCTGACGGGGCCGGAACTTGACGACACGTACTCGCGGGTCTCGCGGCGCGCTCGCGCGGTTGCGGAGCGCGTCTTCTTCGGGTGGACCGTACAGGCGTGAGGTTGCTGCGCACGCTGCTCTCGGCATTGTGCATCGTGTGTGGCGCGCTGTCGCTTGTCTTCTGGGCCTCGGGACGGGCGCTGGTGTCGGGAGTCGAGTCCGGTGAACTCGTCGGTTCGGTGGTCGTGGTCGGCCTCGATCGGCCCGCCGTTGTCGACGCCGTCGCGAACGCCGCCTACAACGCCGCCATCGACGCGCTGGCGGGGGTCGGCGTCGATACGGAAGCGCCCGGCGTTGTCGCGGCCGTTGACGCCGCGATGGCGACCGCCGCGCGCGCGGGGGAGTTTCGCCAACTCGTGCGCTCACAAGCGGAGTCGACGGCCGCGCAACTGCGCGAAACTCTCACAGACCCAACCAGAGCGCCGGGCCCGTGGGTGGTCGAGATCGACGTCACGCGGGCGGTCAATGACCGCATTGACGCGATTCCCGCGGTGGGCGGGTCCGTGCCCGAACTCAGCATCGCTCCGATCCACGTCTCAGTCTGGACACGAACTCAGGTTGAGGCAGCGCGCACCACGTTCGCGGTCGCGCAGTGGTTCGCACGCTACGGCGGCTGGCTCGGAGCCGCGCTGGTCGTGTCGGGAATCGCGGTCACCCCGCGCCGAAGGTGGTTCGCGACGAAACTCTTCGCCGCCCTCGCCGTCGGGTTTGCCGCGGCCTGGTTTGTCGTGCGCAACGTTGACCCGGGTGTCGTGGCACACGTGCTGCCATGGGGTGACGACGTGGCCGTCGAGACACTGCTTGCAAGCGCCTTTTCCTCCCGCGCGGGCGTAGCCTTTCAATCATGGGCGGTGGTCGCCGCCGTCGGGTGTGCCGCCGCCGCCGTGGTCGTCGGATGGCGCGCTCGTGCTTCATCGAAGAGGAGCCGTTCGTGAAGGCAATGCGGGGGATAGGGGCGGTATTTGTCGCCTTTCTCGGGGTCCTGCTCGTCGTCACGTGGTCGCTCAGCGCCAAGACTGCGAGCGCCATCGAGGACGGAACTGCGGCCCGTAACCTGACGGCAGAGTTGCTCGCCGCACCAGAAGTGACGGACTTCGCCGCCAGTCGAATCCAGACTGCGCTCGACGAGCAGTTGTCTGACTCCCGGCTTGGACCGCTTCTGAGTATTTTCGCTCAACAGATCCACGACGGACTGGTGCAGGTACTGAGTTCGGACTTCGTCACTGGGGCGGTAGCAACCAGCGCCGGAAAGGTCGCTGATCAACTCACGGCGGCGCTCACGACGCGCGACCGGCCGGCTGGCGCGTTCGTCGTGGCGCTCGACCTCTCCGAGCGCCTCAACGATAGGCTCGATCAGATTCCGCTCGTCGGCCCGCTTCTACCATCGGTGACGCTCCCCACTGTTGAGGTGGAAGTGATCGACGCCGCCACGATCGACGGGGTGCGCGCCACCTACGCGGCGGTGAAATTCGCGTCGGTGTGGTTCCTCTGGTTTGGCCTCCTGCTCATCGGACTAGCCGCGTGGCTCGCGCGGCATCGGCGCTGGTACGCGATCCAGGTCGCTGCCGGGATCGCACTGCTCGCCGTCGGCATCGCGTTGACCCTCGGTCGATACGGACCGTCTGCCGTTGCCAAGGTCATGCCGGGCGGGCCCGACGGGGGGGCGGGCGTGTTCGTCACGCAATTCGTGTCAGATAACGCGGTCGCGCCGATCGCGAACGTGTTGTTCACTCTTGCGCTCACGGCGCTCGTGCTCGCCGCACTGTTTACCCTCGCCGCGCGTCAACTCGCGAAGGACCCAGCCCGACGCTGGTGGCAATCGGTGAAGGACCGAGTCTCGCGGTGGTTTGGGCGGGACGGCGCGGGCGAACCAGCGAGCCCCTAGATCTGACGGCGCGGACAACGCCGAGGTCAGCCTGAGCTGCGCGTGACCAGTTCCACGGGCAACACGATGTGTTGCGCGCCTGTCAGATCGGGGATCGCCGGGTCCGGTGGCAGGGTCACATCTGGGCGATGGCGGGCTAGAAACAAGCGCACCATTGCTCGGCCCTGAAGAACGGGATCCTGCCGAACGGTGGTGAGAGGTGGATCCATGGTCGGCGCAAAGGGGCTGTCGTCGAATCCCACGAGCGCGACGTCCTCGGGAACCTTCCGTCCCGTTTTGCGCAAGGCGATGAGTGCCCCCATGGCCGTGAGGTCTGAGGCCGCGAAGATTGCGTCGATGGCTGGCACTCGCTCAAGGAGCCGCGTGGCCGCAGCGGTTCCCCCCTCGACCGTGAAGTCTCCCTGCTCCACGCAGTCCGGGCGAAAGGCGTCGCCGAGGCCGTCGACAAATCCCTGCAGCCGGTCGACTCCGGCGGGCATGTCGAGTGGTCCGGTGATCGTGCCGATCGTGCGGCGACCGGCGTCGACCAAGTGCCGAGCGGCGATCGTTGCGCCGAACACGTTCTCATTGTCCACATACGGGGGGTTGAGATCGGGCTGGGTTGGCCGACCTCCAATGATGAAGGGGATTCCCAGGCGAGTGAGTTCGGCCGGCAGCGGATCGACGCCTGTGTGCTCGGAGATGAGCATGACTCCGTCTACCGGCGAGGCCGCGAGGAATGTGCGAACACGCTCGAAGTCTGCTTGCGACTGCGCCATCAGCAGGACGACCTGGAGGCCCGCCCTCGTGGCCTCCTGCGTCACCCCACGGATAATGCCGCTAAAGAACGGGTCGCCGAACACGCGCTCGTCGGACTCTGACGCGAGCACCGCGATCGTGTCGGACCGGCGCGTCATGAGCGAGCGGGCGGCACGATTGGGGACGTACCCAAGTTCCTCGACTGCCTGCTCTACTCGTTCGCGCAGATCGAGTGAGACCTTGGGGTCCGAGTTCACTACTCGCGAAACGGTTGCGCGCGAGACGCCTGACCTGGCGGCGACGTCCTCCAGGTTTGGCGGGCGTCGTGCTTGCGTGGACTCGCGCACTGTCCCCCCTGGGCTATCCGTGCCAGCTCGTGCGGGCCATAGCTATGGTAGCCGGTTCGTCTGTGCGACCCGCGAGTACCACCTGGCGCTGTCTTTGGGGTGACGTTCGAGCGTCTCGTAGTCCACGTAGACGATTCCGAATCGCTTTGCGAAGCCGTGCGCCCACTCGAAGTTGTCCATGAGTGACCACGCGAAGTACCCGCGCACGTCGGCGCCACGCTCAATGGCATCGCGCACCGCTGAGAGGTGACCCTCGAGGTAGGCGACGCGTTCGGCGTCGGCAACTGTTCCGTCGGCACGCAGGACGTCAGGGTACGCAGCGCCATTCTCCGTGATGAACAGCGGCACCCGGTATTCGGCTGACAAGCGCGTAAGGAGGTCGGCGATGCCCTGCGGGTACACCTCCCACTGCATGTCGGTAAGCGGCCCGCGAGGCTCAAGAATGGCGACGCCCGCGCTTCCCGGGTACGCGGGGCTACCCTCGCTCTCGGCATCGGCCGCAACGCGCATCGGCGAGTAGTAGTTGACCCCGAGCCAGTCAATCGGCTCGCCGATGATCTCTTCGTCGCCGTCGTGAAGGAATGCCCAATCGGTGATGCCCTGAGTGACATCGATGACGTCTGGCGCGTAGCCACCCCGCAGAATCGGATCGAGAAAGATGCGGTTTTGCAGGCCGTCCATGACGCGCGCTGCGTCGCGGTCAGAGTCGTTGTCGACGAGAACGGGGGAGAGGTTGAGTGTGATGCCGAAGGTTTCGCCGTCTCTCGCGTCGGCGCGCATTGCTCGCGTCGCGAGCCCGTGACCCAACATCAAGTGATGCGCCGCCGCGAGCGATGCGGCGGGATCCTGACGACCGGGTGCATGCACGCCCGACGCGTAGCCGAGGAACGCGGAGCACCACGGTTCGTTGAGCGTCGACCACATGCTGACGCGGTCGTGGAGAGCCGCGTGAACGAGTGCCGCGTACTGCGCAAACCGTAGCGCTGTGTCACGCTCGGGCCATCCCCCCTTGTCTTCGAGTGCTTGCGGGAGGTCCCAGTGGTAGAGAGTCGCAGCTGGGGCGACGCCCCGAGCGAGCAGGTTGTCAACGAGTCGGTCGTAGAACGCGATTCCGGCGGCGTTCGCCGGCCCGGTGCCGTCCGGCTGGATCCGAGGCCACGCGATGGAGAATCGGTACGCGTTCAGGCCGAGCGATGCGATCAGGTCTGAGTCTTCGTCGACCCGGTGGTAGTGGTCGGTCGCAACGTCGCCCGTGTCGCCTCCGACGATCTTTCCTGCAGTGTGGCTGAAGGTGTCCCAAATGGAGGCGCCGCGCCCGCCCGCCTTAACGGCGCCCTCGATCTGGTAGGACGCGGTCGCCGCACCCCAGACAAATCCTTCGGGAAATGTGCGTTCAGTCATTAGCCCTTCACCGATCCTTGCATGATGCCCGAGACAAGCTGACGGCCTGCGAAGGCGAACAGCAGGATCAGCGGGATAGTTGCGATGGTCACGCCCGTCATGATGAGCGAGTAGTCCTTGAAGTACGACGCCTGCAGGAGTTGCAGCGCCACGGGCAGCGTCGGGTTGTCTGAACCGAGCACGATGAACGGCCAGAAGAAGTTGGTCCACGACGCGACGAATGTGAACAGGGCGAGCATTGCGGCTGCGGGCTTCGCTGCCGGCAGAGCGACGTACCAGAACGTTTTGAACAAGGAGCAGCCGTCGACCCTTGCTGCCTGAATGAGTTCTGCGGGCAGCGCTTCCTCGAAGTACTGCGTCATCCAGAACACGCCGAACGCCGTCACCATGCCCGGGACAATGACCGCGATGAGTTTCCCGGTCCACCCAATCTCAGACATAAGAATGAACAGCGGCACCACACCAAGTTGCGTCGGCACCGCCATGGTGGCGATCACGAACACGAGTAGCCCGCGGCGACCTTTGAAGCGCAACTTGGCAAACGCGAACCCCGCCAATGTTGCGAAGAACACCACCGACAGGGACGTCACGACGGCGACGATCACGGAGTTGCCGACGGACTGCCAGAACTTGATGTCTGACCCGAGGACGCGCGAGACGTTCTCGATGAAGTGCCCGCCGGGGATGAGCGAGGGGATCGGATTCTGCGCGATCGTTGGCGCATCCGACGACGACAGCAAGAACGTGTAATACAGCGGGAAGGCGGCGATCACCAACGTGAAGCCAAGCACGACGTACGTGAGCCAGCGCGGACGCCGGTCCGGGCCGACTCCCGCCGACGAGTCCTTACGCAGTTGGCGCTCGGCGTACCGTGCGGCGCCCTTGCCAGCAGTTTGGGAGGTCACTCCAACCGAGCTCACTTCTTCCTCCTTGGGGTGTGTGCACCCGTCGCCGCGATTCGTCGCGTGAGGGTGAAGTTGATGATTCCGATGATGATGATGATGAGGAAGAGGATCCACGCGACGGCGGATGCGCGGCCGAAGCTCTTTTGCGCGCCCCAACCCAGTTCGTAGAGGTACATCGTTGCCGTCATCCACTGACGGTCGGCGCCACCTTGCCCGGTTTGGTCGAACATCCGGGGCTCGTCGAAGATCTGTAGGCCGCCGATCGTCGACGTAATCACCACGAAGATGACCGTGGGTCTAATCATGGGAACCGTGACGGAGAAGAACTGGCGCATACGTCCGGCGCCGTCGATAACCGCCTGCTCGAAGAGGTCCTTCGGCACCGCCTGCATCGCCGCGAGCAAGATGAGCGTGTTGTAGCCCGTCCACCTGAAGTCGACCATCGTCGCGATCGCGACGTGGCTTGCGAGGACGTCGGCATGCCAGCGGATCGGGCCGACTCCGACGATGTCGAGTACCGCGTTGATCATGCCGGACTGGTCTGCGAAGAGCTTAGAAAAGATGAGGCCGACGGCGACCGGCGCGACGACGAACGGCAGCAGAACTCCCATGCGCCAGAACGTCTTCGCGCGCAAGTTTGCATTGAGCACGGCCGCCAGAAACATCGCGATGATGATCTGGGGCACAGACGACAGCAGGAAGATGCTCATCGTGTTGCGCAGGCCGGTCCAGAAGAGGTCCTGCTGCAGCACCGTCGTGAAGTTCTCGAACCCGACGAAGTCGCCCTTGCCGCCGATGAGGTTCCAGTCGTGCATCGAGACGTACGCGGTGTAGGCCAGCGGGAAGAGGCCGACGATCCCGAAGATGATGAAGAAGGGGGAGACGTACGCATATGGCGAGAACTTTGCGTCCCAGCTGCTGAGCCGCATGCGCCATGCGGACCGCTCGCGGAATCCTGTGTGACCCGTCTCGCGGGGGTCCTGGGTGATGATTGCCATGGTGATCCTCGTTGATCGTGAAGGGGGTTTGCGGCGGGCGGTGTCGGCGCCGAGAGGCGGCGTGGCCCTCTCATCCGGCGGCGGGCGTGGGGGTGGGTGCCCGCCGCCGGATGACCGAGGTGGTGGTTAGCCGAGGGCCTTGACGGCGTCCTCGAACTTCTTCCACGAGGTGGCGGCGTCGTCGGTGTTGTCGACGTCCACGCGGGTGAGGGCCTGCTGCATCGCGTCATTGATCGCGAAGTAGTTGGGTCCCTTGAATGGAGCCACGGTCACCGCTGCGGCGCGGCTCGCGAGGATCTCGCCGGTGGGGGCGTCCTGGAAGAACGCGTTCGTCTGCGACTTCAGCTCGTCGCTCGCGAGTGCCTCAACCTGGCTCGGGAACGTGCCCTTTGCCTTGAACGCCTTCAGCTGCTGCTCCGGAGCGGTGAGCCAGTTCGCGAGAGCCTTGGCCTCTGCCGGGTGCTCGCTCTGCGTGGGGACGGTGAGGAACGACCCGCCCCAGTTGCCGCCGCCGCCCGGGAAGACATCGGCGATGTCCCAGCCGGTGACGCCGGCCGCGTTGCCCTCGATGACGCCGAGCATCCATCCGGGGCAGATCATCGTCGCAAACCCATCGTTCTGGAACGCTGCGTTCCAGTCGTCGGTCCACTGCTGAGCGTGTGCGGACAGGCCGTCGTCAACCGCGGCCTTGAGAACTGAATCGTAGATCGCCTTCACGTCGGGGTTGTCGAGCGCGATGATCGTGCCATCGTTCTGCTCGTACGGCTGCGCGAGCTGGCCGATCATGCCCTGGTAGGTCGCTCCTGCGGAGTCCATCCATGGGACGCCGGTGCCGGCTTTTGCGAACTCACGACCGACCTCGAAGTACGTGTCCCACGTCGCGCCAGCGCCACCCAGGAGTGCCGCGACCTCTGTGCGGTCGCTCGGCAGGCCAGCGGCCTCGAACAGGTCTCCGCGGTAGCAGATTCCTTCTGGGCCAATGTCCGTGCCGTATCCCATGAGGACGCCGTCCGGGGTGGTCGCCTGGGCGACCTTCCACGGAAGCCAGCGTCCCTCGACAGACGCGTCGGTCAGGTCGTTGAACTTGTCGGGGTACTGCATGAGTTCAGGCAACCAGTCGACCTCGATGGCTTCGATGTCGGACAAACCCGAGCCCGCGGCGAGGCGAGTGTTGAGGTTGTCGCGCGCCTCGTTGGAGGTGGCGGCCTTCTTGTGGTTGACAGTGATGTTCGGGTTGAGATCCATGTACTCCTGGATCAGATCGTCATAACCGAACTCGTTGAATGTGGCGACCGTCAGGGTGATCGGCCCGTCATCAGGGGCGGTGCTCGGGTCTCCGGAGCTGCTCGAGCATCCGGTGGCGGTAAGCGCAACGCCGGCGAGGCCAGCTGTGAGCGCGAGCCACGACTTCTTCGTTGTGTGCACAGCTACTTCTTTCTCTCTCATGCACGGCGGATCCGTGTCCTGTTCGCGAACATGGGGATCACGCCCGCGATCTTTCTCCTGACGACCGCGGGGCCCGTGCGGTGCCACGGGCCTGACGCCGTCGTCGTGAGAGCGCTCTCATGAGAGCGCTCTCACAGTATGTACCCGTCTCCCGATGGTGTCAAGCGATGGCACCTCACGCGTCAAAACGTCGCGCCCGATCGCGGCTAAGGAGCTCGCTGTGGCGGACCGGGCCCGCGCTTGCTAGTGCAGCGCGTCGACTGCGGCACGCTCGATCGCGAGGCCGGCGACGTAGTGGTCGAGGAATGTCGTGTAGCCAGCGACGTCTTCGGGGTCGGGATGCGCGACAGTCAGCGCGGCGCTAGCGAACACGTTGGCGTTGAGGAATTTCACCAGCGGTGTCTCGCCACCCCGACGTGTGTAGTCCGCCAGCACAGCGATGCCCCACGCGCCGCCCTCGCTCGCGGTGTCGCCCACCGTGACGGGCGTCCCGATCGCGGCGGCGAGGAGGCGCTGGGCCACGCCTTCGGTCCGGAACATCCCGCCGTGCGCGAACATCGAGTCGAGGTGCACTCCCTCGTTGGCGAGCACCTTCATGCCGACGCTCAGGGTGCCGAACGCGGCATAGATCTGCGTTCGCATGAAGTTCGCGAGAGTGAGGCGGCTGCCGGGCGTGCGCACGACGAGCGGGCGCCCCTCCGCGAGGCCCGTGATGGGCTCGCCCGACAGGTAGTTGTATGCCAGCAGACCGCCGCCGTCCGCCTCGCCAGCCAGCGACGCTCGGAACAGCGTCTCGAACACGGCATCACCGCCACCGGTGAGGCCCATGGCGGCCGCGAACTCCGTGAAGAGGGCCGCCCAGGTGCCGAGCTCGCTCGCTCCGTTGTTGCAGTGCACCATCGCGACTAGGTCGCCCGCCGGCGTCGTGACGATGTCGAGCTCGTCGTGCGCGCTCGCGAGCGGTTTTTCGAGCACGATCATCGCGAAAATCGACGTGCCCGCGCTGATGTTTCCAGTGCGGGGCGCGATCGCGTTGGTCGCCACCATGCCGGTTCCAGCGTCGCCCTCCGGCGGGCAAACCGGGCTACCCGGTTGCAGGGTGCCGGTCGGATCTAGCAACGCCGCGCCTGCGGACGTGAGGTGTCCAGCGTCGGCGCCCGCAACGAGCACCTCGGGGAGAAGTGACGCGACATCGAGACCGGGCTGACGCGCGGTCACAAGCGCGCCGAAGCCCTCGAGCATCGCCGTGTCGTAGTCGCGAGTCACCGGATCGACGGGGAAAATCCCCGATGCATCGCCAACCCCAATGACCTTGCGCTCCGTGAGCCGCCAGTGGACGTAACCCGCGAGCGTCGTGATGAAGGCAAGGTGGGGTACGTGTGGCTCGTCGTCGAGGACCGCCTGATAAAGGTGCGACGCCGACCATCGGAGCGGGAAGTTGAAGCCGAGCGCGCCCGTGAGTTCGCGTGCCGCGCGTTCCGTCGTGGTGTTTCGCCACGTGCGGAAGGGCACAAGGAGGTTGTCCTCGGCGTCGAAGGCGAGATAGCCATGCATCATCGCTGACACGCCGAGCGCCCCAACGCGCGTGAGGTCCACGCCGAATTCCGACTTCACGTTCAGCAACAACTCGGCGACGCTCGCCTGCACGCCCTCCCACACGGAATCGAGCGAGTAGGTCCACACGCGGTCAACGAACTGGTTCTCCCAACTGTGGCTTCCCACGGCGATGGGCGCGAAATCCGGTCCAATGAGGCAAGCCTTGATCCGGGTGGACCCGAACTCGATTCCCAGCGACGTGTGACCCGCCTGAATAGCGGCCGCAATCTCAGCCAATCGCTCGTGCGCCATCGCTCTGGTTCTCCTTGGTCATTTGCTGGTGCCCACCGTTGGCCTACCGAGCCAACGCGCGCTTTCAGCCTAGAGCGTCGTCATCACCACTGTGGGTGCAAGAGTCCTGGGTCCGACCTGATGACGGTGGCGGCCGTCACCCGGGTCATCCGACGCCGGCGCTGGCGAGATCCGTCAGTCGTGTCAGCCCTGCCGGCGCGACGTCTTTCAGGCGAGTACGAGCGTCAGCGAGCTCCGGGGAGGCGCGCCACGCAGGTGGCGTGCGCGCTGGGTTAAGGCACACGTCATCGGCCCACTCGCGAATGTCTCCTTCGGCCAGAAATCTTGCGGACGATCGCGCTCCTCGCACGGTCATCTCCGCCCACTGGCTGAGGGAATCGGAATACGGAGTCGGCGCACAGATCTCGTTCTTCGCGTCGTCATCATCGCGCGTCGCCTCGACGTAGCCCGCGAGTGCGGCGCCGAAACACGGGAAGCCAGCGCGGATCGGCTGCAGGGTGATCGCATCGGCGCCCCACAGTGGGATCACGGGTGGGCGCCGGAGACCGTCGGCAGCGCAATGGACGACCACTGCGTCGACGGGGATTCGTACCGAACCCCCGTCAAGGACCAGTCGCCCGCGTTCAACGCGCCGCACGTGTCCCTTTCTCACCACGTTGTGGACGACGCGTAGCCGCTCCATTTCCCACTGCGCGAGAGTCGGGGTTTTCGCCATGGTGGGCGTCACGCGGCGGTCTATCCGAAGCATGATGTCCTGCGCTTCGAGTCGCACGAACAAGTCGTCGAGCGACCGCGCCGCGGCGGCTGCCACCAAGGTGTCGGCGACAAAATTCGTGAATATCACCGGGTCGGGTTGCACGACGGCGCGATTGAGCATCCAGGGATCGCGAGGACGAACCCATGCGATTGAATCGGGGTCAACTCCATTCGCCATCAGCCAGATGCACGCGTCCGTGGCCGTCTTGCCCGAGCCGACCACGACGAAGTGTTCGGCCAATTCGCGAGGGCTTGTGAGTGCCCCGACGGGTACGACACGTGCGCCATCGGCGACGTCAAACGGCGGAGGGGTGTCGGCGGGGATCGCGGGCGATAGATAGCGTGCGTCCACGATTCGGCATTTCGGACCCACCTCGTAGCGAACCTTTGAGAGATCCGAAACGAACGCGCCATGGCCGACGTATTCGCACTCCGGGAAGAACTGCGCGCGCCCCGTACCTAGGAGTTTGTGCCGGACGATGTCGTCGTAGTACGCGCAGATCTCGGTGCCCGTCGCGCGCTCGTGCAGCCCTGCCTCCGGCCCCTGTGTTTGGAGCTTTCCGGCTCCGAGCGGTGTCGACGCAACGCCGTAGAACGCGGACGCTTGGTGAAGTCGCACGAATGGGTAGGCGTCGAGCCAGTGGCCTCCCGGACTGCCGCGTCGGTCAACGATGGCGATGCGCGCGTCGGAATGATCGAGGAGTGCGTCCGCGAACGCGAGGCCGGTAGCCCCCGCGCCAACGACGAGGTAGTCCGCTTCGACAGCGACGTTCACGAGCCAAGCAAAGCACGTGCGGAGCCCCCGTGGGTGCGCGGGTCTTCACTGGGCGCACGGGGAGAACCGGGCGAAATCCCGTTGACTGCGCTAGTGGCGACACGCCGCGCGCACGTGTGAAACGACAGAGGGGCCGCCCCTTCCGGGACGGCCCCTCCGCTGCGATCGCTAGGACTTAAACGTCGTAGTACAACTCGAACTCGTGCGGGTGCGGACGGAACCGCAGCGGGTCAATCTCCTGCGTGCGCTTGAGGTCGATCCACATCTCGATGAGGTCTTCGGTGAACACGCCGCCCTCGGTGAGGAACGCGTGGTCGGCCTCGAGCCTGTCGAGAACCTCCGGCAGCGAGGCCGGCACCTGCTGGATCTGTGCGTGCTCCTCAGGCGGAAGCTCATACAGGTCCTTGTCAACGGGGGCGGGGGGCTCGATGCGGTTCTTGATGCCATCGATGCCCGCCATGAGCAGCGCCGCAAAGCACAGGTACGGGTTGCTCGAGGGGTCGGGCGCACGGAACTCGATGCGCTTGGCCTTGGCATTGGTACCGGTGATCGGGATGCGCACGGCCGCGGAGCGGTTACGCGCCGAGTACACCAGGTTGACCGGCGCCTCGTAGCCCGGAACGAGCCGGTGGTACGAGTTGACCGTCGGGTTCGTGAACGCGAGCAACGAAGGGGCGTGCTTGAGAATGCCGCCGATGTACCAGCGCGCCATGTCGGAAAGGCCGCCATAGCCCTTCTCGTCGTAGAACAGCGGCTCGCCGTCCTTCCAGATGGACTGGTGGACGTGCATTCCGGAGCCGTTGTCGCCGAACAGTGGCTTGGGCATGAACGTGACGGTCTTGCCCGCGCGCCACGCAACGTTCTTGACGACATACTTGAACTTCATAATGTCGTCGCCAGCGTGCAGCAGCGTGTTGAAGCGGTAGTTGATCTCCTGCTGACCGGCGGTGCCAACCTCGTGGTGCGCACGCTCAAGTTCGAGGCCAACCTGGGCCAGCACGGTGCACATCTCGTCGCGGAGGTCCGCGTACTGGTCACCGGGGCTGACGGGGAAGTAACCGCCCTTGTAGCGGGTCTTGTAGCCGCGGTTGGGGGTGCCGTCCTCCTCATACTCGACGCCGGTGTTCCACCATGCCTCCGAAGAGTCGATGTGGTAGTAACCCTCGTGCTGGTTCGTGTCGAACCGGACGGCGTCGAAGATGAAGAACTCCGCCTCGGGCGCGAAGTACGCCGTGTCGCCGATGCCGGTCGAGTTCAGGTACTCGACAGCCTTCGCAGCAATGTTGCGCGGGTCGCGCGAATAGGGCTCATTAGTAAAGGGGTCGACGATCGAGAAGTTGATCACAAGAGTCTTCGCGGCGCGGAACGGGTCCACGAACGCGGTGGCGACATCGGGGAGCAGCTTCATGTCGGACTCGTTGATCGTCTGGAAGCCGCGGATCGACGAACCGTCGAACATCGCGCCTTCCTCGAACACGTCCATCGTGAACTGCGACGCGGGAATGTTGAAGTGATGCATCTGCCCGGGGAGGTCGCAGAAGCGGATGTCGACATACTCGACGCCCTCATCCTTGACGTAGGCGATTGCCTCTTCGGCGGTCTTGAACATCCGAATGCTCCTCATTAATAGGGTCATGCCAGGGCCGGCTACGCAAGCCTAGGCGCAAGCAGTTTCGCTCACATTCACGGGATGTTACGGGACTGTAACGCGACGCGTTGCCTCGGCGAGTTCACAAAGGCGTCGTACGATGACGCGGTGACCCAGGAATCGTTAGCTCGGGCAGGCGTCGGGCGCCGCCTTGTGGCGATCGGAACCGACTGGCTGCTCGCGATGATCGTCTCCTCGGCATTGTTCACCGAGGCCGCCTACCAGCAGTCGGAAGGTCTTGAGCGGATTCTGCTCGCAGGACAGCCATTCGCGACGCTTGGGATTTGGGCCGTGCAACACCTCATTCTCGTGGCGACGATCGGGACAACCATTGGGCATCGTCTTGTTGGACTGCGGGTCGTGCCAGAAGCCGGAGGCGGCACTGTGGGATTCGTGTCGGCCGCAATCCGAACCGTTTTGCTCGCCCTCGTCATTCCGGCGGTCGTGTGGGACTCGGAAGGACGTGGGCTCCACGACCGCGCGGCGCACACTCGCATCGTGAGCGCGCGGGCATGAGTTCGCTCACGATTACCGTGGCAGGAGTGCTGTTCGACATGGACGGCACGCTCATCGACTCGAACGCGATGGTTGAGCAGGTGTGGACCGAGTTCGCCCTCGAGCATTCCGTCGACCCGTACGACGTCATCGAGTTCGCTCACGGACGGCCAAGTCGCTACACGATCGCGAGGTTTCTGCCGGCGGGCGAATCGGTGGATGACTGGCTCGGGTGGATCTCACGAGCCGAGGCGGGGCGTTTCGGCGACGTCGCGGCGATGCCGGGCGCCGTCGAGGTCACACGAGCGCTGCGAACTGACTCGTGGGCTGTCGTGACGTCAGCATTGCGCGAACCTGCCCTTGCGCGCATTGCTGCCGTTGGCATCAGTGAGCCTCGCGTCTTGATTGGCGCTGAAGACGTGACGCACGGGAAACCCGATCCAGAGGGCTACGTACGAGCCGCGCAGTTGCTCGGGCGCGATCCGTCTCGATGCGTCGTGTTCGAAGACACGCGAGCCGGGGTGGCGGCCGGACTGGCGGCGGGCTGCGCTGTCGTGGCCGTTGGCGCCGCTGATGTCGGCGTGGACGTACCACGCATTCTCGATTGGACGAATGTGACGGTCACGCACGGCGACGAGTTGATGATCACCCTCGGCTAGCGCGCGAAGCGCGTCGGGGGCTTGCCCTAGCGCCCGCGCATTCCCTTGCGGTCGGGGCGTGCCTTGAGCGGGTCGATGCCCTTGGGGACGGGCGGACGCTGCGCACCAATCGCGTGCAAGCGCGCGCCCACGGCGTCTCGTTCGCGACGGTTGAGCACCGTCTTACCCTTGCGGATGGTCTTCATGAGCTTGCGTACAGGGACTTGCCCCTCGCCAGTTCCCACATAGAGGACGCGCACCGGCACGCCCGGAACGAGTTTGTTGATCCGCCGCGAGGCAGTCTCTGCAGGCTTGTGCGCGGCGTTGCCGCCTTCGGCGAGCAGCACGATTCCGGACTTGCCGACGCCCTGGAATACGACGGCCTTCCCGCGCGGGTCGATCGCCACCGGGTCGTCCTCAAACGCCCAGCCCGAGCGGATGCTCTTGGCGACTGCGACCGAAGAGCCCATGGAGCCCTCAAGCTGCGAGTAAGTGTTGCGCTCGAACCGGCGCGTGAGCGTGAAAAGCGTTCCGAGGACTGCGGTCATGACGCCGAAGATGATGGCGTACACAAGCGCCGCGGTGGAGCCGAGGAGCACGCCAACGAACACCGCCGCCCCGATGGTTCCGAAGAACACGAGCAGCATGATGGGCAGAAGCCATTTGTCAGCCGAAGCCGTCGAACGGTAAGCCTGAGCAATCAGTTGGTACCAGCGTTGCTTCTTGGGCGCGGGTGCTTTCTTTGCCATGATGCCCGCCATTGTAGTCCGACCCGGCAGCCGGCTGGGGCCGTCGCGCTACCGTCGCGCGGCGAGCAACGCGGAGGCCTCCTGGCGCGCCGCCATCGGCTGTCCGAGGTGCGCGAGCGCTGCCGGAATGGGTCGCCCCTTGCGCGTCATCGCTTGACCCCACAAACGCCCTGCGCGGTACGACGACCGCACCAGCGGGCCTGACATCACCCCGAGGAATCCGAATTCTTCAGCAGCGTCGGACAGGTCGACGAATTCTTCCGGCTTCACCCAGCGATCGACGGGGTGGTGCCGGGCGCTCGGGCGCAGGTATTGCGTGATCGTGATCAGATCGCAGCCCGCGTCCCGAAGGTCCCGGAGGGCGTCAACCGCCTCCTCGAACGTCTCGCCCATCCCGAGGATGAGGTTGGACTTGGTCACCAGGCCATCCGCCTGTGCGGAAGCGATGACGGACAGCGACCGGTCGTATCGAAACGCCGGGCGGATGCGCTTGAAGACGCGAGGAACGGTCTCAAGGTTGTGCGCGAGCACCTCCGGTCGCGACGAGAAGACCTCGGCGAGTTGGTCGGGCACGGCGTTGAAGTCGGGAATCAGGAGTTCCACTCCAGTGCCGGGGTTGAGCGCGTGGATGCGGCGCACGGTTTCGGCGTACAGCCACGCCCCGCCGTCGGCAAGATCGTCGCGCGCGACCCCCGTGATAGTCGAATACTTGAGGCCCATCTCGTGCACGGATTCTGCGACGCGCCGCGGCTCGTCGCGATCGAGATCCGCAGGCTTTCCGGTGTCGATCTGGCAGAAGTCGCACCGCCGCGTGCATTGGTCGCCGCCGATGAGGAATGTCGCTTCGCGATCCTCCCAGCACTCGAAGATATTGGGGCAACCCGCCTCTTCACACACGGTGTGAAGGCCGCCGGTCTTGACCAGTGACTTGAGAGCGTTGTACTCGGGGCCCATCGTCGCCTTGGTGCGGATCCAGTCGGGCTTGCGCTCGATGGGCGTCTCGGCGTTGCGAGCTTCCACGCGCAGCATCTTGCGTCCCTCGGGTGCGATCGTCACGCCGTCTCCTCGTGTCGGGGCCCGACGCCGACCGGCGTCGAGTCCCAGCGTACGTCGGCAAGCGCGAGTTCCAAGCATCGTGCCGTCGGCTCGATCACTTCCGCGACGCGGACGTCGCGGCCAAGTTCGCGAGACAGGGACGTGACGTCGGCATCGGCGATGCCGCACGGAACGATGCGCCCAAATTGACTGAGATCAGGATTGCAGTTGAGCGCGAAGCCGTGCATCGTCACCGACTTCGCGACACGGACCCCGATCGCGCAAATCTTGCGCTCGCGCTCGGTGCGCGACTCGGGGATCCAAACACCCGACCGGTCAGGGACGCGGATCGTCTCAATTCCGAACAGCGCACACACGTCCATGATCGCCTGCTCGAGCCGGCGCACGTACTTGACGACGTCGACGGGCTCGGCAAGGCGGATGATGGGATAGCCCACGAGCTGGCCAGGCCCGTGCCACGTAATCTTGCCCCCACGGTCGACGTCAATAACCTCAGTGCCATCGACGGGGCGGTCCCACGTCGCCGTGCGCTTGCCGGCGGTGTATACGGGCTCGTGCTCCACAAACAGCATCGAATCTCCGCGACGGCCCGAGGCAACGTCGGCGTGTATCGAGCGCTGCCAGTCCCACCCTTCCCGGTATGGCAGGAAGTGCGGCG
>JAHEMW010000152.1 GCA_024643505.1 Demequinaceae bacterium
GGGGCACATGCCGCCTTAGCTCAGTCGGTAGAGCGATTCACTCGTAATGAATAGGTCAAGGGTTCGATTCCCTTAGGCGGCTCCAACAGTGCAGGTAAGCCCTGGTCTTCGGACTGGGGCTTTTCTGTTGCCAGTTACTGATCCCGCGGTTTGCTCCGCGTTTGGATCCCGTAGTCCGACGATCGCTGCGAACACTTAGGACACGTCCGGGCCGAAAACTAGTACCCCGTGGTCGCAGTGGCGAGCCCAGAACGCTCGATGGTTGGCAGCACTTCGGCGATCGTGGCGAGCGCGGCGTCCACCTCCGGCTCGGTGAGGTCGAGGTAGAACACGGCGCGAACGCCGTCCGCGCCCGAGGGAAGCATCCAGACCCCGGCCCCGTGCAATGCGTCGACGAACTTCGCCGACGAGACACCGTCGAGGCGATACCGCACGATGTTGGTCTCGATGGCTGACGGGTCGATAACAATGCCATCGAGCTGAGCGAGGCCTCGCGCGAACCGCTGTGCGAGCGTGTGGGTGTGAGGGAGCTGTGCGCGGTGGTGCTCCAGGGCGTAGAGCGCGCCAGCCGCGATGATTCCCGCCTGGCGGAATCCTCCGCCGAATCCCTGCTTGAATCGGCGCGCGCGATCCATCATGTCCTTGGAGCCAGCGAGGCAAGAACCGACGGGAGCTCCGAGCGCCTTGGAGAAGCACACGCTGACCGTGTCGAAGGGAGCCGCGTACTCTGCCTCGGCGATGCCGGTTGCGGTGGTGGCGTGCCACAGGCGCGCGCCGTCGAGGTGTGTCGCCAGGCCCAGGCCGCGGCCCGCGTCGGCGACCGCGGTCAGTTGGTCGAGTGGCCAGATGGATCCGCCGCCGTTGTTGTGGGTGTTCTCTGCACACAGCAGTGTCACTGGCGCGGTCACCGTGGATGGAAAGAACGGATGTGCTGAGCCAACTGCCTCCGCGACCTGCTCGGCCGTGAAGCGTCCTCTGTCTCCGGCGAGCAGTCGCGGCAGCACCCCGGAGATAGCGGAAGGCGCTCCTCCTTCGAGCGCGTACACATGCGCCGACTGCTCGAACAGGACAGCGTCGCCGTGTTGCGTGTGCGCGCGAATCCCCACCTGGTTCGTCATGGTGCCCGTGGGCATGTACACGGCGTCCTCTTTGCCGAGCAACCGGGCGGTGACCGCTTCAAGTTCTTTGACTGTTGGGTCGTCCGAGTAGACGTCATCGCCTACCTTTGCGGTTGCCATTGCCTCGCGCATTGCGTCGGTGGGGCGTGAGCAGGTGTCTGAACGCAGGTCGATCATTTCGGTCCTCTGAGGCGTTGGGCGGGTAGTCGGTGCGTTGATTGTCGCAAGGTCGACAGATCATCACAACTGATGAATACTTTGTTCATAAGTCAGTGATACTTACTTTGGAGGCCGAGCGTGATCGACGTTCGAAAATTGGGAATGCTCGCTGCGCTCGACCGATTAGGGACCGTGGCTGCCGTTGCCGACGAGTACGGGCTCAGTGGGCCCGGCGTCTCGATGCAACTTGCTGCACTGGAGAAGGAACTTGGACTCGAGCTCACGGAGAGGAATGGACGGCGTCTGGCGCTCACCGCGGCGGGCAGGGTGTTGGCAGATCACGGGCACGAGATCGTCGATCGTGTCGCCCTCGCCGAGCACGAATTGACTTCACTGCGCACCGGGACGGTGGGGCGGTACACGCTTGCCGCGTTTCCGTCCGCCGCGCGCACCTTCGTCGCGACGGCCTGCCGGCGTGTGATCGGGGGTGAGCTCCCGGCGATCGAATTGGGTGTCACCACGCAGGAACCCGATGACGCGCTCGACGCGATCCTCAGTGGCGACGCAGACCTCGCTGTCGTCCACTCGTACTCGAACGTTGCACGGGAGGCGAAGCGCGGCGTCGTGACGCATCCGCTCGGCACCGAGCCCGTCTGGCTCGCGACTCGCCTCGACGCCGGGACGATCCGAGATGATGCGCCCGCGCGGCTCGAGGACTTCGAGGACTCGCCATGGATCACCCCAGAGTCAAACGTGTCTTGCTTCGCCATGGTCGAGCGCGCATGCGGTCTCGCCGGGTTCCGCCCTAGATCCGTCGCGCAATCCATGGACTTCGCCGTGCAACTGGAACTTGTCGCGGCGGGTATGGGAGTTGCGCTCGTGCCCGACCTCACTGTGGACCGAGTCCCCGATGGCGTGGTGCTGCGTCGCACTGCCACCCCCATCGTCAGGACCATTCACGTCGCCACACGAAGCACCCGGGTGACAGATCCCGGCATCCTCCGCCTATCCCGCCTCATCGAGGACGAAGCGCACGCCGAGCTCGCTACTCGCGCCAGGGCGCTGCGAGCCGCGTAGACGTTCCAGCGCAGGTGCGTTAATCCAGCACCGACATCCCGCGTGTACTCCGCATATGCAATGCGCGACAACCGCAATTGTTCACAACCCGGTAGCAGAATCACGCCTGGTTGATGGCTATTTGGGCAGCGCTTGTGCAACTCATCGAAAACCGACCATCACGCTCAACTCGAACTGAAGAGGTCAAGAGTTCGATTCTCCTAGGCGGCTCGTCGTCGAAGGCCCGGTACCCGGTAAGGGTGCTGGGCCTTCTGCCTCTCCCGCTCCGCCCGGATGCGCCGCAGCGGGACATGGGTGCGGGAAGCGGGGTCGATTTCGACCGCCATGTCCCGCCAGGACGATGCGGTCGAGAGGCCCGTAGGAATGGTCGCCTGAACGGT
>JAHEMW010000153.1 GCA_024643505.1 Demequinaceae bacterium
TTCCTCGGAGACGGTCGACGCCACGCGAGCCGTCGACGACCTGACCGCGCCGCTGCCGATCGCCAGCGCCCGGATCGCCTGCGACTGCTGAGCGACGGGCGTGGCATGCCGCAGTGTCGCCGTGCCCTTTCGATCTGGGCGCCAGGCTCATTGTTCCGTGCCACGCGCCGCGTCATCGCGATATATGAAGCGCCCCAGGCGTAGATGGCCGTGTTGTAGGTGGCTACCGACGGGGCGGCCGTCGCCGGCGAAACCGCTCACACGCCAAGCCCAATTGCCAACAACGCGCCGATGGCCAACGCGCGCACCATGTAGAGCGCGCGAACCAACTCAGAACGGACGGCCATGCGTCCACCGGCCGCCACCGCTCAGGGGCGTGAGGAACGAATCGGTGACAACTGATCGTTAGTGCCAGGAGGCGCTGACGGGAAGGATGTCATCATGCCCGGTCCCTATCCCCAAGAGTTCCGCGAGGACGTCGTCGCGGTCGCAAGGCGTCGTGAGAGCGGCGTCACCATCAAACAGATCGCCACCGACTTCGGCATCAGCGAAGCGACGCTGCAGAACTGGCTCCGCCAAGCCGACGTCGAGGAAGGTAATCGCCCTGGCCAGACGGCGGCCGATGCAGCTGAAGCACGCGAGCTGAAGAAGCGGATCCGTCTCCTCGAGCAGGAGAACGAAGTCCTCCGGAGGGCTGCGGCGTATCTGTCGCAGGCAAATCTCAAACTCGGCGGCTCCCCAAAATGATGTACCCGCTCGTTGCTGAGCTCGCCGACGCGGGGATTCCCGTGACGGTGTCGTGCCGGGTCCTCAAGCTCGCCCGCCAGCCCTACTACCGGTGGCGTAATGATCCCGTCCGCGACGCAGATGTGCTGCGTGCGTATCGGATCAACGCGCTCCACGACGCCCATGTCGATGACCCGACGTTCGGTTACCGATACCTCGCCGACGAAGCGCGGCGAGCCGGGTGGCGGATGAGTCGACGGACGGCGTGGAAGCTGTGCTCGCAGGCTGGGATCCTCTCGTCTGCGCAACGCCGACGGCGCGGGAAGGGCAAGAAGGCTGGCCCGCCGGTGTTCGACGATCACGTCAAGCGGCAGTTCCGCGCCGATGCCCCGAACCGGGTCTGGCTCACCGACATCACGGAGCATTGGACGACTTGGATTCCAGCGATCGTCGCAACACCATCGACCAGGAGCGGTGATGCCGGCGAGGAAGTACACGCAGGAGCAGAAGGAAGAGTTCTTCAGGATTCTCGATAGGGGCGGGACGGTTCGTGCCGCCGCGCGGGTTACGGGTGTGGACGAGAATGCCGGCTACAACTGGCTGCGCGGCACGGGACTGACGATGCAGCGGGCCACGCCACGCATGTACCCGCCGGAGTTGAAGGAGCAGTTTCTCGCGTTGGTGCGTGAGCGCCAGATCATCTCGACCGTCGCTCGCGAGCTCGGGATCCACAAGCCGACCGCGTACGCGTGGGCGAGGAAGGCCGGCATCTCAACCTCGGCTGCGCGTCGGGTCAATCCTCGCCGCGAGGAATTCCTCCGACTGCGGGCGCAGGGCCTGAGCCGGGCGCAGGCGCGCGAGCGGGTCGGTGCGGACGCACGGTCCGCTACCGACTGGGACAAGGGCATCCAGATCATCAACCGTGGGCGTGTCTATCCCGACGGTCGGATCGTCCGGTATCCCGAGCGTGATGATGGCCACACGCGCGAACGTCGCGCGCGTGCGATCGGGGGAAGCGTGGACCTCAACGTCGTCGAGAAGGTCATCGATGCCCGCTACCTCAGCGTCATCGAGCGTGAACAACTCCACGACCTGCATCGGGCGGGCCTGTCGATCCGGTCGATCGCGCGTGAAATGAATCGAGCACCATCGACGATCAGCCGGGAGCTGGCCCGCAACACGGTCGCTGTGCGCGGCTATATGCCGCACACGGCGCATCGCCTGTCCGTCGCCAGGCGAAGCCGACCACGCCAAGTGAAACTGGTCACCGACCAGGAACTTCGCCGCGTCGTCCAGGCAGGGCCTGCGAAGCGATGGTCGCCGCAGCAGATCAGCCGCCGACTCGTGAAGGACTTCGCCGCCGATCCCAGGATGCGCGCCTGTACCGAGACGATCTACCAGGCGTTGTACGTCCATGCACGTGGCGTCCTCACGCGGGACCTGCCCCGACCCCTCAGGCGCGGCCGAGCCGCACGCAAGAGGCACAAGCGTCCTGACGCGCGCCGACCCCGGTTCATCGATCCGATGCAATCGATCCGCCATCGTCCTGCCTACGTCGAGGATCGCGCCATACCCGGCCACTGGGAGGGGGACCTCATCGTCGGGACCGGACAGCGCTCGGCGATCGCGACCCTGGTGGAGCGGTCGACCCGGTATGTGGTGCTCGGCCATCTTGGCCACGAACGGACCGCCGACGCTGTACGCGACAGCCTGATCGCCGCCGTCGCCCACGTGCCCTTGGCGCTGCGCGCCACCTTGACCTGGGATCAAGGCGCGGAGATGTCCGAGCACACTGCCGTCGCCGCCGCGACCGGCTTCACGGTCTACTTCGCCGATCCCGGCTCGCCCTGGCAGCGCGGGAGCAACGAGAACACCAACGGGTTGCTCCGTCAATACTTCCCCAAGGGCACCGACCTGTCCCACCACACCGAAGACGCACTCCGGGCAGTCGCGCACGAACTCAACAACCGACCGCGAAAGGCGCTCGACTGGGACACCCCCG
>JAHEMW010000154.1 GCA_024643505.1 Demequinaceae bacterium
CTTGGTTGGGATCCTGGATCGCGCGCACCTCGATCGCAATCCCGAGCACGGCACTTGCCTTGGCCGCCCACGCACTCGCCGATTCCATCGAATCGGTGCGGATCATCCAGAATCCGCCCATCGGCTCCTCGGCCGCGAGGTAGGGACCGTCGGTCGCGGTGAAACCGTCGGTGGTCGCCGTGATTACTCGCGCGCGGCCGGCAGGCTCGAGGCCTCCGGCGTGCACCCACGCATCCGCCGCGTGGAGCTCTTCGTTGAGGGCGGCGACGCCCGCCATCATCTCCGCGCGGTTGGCCGGCACTGCCTCCGGGTCGGGGGAGTGATAGATGGACAACAGGTATTCGCTCACGTGAACTCCAGTCGATCGTGCGGTGCGTATCGCCATCATGACACCGCCCGGGCTAGGGAGCGCGGCTACTACCGTCGCCCCATGACCGCCGTACCGACGCGCACGATGGTCGCGCCCTCGCCGATCGCCCACTCGAGGTCGTTGGACATCCCCATCGAGAGCTCCCACGCCTCGCGCAAATCGATCGCCCCGCGCTCGGCGAGGATAAGCGCTTCGTCTCGGATCTCACGCAGCGCGCGATATCCGGACCGCACGCGCCGCTCGTCTGTGGAGTTCAGGCCGATGGTCATGAACCCCTTGACGGTCAGACCGCCCAGCGCCTGCACGCGGGTCGCGACGTCGAGCGCCTCGCGCGGGCTCACCCCGGCCTTGGAGTCTTCACCCGAAACGTTGACTTGGATCATCACGTCCACGTTTCGCTCAGCCTCGAGCGCCAACCGCGAGAGGCGCTCTGCCAGCGCAGCCGAGTCAACGGTCTCGATGCACTGCGACAGTGCGACTGCCGTCGCCGCTTTGTTGCGCTGGAGTGGCCCGATGACGTGGATGCGCGCGCCTGCGAGCGCTTCGGCTTTCGCTGCGAGTTCCTGCATTCGGCTTTCGCCGATGAGCGTGGCGCCTGCCGCGCGGACGGCGGCAGCTGCCGTCGGACCCCACCCCTTGGTCGCGACCAGCACCCGCACGCCGGCCCCCGCCCGGCCGCTCACGACCTCCGCCGCGTGCACGCGCGCGCCCACCTCGACGAGCCGAGCGCGGTAGTCCCACCCTCTCGGGGTTTCGCGCAGAGGCGCCGCCACTTATGCGCCCTTCGCGATCGGCGCGATGACGGCATCAGTCACGCCCGCGAGGTCGGCTGGAGCGAGCCCGATGTCGAGTCCCCGCCGTCCGCCGCTGACGTAGATGACGTCGTACAGCTCGGCCGTTTCGTCGAGCACGGTGGGAAGGTGCTTGCGTTGCCCGATCGGAGAGATGCCGCCGACGACGTAGCCCGACGACCGTTCAGCGTCGGCAGGAGGCGCCATCTCCGCCCTCTTGCCGCCGAGTGCGTGCGCCAAGGACTTGAGGTCGAGCTGTCCGCTCACCGGCACAATCCCGACGCTCAGCCGGCCGTCAACGTAGGCGCACAGCGTCTTGAAGACCTGGTCAGGAGCTACGCCGATTGCGGCGGCGGCCTCGAGGCCGTAGCCGAGGTCGCTGGATGGGTCGTGCTCGTAGGGGTGGAGGGTGTGGGCAATGCCTGCCTCGATGAGCGCGTGCACGGCGGGCGTGTTCCCACCGGCGGCGTGCTTGTGGCTCATGCCTTCATTGTGTCTGACACCGGCCGTGCTCCGCGATCACCTACAGTGACTGCGTGCACGACGACACCGCGCCGCAGGTCGACATGTGGACCGACGGCGCGTGCAAGGGCAACCCAGGCGTTGGCGGCTGGGGCACGTGGATGCGCTTCGGCGACCACGAGCGAGAACTGTGTGGCGGCGAGGTTGCCACCACGAACAATCGCATGGAACTCACCGCAGTGATCGAGGGTCTCCGCGCGCTCACCAAGCCATGCGCGGTGACGCTTCACGTCGACTCCACCTACGTGTTGAACGGTGCGACGAAGTGGATCAGCGGGTGGAAGCGCAACGGCTGGCGCACCGGCGACAAGAAGCCTGTCAAGAACGTCGACCTGTGGCAGGCGCTCGACGCGCAGCTTCTGCGGCACACCGTCGTGTGGGTGTGGGTCAAGGGTCACGCGGGGGACCCGGGCAACGAGCGTGCAGACGCCCTCGCGAACCAAGGTGTCAACAAGGCGATATCGGCCTAAGCCACGAGCGTCCGAATCGTCTCGCACTCCGTGAGGATGCGCCGCCGGAGCGCGTCACTGCGCACCGAGAACTCCTGTTGGCGTCGCGCGTACTCCGCCTTGCCCGCCGCGGTCTCTATTGCGACGGTCGCAATTCCGAACCCAGAGACGTCGTAGGGCGACGCGGCCATGTCGAGGCGACGCACCTCGACCGCCAGCGAAAAGCAGTCCCACGTCAGGGAGCTGGAGATCGCCGGCGAGAGCTTGACGCACCACTTGTAGAGATCCATCGCGGCGTGGAGGCAGCCCGGTTGCTCCGACGTCGCTTGGCCGTCGCGCGTCAGCGTACGTTCATTCCGGGGTGCGGCGTCGGAAGTGAAGAAACGGTAGGCGTCAAAGTGGGTGCAGGTGAGGGGATTCGCGTCAACGACCGCATCAGTGCCGTCGCCGCCGAGGCGCAGCGGCAGCGCATGACGGGTATCGGCGTCGCGATAGACCATCGCCCATTCGTGCAGCCCGAAGCACCCGAGCCGCGCCGGTTGGCGGAGGGTCGCACCGATGAGTCCGGTGACGAAATCGACGGTCGC
>JAHEMW010000056.1:0-9513 GCA_024643505.1 Demequinaceae bacterium
GGCTTGTTGATCGAACGGTCGGCGGCCTCAAGGGCGAGACGGGCAGGGTTGCGGCGACCACCCAGGTATTCCTGATCTTCGCGCTCGCGCTGTCAGTCGGCTATGCGGTGTTTTTCACCACCTACGACATGCCGGCGCTCGCGCCCATGGTGCTCGTGACGATCGTGTGTGCGCTGGTCTATGTGGCGGGAATCGCCACGGTGCGCCTGGGCCATCAGTTCCTCGCTTCGCTGATCGCGCTCACCACGTGCGCCGTGCAGATCCTCGTCGTCACGAGATACGTCGGGTGGGAGACGGGTCTTCACCTCTACCTCATCGCAGGCGGTCAACTCGTGTTCATGGTCTTCACCGAGCGCCAGCGCGCGATGCGCGGAGTGTTCATGGTGATCGCGATCGCCACGTTTACCTACTGTCAACTCGTCGTTGATCAGGCCGGTGGCTCCTACACGTTCCCCGACTCAGCTCTCAGCGTGTTGTTCCCGGTGAACGCGACCTTGACGCTGCTGCTGATGTTCGCGTTGGCATGGGTGGCGCACAGGCGCGCGAACGTCGCACGCGAGGAGGCCGCCAACAGCGCCGCCCGCGCGGAGTATCTGGCAAACACGGATGCGCTCACGGGGCTCGCGAACCGGCGCCCTGTGCTTGAGCGACTTGAGCAATTGAGCGCGCCCGGAGTGGGTCACTACTGCCTCGCCATCGCGGACCTTGACCACTTCAAAGCACTCAACGACACCTTCGGCCATACCTGCGGCGACCGGGTGCTCAACGCGCTTGGTGAGCGGTTGCGACTCGGTCTGCGCGCGACCGACGCGGTCGGTCGCTGGGGCGGGGAAGAGTTCATCTTCGTGATGGCCGACGCGTCGATCAACGATGCCGTGACGATGATGGAGCGCCTGCGTCTGTCGCTTGCTCACCATCCGATCCCTTGCACAGGCCACTCGCACGACGTCACGATGTCCGTTGGCGTCGCTGACGGCGCCGACGACCAGATGGGTCACCGCGTGATCAAACGCGCCGACGACGCGCTGTACGAGGCGAAGCAAGGCGGGCGCAACCAAGTCAGGGCGAACCCCGCGAATCAGCAAGAACCGGAGGGCGAGCCGGACGCCGCCGGGAGCGGCCGCGCACGGCTTCGGCGCTCGTGACGCGCACGCGGCGAGCCGCGGCGATCGTCGGGATTGGGGTGCTCGGCCTTGCGATCGCGACCGCGTGCGGGGCGCTTGGCTGGTGGCAGTGGACCCGGTCTCACGTGAAGGCCGAGATCGTCGCACCTGACCCGGTGGTTCCCATTGCCGACGTCCTCGCACCAGCATCGTCGGCTGGCGCGGCCATCGGGCGGCGCGTGAGCGTGGCGGGAACGTGGGCAGATGTTGACGCGGTGCTCGTGACAGGTCGCGAGGTCGACGGCACGCCCGCCGTCGTGCTGGTACGGGCGCTCATCGTCGATGCGGACCTGACCGGAACTGGCGAGAGTGCAACTCTTCCCGTCGTCGTGGGTTGGCGTCCTGCCGCCGACGCCACCGTGCCAGACGACGTCGGTCACGTGGCACTGACTGGTTACTTCCGCGCGCCAGAAGAGGCGCGCCCGGCGCCGGATCCTGCTCCTGCACCGCCGGGGACCCGGTGGAGCACGACGATCTCGCCGAGCGAACTCGCACAGTTCTGGCCGGCGCCGATGTACTCCGCGCCGCTCGCGTCGTTTGAGGGGTCCGCGTCGTGGGCGGCGCTCCCGCCGCCACCACCGCAACGCGATCTCGACTTCCGATCGCTCGCGTATGCACTCGAGTGGTGGGCATTCGGCGGCTTTGCCCTGTTCGTCGCGGCACGGCTCATGCGCGACAATGGGCGCACGTCCGCCCGTAAGGAGATCACGTGAACGACACCGCCGCAGACTCGAAGGTGCGAGGCGCGCTTGCGCGTTACCGCGTCCTCGCCATCGTCACCGGCACCTTCCTGCTGCTTGTCACCGCGGGCGTGATTCTGAAGTACGTCGCGGGCGTCGAGAACCCAACCATTGATTCAGTCACGTCGTGGATCGCGATCGTTCACGGCTGGATCTTCATCGTGTATCTCGTGACGTGCGTGCACGTGTGGATACTCAAGAAGTGGGGCCTTGGCCGACTCGTGACCATGGCACTCGGGGGCATCGTGCCGTTCCTGTCATTCGTGGTTGAGCGGCGCATCGCGCGTGAGGTCGCTGCGGAGCCGACGCCGTGACGGTGAGCGCCCACCGGCCAGTTTTGGTCGTCGACTGTGGGGCGCAGTACGCGCAACTCATCGCAAGACGCGTTCGCGAAGCGCACGTGTACTCCGAAATCGTTCCTCACACGATGACGGCCGAGCAGATGCTGGCGAAAGGTCCGGCCGCCGTCATCCTCTCCGGCGGACCCTCGTCCGTCTACGAGGACGGCGCACCGCAGATTGACGCGGCCTTGTTTGAGGCCGGCGTGCCAATCATGGGGATTTGTTACGGCTTCCAGGCGATGGCGCAAGCGCTCGGAGGCACGGTCGCGAAGACTGGCCTGCGCGAATACGGGCGCACGACCGCTTCGGTCGCCGACGCCGGGGTTGCGCTCCAGGGCTCGCCGCCCGAGCAGCAGGTGTGGATGAGCCACGGGGACTCCGTGCAGCGTGCGCCGGAAGGGTTCTCAGTCCTCGCGACGACGGATGGTGCCCCTGTGGCCGCGTTTGAGAATCGCGAACGCCGAATGGCCGGAATGCAGTGGCACCCGGAGGTCCGGCACTCGCCGCTTGGGCAGGCCGCGATCGAGAACTTCTTGTACTCGATCGCAGGCATCGCTCCCGATTGGACGAGCGAGAGCGTGATCGAGGCGCAAGTCTCGGCAATTCGCGAGCAGGTCGGCGCAAGCCGAGTGATCTGCGGACTCAGCGGGGGCGTTGACTCTGCCGTCGCCGCCGCGATCGTCCAACGCGCGGTGGGCGACCAACTCACGTGCGTGTTCGTGGATCACGGGCTGCTGCGCGCCGGTGAGGCCGAACAGGTGGAGCGCGACTTCGTGGCCGCGACGGGCGTGAATCTCGTGGTAGCCGACGCGCGGCAGCGCTTCCTCGACGCCCTTGCTGGGGTCACGGACCCCGAGACGAAGCGCAAGATCATTGGCCGGGAGTTCATTCGCGTGTTCGAGGCGGCGGAGCGAGACATTGTCGCAGCTGCGCCGGAAGGCGAACCGGTCCGCTTCCTTGTCCAGGGAACGCTTTATCCCGATGTCGTCGAGTCGGGGGGCGGCGAGGGCGCGGCGAACATCAAGAGCCACCACAATGTCGGCGGCCTTCCGGACGACTTGGAATTCGCGCTCGTCGAACCGCTCCGTGCTTTGTTCAAGGATGAAGTTCGAGCGGTGGGACTGGAGCTGGGGTTGCCCGAGGAAATCGTGTGGCGCCAGCCGTTCCCGGGTCCGGGCCTCGGCATTCGCATCATTGGGTCGGTGACCGAGGAACGACTCGAGATACTCCGTTCCGCAGACGCCATCGCGCGCGAGGAGCTGTCCGCCGCGGGCCTTGACCGCGACATCTGGCAGTGCCCCGTGGTGCTGTTGGCTGACGTTCGGTCCGTCGGCGTGCAGGGGGACGGGCGCACGTATGGGCACCCGGTGGTGCTGCGGCCCGTCTCGAGTGAAGACGCGATGACTGCCGACTGGACGCGGGTGCCATACGACGTGCTGGCGCGCATCTCGACCCGCATCACCAATGAGGTGCCGCAGGTTAATCGCGTCGCGCTTGACGTCACATCGAAGCCGCCCGGCACCATCGAATGGGAGTAGCGCGCGGCTCGCGGGTGTCTCGCCCGGCTAGCGTTTGACCGCCGCGAGCAAGGCCGAGATGAGCAGCCAGCCGCCCAATACGACGAGCGCGCCGATCGCGAAGACCTCGAGATCGATCGCTAGGCCCGATAGCGCCGCCAGGGCGAGACCTGCGACGGCTGCGATGATGAGGCCCCACAGCGCTCCGGTGATTCGTTCCGGGTAGCGAAGGCGTGGCGTGTTCATGATTGCTCCTCGATGATGAGAGTGGACGTTTGCGGGCTGAGCACGAGGGTGAGCTCGGGTTCGACCCCGTTGGTTGCGAGCGTCGCGACCGTTCCCGTCGTGGTACCGACACGGCAGACAATTCCGCGATCGTTCCACGCGACCGCGAGGTTTTCCGCAGTTCCGCGTGGCGCGACGAGCGTGAGGTTAGTTCCTTCGGGAATCCGCACGCGGGTGAGTTCGCCTTCAAGACGTGCACTCGTGTCTGCCGTGATGTCGGAGAAGGTCATGGTGGCTCCCTCGTCGCTCGCCGCCGCGATCCCTACGGTGCATCCGGCCGGCAAGGTCACCGAGTCATAGTCGCTGAAACCCTCCTGCACGGCTCGCCGCGCAGCGTCGCCGAATGCGTCGCTCAGGTTGATGATCACCGGGCCGCCGTCAAACAGGTTTCCTTCTCGGATTTGATCGGCGAGGCCGATCGCCGCGATGCTGGGAATCAGCGAAAGCGTCGCGAAAACGCCGATCGCTCCCATGCGTCGTCCCGAGAGCGCGACAGCTGCTGTGATGAGGCCGAGCCCGAGCCCAAAGACGATGACCCACACGATGAACCCGGGTACCTCGAGACCGCGGGTGTAGGAGACCGCTGCGACGCCGGCGGCCGACAAGAAGACCCACGCCAGCGACAGGAGATAGAACGGCTTGCCCGGGCCCGGTACGCGCGCAGCTCGCGGCGCCGGTGCCGTTGCCAGCGCGGCCGTGACCGGAGCCGACGCTGCTAACGTCGCCGTCGGCTGCGACAGCGGCTCGTGCGCAAGCGGCGCGGGGGCAACCTCGGAGTCCCCGTCCGCGCCGGAATTGATCGGGTCGGCGGTGTCGGCGCCTTCGGTGGTCGGCGCGGTCGGCTCACTGGGGGGAGTGATCGGTGTCGCGGTGGCGCCCGCGGACCCTGCTCGCGACTGCCTCACGAGGTACACCACGAGCCAGATCACGCCGCCAAGCACTGCGAGTCCGAACAGTGTCGACAGGAGCGAGGCTATTCCCGTCAACCCGGTGTTGTGCATGCCCCATGGCGCGCCGCTGAGCGGCCACCACATTCCGAAACCGCCGTCATTCATCGTGCTGAGGCCAATGATCGCGGCGATGGCGATCGCGATGGTCGCGCCAACGTTCGGAACGCCGCGCCCGAGATCCTGGACGACGATTCGTCCGTCTCGCGAGGGCAACAGGGCCCACGCTGCGGCGTAGGCGAGGACAATCGCGCCGCCGAGGACGATCGCGCCGATGACCAGCAAGATGCGCGCAAGCGCGGGCGTCATCCCCAGACGCGCTCCCACGCCAGAGGCCACTCCTCCCAAGACTCGGTTGTCGGCGCGAACGAGGTTCCACGACCTGATCGTTGAGAAGAACGCTGCCTCGCGTTCTGGTTCGGTTGGGCTGGTCACGATGGGCTCCTGAGGGTCAAGGGGACACCTCAAGTGTGGTCGCCGCAGGCTCGCGCGGATATGAGGGGACACCCTGATATCGCCCCTGATCTTGCCCCCGAGCACCCGGGTAATACGTCGTCGCTGTGTGACGATGTAACCGTGACGGAGTCCACCACGCGCGTTGCGCGCACGCTCGAGCGGTCCGACGCGCCGCGGCAGTGGTGGCGTGCCGGCGTAGGCGCAGCGATGCTCGTGCTTGCCGGCTTCCTCGCGATTGATCGGTTCGATGCGAGTGCGCTCGCGCCGTGGGCGGTGCCGCTGGCGGTGTTCGCCGTGGCGGTCGCGTTGGTATGGAGCCCGCTCGACGCCGTGGTCCACGCAGACGCGCGTCGACCCGATGTGGTGGCGCTCGTGAATCGAGACGGTTTGCTCCGTATCGTTCTCGGCCTTGCCGTCGCTGCGGCGTCCGTGTGGCTCTTCGCGCGGTCGGGCTTCACCGAGTCGACCATCGTGCGCGTCGCGGTGGTGTCGCTCGTGGCGATGGGTGCGATGGCTGCGCTGTTGGGACCGTGGTGGCTGCGACTCATTCGGCAGGTGCGGATCGAACGCGAACAGCGCGTTCGCGAGTTCGAGCGCGCGGAGATTGCTGCCCACCTGCACGACTCTGTGCTGCAGACGTTGACAGCGATACGCGCACACGCAGCGGAGCCAGAGACGGTCTCGCGGCTCGCGCGCGCGCAGGAACGCGACCTTCGCACCTATCTCTATCAAGAACGCCGGTCGCCGGATGACTCAGTGGCGACCGCGCTTGCGCGGGCGATCGCGGAGGTGGAAGATGCGTACGGCGTCGAGATCGAAGTCGTCAGTGTGGGCGATGGGCCCACGACCTCCGCGCTCGGCGCTGCCGTCCAAGCGGCCCGCGAGGCCGCGGCGAACGCGGCACGTCACGGCGTTGGCCCCTTCTCCGTCTACGCGGAGCTCACTGCCTCGCAATACGAGGTATTCGTCCGCGATTCGGGCCCTGGGTTCGATGCGGAAGCGGTGGCGTCGGACCGGCTTGGAATTCGTGAATCGATCGTCGGTAGGGTCGTGCGGCACGGAGGCGCCGCAGCCGTGTCGTCGGCGCCCGGCTCGCGCACTGAAGTGGCGATCGTGATGCCGCGTGAGGAGCAATCATGACGGTGAGTGTGGTGATCGTTGACGATCACGATGTGATTCGCGTGGGAGTCCGCCAGTCGCTCGCGGCGGACATCACCGTGCTTGGCGAAGGGCGCGACGTGGAGTCTGCGATCGCCGAGATCACGTCGCACCAGCCCGAGGTCGTCATTCTCGACGTCCACCTCCCCGGGGGTCGGGGAGGGGGAGCGCTTGACGTGCTCGACGCGATTCTGGACGGACCCCACCCGCCGCGCGTGCTCGCATTGTCGGTATCCGACGCCGCTGAGGACGTCGTCGCGGTCGTCCGTGCCGGGGCGCGGGGCTACGTCACCAAATCCATCTCAGGCGCGGACCTGTCCGACGCCGTTCGCCGGGTCGCTGGTGGCGACGCCGTCTTCTCGCCACGGCTTGCTGGATTCGTGCTCGACGCATTCAACGCCCCGGGTGGGGAGGTCGCGCATGTCGACGACGACCTTGACGCTCTCACGGCGCGGGAACAAGAGGTCATGCGCCTCATCGCGCGCGGCTACACGTATCGCGAAGTAGCGGAGAAGCTCTTCATCTCCATCAAGACCGTCGAAACCCACGTTGGCAAGGTGCTGCACAAACTGCAGCTGTCGAACCGACACGAGCTCGCGAGATGGGCCGCGCAGCGGCGAATCGTCTGAGGCGCAGCGCACCTGCTACCCTTGCGGTACTTGCAGGGCCACGGCCCTCCTGCGTCGCAGATTGATTCTCCTTCTCGCCCGCCTTGTGGCGCGGCTCGTAGAAATTCTCTTCGGCGAACGGACGCGGATCCCTCCGCGCTTCGCCACCACCGCCGGTGTCACCGCAGCCTCGTGCTGCTCACGCGCCGCGCAATGCCTCGAAAGACGACACTCCTCATGCCTCAGACTTTCGCCGAACTCGGCGTTCCCACCGCTCTCACCACCGTGCTTGAGCGCGAGGGTAAGAACCGCGCGTTCCCCATTCAGGAAGACACCCTTCCTGACACTCTTGCTGGCCGCGATGTGCTCGGCCGTGGCAAGACCGGTTCCGGCAAGACCCTCGCGTTCTCGTTGCCCATGGCGGCGCGGCTTGGCGCCAAGGGCGGTCGCTCGCGCCCGGGCCACCCGCGGGGTCTGATCCTCGCGCCCACGCGCGAACTTGCGACGCAGATAGACGCCGTCATCGCACCGCTTGCCCGCGCATACGGTCTCACCACCACCACGATTTTCGGTGGGGTGAGCCAGTCCCGTCAGGTGCAGGCGCTCAAGCAGGGCGTCGACATCGTGGTCGCCTGCCCCGGGCGTCTCGAAGACCTCATCGCGCAGCGCCACGTGTCGCTCGACGCCGTGGAAATCACCGTGCTTGACGAGGCGGATCACATGGCCGACCTTGGATTCCTGCCGGGTGTGACCCGCCTGATGGCCGCCACCCCAGCGCGCGGGCAGCGACTGCTGTTCTCCGCGACGCTCGACAACGGCGTGGACAAGCTCGTCCGGCGCTTCTTGGATTCGCCCGTGACCCACTCGGTTGACGCGGTCGACAGCCATGTAGACGCCATGACTCACCACGTCTTCCACGTCGGCGGCGCCGACGCCAAGCGCGACCTCGTGCACACCCTCGCCTCCGGCACGGGCCGCCGCATCCTCTTCATGCGTACGAAGCACCAGGCCAAGAAGCTCGCCAAGCAGCTGACGGATGCCGGAATTCCGGCCGTCGACTTGCATGGCAACCTTTCCCAGAACAAGCGCGACCAAAACCTCGCGTTGTTCGCCGGTGCCACCCACCGCGTTCTGGTGGCGACAGATGTCGCCGCGCGCGGCGTTCACGTTGACAACGTTGAACTCGTCGTCCACGTCGACCCGCCGATGGAGCACAAGGCGTACCTCCACCGCTCGGGCCGTACCGCGCGCGCGGGTTCCGCGGGCGACGTCGTCACCGTGGTGTTGCCAGAACAGCGTCGGGAGACCGATTTGCTCCTGCGCAAGGCGAACATCGCTGTCCGGCCCACCGTCGTGAACGCGACGTCACCCCAGGTGACGGTGCTCGTCGGTGAGGTCGCTCCGTACGTCAAGCCGCGGCCGGTGGCTGAGCAACCGCCACGCCCCGTTCACGGCGGGCGACGCTCCGGCGACACGCGGCGGTCGGGTCCGCAGGCGTCGGGCCGCACTCAATCGACTGGTGCGCGCTCCGGCGGCCACTCGAGCGCGGCGGCTTTCTCGTCTCAAGGCGGACGGCGCCGCTCCGGGCGCTAGCCGTCGCCCGCGCCGCAGACGGAGGCTTGCCCTGATCGGGGCGTCGGAGTGTGTCATGCTCGTGTCTGCGAGGAGGCGACCATGGCGCGACTGATCTACGCGGTGAACATGTCGCTGGACGGCTACGCGACGGACGCGGACGGAAGCCTCGACTGGGGCGTGCCGTCGGAAGAAGTCCATCAATTCTGGAATGACGTCGACGCGCAGATCGTGACCCACCTGTACGGTCGCCGCTTGTACGAGACCATGCGGGTGTGGCAGAGCTTTCCCGACGACGACTCCGTGCCAGCGGTGATGCGCGACTACGGTCGCGTGTGGAGAAACTCCGACAAGGTCGTGTACTCGTCGACACTTGCAGGCGTCGAGACGCCGCGCACGCGTCTGGAACGTCGCTTCGACCCCGACGCCGTCAGGGCACTCGTTGCGGCATCCGAAACTGACGTCAGCGTGGGAGGGTCGACGCTCGCTGCGTCCGCGCTGCGGGCGGGGTTGGTCGACGAGATCATCGCCGTTGTCGTGCCGCACCTGACCGGCGGGGGCCTCCGCGCGTGGCCCGACGGCTTCTCGAGCCGCCTCGAGCCCGTGGCGCAGCGAATCTTCGCAAACGGATCAGTGATGAACCGGTTCCGCGTGCTGAACTAGGGCGCGGCGGGGCAGACGGGGGACGGGCCCTAGACTCGGTGGGTCATGAACGTCCTGTTTGAC
>JAHEMW010000056.1:9523-9898 GCA_024643505.1 Demequinaceae bacterium
GCCTGAACCCGCCGCAAGCGCAGGCCGTGGCTCACGCCGGACCGGCGCTGCTCATCATGGCCGGAGCGGGGTCCGGAAAGACTCGCGTCCTCGCGCACCGCATCGCGTACCTCCTCGATACGGGCCGCGCGCGACCTCACGAAATCCTCGCGATCACATTTACGAACAAGGCTGCCGGAGAGATGCGGGGCCGCGTCGAGGCGCTCGTGGGCCCCGATGCACGATTCATGTGGGTGTCAACCTTCCACAGCGCATGCGTGCGCATCCTGCGTCGCGACCACGAACTGGCAGGGCTCGGCTCGTCATTTTCGATCTACGACACCGCAGACTCCGTCAACTTGATGAAGCTCGTGATGCGCGAGCTTGACCTCGATC
>JAHEMW010000005.1 GCA_024643505.1 Demequinaceae bacterium
GCGGTGTCGAGGAAGCGCCGAACGATTGGGCGGCGTGGTTCCACCTCGGCTTCGCGTACGACGCAGCGGGGGAGCGCGCGTTGGCTCGCACGTCGCTTCGGCACGCGGCGGACCTGTACCGCAGGCGGGGCGTCAGCTAGGGCGCTCGGGGGTTCCGAGGCGCGCTACTCGAGTCCCGCGCGCCACATGCGCTCCGTGAACTCGCCACGAGGTCCGTCGAACGTCCTCAGCAGCCCGCCTTCGCCCATGCCGGCGCCGGCGAGGAACGCCTCACGCGCGTCGTCCCCAGCGATCGCCCACGTCCGGATCTCGGCTGAGCCCGTCACACGCATCGTGTCGACGCACGCGGCGAGCAGTCGCGATCCGTGGCCCAGGCGACGGTGTTCGGGGGCAACCTCGAGCGCGATGATCTCGGCAGGCGCGATTGCGGCGAAGCCGACCACCCGCGGTCCGTCACATGCGACGAAGACCTTGTGGCCGCGGCTCGGCGCCGCAGTGATGGCGTCGGCCCAGCGGTCGCGGATCTCATCGCTCGGAAGGTCCGTGACCGCGTCGCCGAGCAGCGCCGCCCAGGCCGCAAGCTGGATGGCGGCGATGGCGTCTTCGTCGCCCGCGACGGCGGGCCGCGCGGACACGTCTGCGGTGGGCATGACCGTCAGCCTACGGCGCGCACAGCGCGTGTCGGCACGACGTCGCGACCCGTTCGCAGGGTCAGGAAGTCCGCAGCACGTCTCGCGCCGCAGGCCTCGGCGTCCCCACTCAGGGAGGCGGGACAATCGCCTGCGTTTCGCGCGGGTCCAGGCGCTTCGCCCCAGCATGCTGCCTTTCGGTGCGCAACCGTGATTGCTGCGCGCCCGCGCCGGAGGCCTCGTCGTTGTGTTCGTGCTGAGCGAGCTTACGTACCGACCCGGGCGAATCGGAACGCGCGCCGTCCCGCCTGCCACGCGCCGCTAGGCTGTCCGGGTGACCGACGCCGAGATTCAGTTCCGTTCCGACGTTTCCGTCGAGCTTGTGCGTGCGAGCGCCGCCGACGCTGACGTGCTCTTCGCGGCCCGCGTTTCGACAAAGGGCGAGCAGTCGCTTGAAGACGTCGGGGCGGATGCCTCGCGCAGCGCTGGCCTCATCAACTACCTCATGCGAGATCGCCACGGTAGCCCCTTCGAGCACAACTCGATGACGTTTTATGTTCAGGCGCCCATCTTCGTGTTCCGCGAATTCATGCGACACCGCATCGCGAGTTATAACGAGGAATCCGGCCGCTATCGCGAACTGCGGCCCGTGTTCTATGTCCCCGGTCCTGACCGAAGGCTCGTGCAGGTCGGCAAGCCTGGCGCCTACGACTTTGAACCGGGAACCGAGCTCCAACACGAGATCGCCGATCGTGAAATCAAGGCGAGCTGCACGCAGGCATACGAGGCGTACCAGCGCATGCTGGCCGCTGGCATCGCGCGGGAAGTTGCGCGCGCGGTCTTGCCGGTGACGATTTACTCGTCGATGTACGTGACGATGAACGCGCGGGCGCTCATGAACTTCCTGTCGCTGCGGACCAAGCGTGAAGGCACGCATTTCCCGTCGTTCCCGCAACGCGAAATCGAGATGGTTGCCGAGAAGATGGAAGATGCCTGGGCGCAGCTCATGCCGTTGACGTACGCGGCCTTCAATGCAGCCGGACGCGTGGCGCCATGACGGACGCCTCATCTCGCCAGCGGCGCATGCGCGTGGTCGCGCTCGTGACGATCATTGCCCTCGTCGTTGGTATCGGCGGTGGGTTCCTGTTGAGCGTCCTGCTCGGGAACTGAACGGTCCGTCACTCGTGGAGGCGCGTCCGTTGCGCGGCGGTAGGTTAGGCCTATGACCACGCCAGCACGCCCCTTCGGCACGGTGCTCACGGCCATGGTGACGCCCATGTTCGATGACGGTGAGATCGACTTCGACGCAGTCAAACGGCTCGCCGCGCACCTCGTCGCCCACGGATCTGATGGTCTCGTGTTGTCTGGCACCACCGGCGAGGCACCGACGACTCACGCACCCGAGAAAGTGGATCTCATCCTCGCCGTTCGCGAGGCGGTTGGGCCCGGCGTTGCGATCATCACCGGCGCCGGATCCAACGACACTGCGCACGCCGTCCGTATGGCCGAGCAGGGCGCCGAGGCGGGCGCCGACGGAATTCTCGCTCTCGTTCCGTACTACTCTCGCCCGTCCCAGCCCGGGATCGTTGCGCACCTGACGGCGATCGCGGGCGCCTCGGGCGCGCCGGTGATGGTTTACGACATTCCCGGTCGCACCGGCGTGGCACTGTCCGACGCGTCCTACGACGCGTTGGCCGAGGTGCCAACGATCGTCGCGGTCAAGGACGCGACGGGCGATGTCGCGGCGGCGGCGGAACGCATCGGACGCACGGGGCTGGTGTGGTACTCGGGCGACGATCCACTCACGCTTGACTTTCTGCGAGTCGGCGCTGTCGGCGTGGTGTCGGTCATCAGTCACGTGGCAGGCGAGCGCATCGCGGCGATGATTGCGGCCCACGACGCTGGGGATTCGGCTGCCGCTGACGCGCTCAATGCCGAGTGTGCCCCCATCAACGCCGCCATCATGGGGGCCGGTCTTGGCGCCGTCATGGCGAAAGCGGCCGTGCAGGCTCTCGGGCTGATCGGCTCGCGCGCCATGCGACTCCCGCACCTCAGCGCAACGGAGGCGGAGTACGCGGCGCTGACGCAAGCGTTGCGTGCGGCCGGGTATGACGTGGCCGCGTGAGCCGATGACTTTTCACCCGGAACTTCCGCCGCCGCCAGCGCTCCAGCCAGGGACGCTGCGTATCATCCCGCTCGGTGGGCTCGGCGAGGTCGGCCGCAACATGGCGGTGCTCGAGATCGATGGGCGGCTGCTCATCATCGACTGTGGCGTCCTCTTTCCTGAGGACAACCAGCCCGGAGTCGACCTCATCTTGCCCGACTTCTCGATGCTCGAAGACCGCATCGATGACGTCGAGGCGATCGTGCTGACCCACGGGCACGAGGACCACATCGGCGCTGTGCCGTATCTGCTGCGGCTCCGGCGCGACATTCCGATCCTTGGCTCGCAACTGACCCTCGCATTCGTCGATGCGAAGCTCAAAGAACATCGGATCAACCCCGTGACCTTTGCTGTGAAGGAAGGGCAACGAGAACGGATCGGCGCGTTCGACCTCGAGTTCGTTGCGGTGAACCACTCGATTCCCGACGCTCTTGCCGTCTGCGTTCGGACCTCCGCCGGCACGATCCTGCACACCGGTGACTTCAAGATGGATCAGTTGCCACTCGACGGACGCGTCACCGACTTGCGGGCGTTCGCTCGCCTTGGCGAGGAGGGCGTCGACCTTTTTATGGTCGATTCCACCAACGCAGAGGTGCCTGGCTTCACGACGTCAGAAGTCGAGATTGGCCCTGAGTTCGACCGGCTCTTCTCCACGTCGAAGGGTCGCATCGTCGTCGCGTCGTTCGCGAGTCACGTGCACCGCGTGCAACAGGTAATCGACGCCGCCCATGCCCACGGCCGCCGCGTCGCGTTTGTGGGCCGCTCGATGGTGCGAAACATGGGGATCGCGGCAGAGCTCGGCTACCTGAAGGTTCCCGACGGCATTCTCGTTGACCCTAAGAAGGCCGACGATATGCCGGGTCATTCGGTCGTGTACATGTGCACGGGATCGCAAGGCGAGCCGATGGCAGCGCTGTCGCGGATCGCAAACCTCGACCACAAGTTGCGCGTCGGTCCGGGAGACGTGGTCATTCTTGCGTCCTCGCTCATTCCCGGAAATGAGAACGCGGTCTTCCGCGTCATCAACGGTCTCATGCGCCTTGGTGCCACCGTTGTGCACCAGGGAACAGCCCGCGTGCATGTGTCAGGACACGCCAGCGCGGGGGAACTGCTCTACTGCTACAACATCCTCAAGCCCGCCTTCGTCATGCCTGTCCACGGCGAGGTACGTCACCTTCTTGCTAACGGCAATCTCGCTGTCAAGACCGGGATTCCCCGCGAAAACGTGATGTTCGCCGAGAACGGGGTCGTCGTTGATCTCGCTGACAAGCGCGCACGGATCGTCGGCCGAGTCGAGGTACACAACGTCTACGTCGACGGGTCCTCGGTCGGGGAGATCACCGACACCGAGCTCAAGGATCGCCGCATACTCGCGGAGGAGGGGTTCGTGTCGATCTTTGCCGTCATGGACTCGAGCAACGGGACGGTGGTGTCGGGTCCTGAAGTACACGCCCGCGGGATCGCGGAAGACGACTCGGTGTTCGACGCCATCATTCCCGAGATCAAGGCTGCACTCGAGGAGGCCGCCAAGTCCGGTTCCGCCGACAGCCATCAACTCCAGCAGGTCGCACGCCGAGTTCTCGGACGCTACGTTGGCGGGCGCCTGCGCAGGCGCCCCATGATCATCCCGGTGATCGTCGAGGCGTAACCGCTGGCGCGTCGGGGTGCCTACCCCGCGCACGGTCCGCGCCGGAGTAGCGTCCAGGGCCATGGCACAAAGTCAGCAAACGCGTCCCCGGACTTCCGCGCCCGTACGCACCCCTGCCAAGAAAAAGAAGAAGCCGCCGGCAATCCTGCGCGGTGCGCGCGGGGTCGGGCGTGGGGTTTCTGGCGCGGTGGGAGGCTCCGTGCGCTCGCTCGGCGTAGGCGCGAAGGAGGTGAGTCCGGACGTGCGTCGGGACGGCCTGGCGATCCTGCTCATCATCGCGGCAATCATGATTGCTGCTCGCGAGTGGTTTGGCATGGAGAGCGGACTGGGCACGGCCATCCACTGGGTGGCTGCTGGCGCGTTTGGTGTGCTCGCGAAAGGTCTACCCATCGTCCTGCTCGCCATGGCCGTTCGCTTGTTCCGCGCGCCACAGGAGGGCGCGGCCAACAATCGCATCGCCACGGGCCTGATGTTCCTCGCCCTCACGGTTGATGGAATCATCCACATCGCCAACGGGGCTCCGAACCCCACTGCCGGGCTCGAACCCATCCAGGCGGCGGGCGGGCTGCTGGGCTTCCTTGTCGGAACTCCGCTCGCGGCGATCATGACCTCCGGGCTCGCGGTCGTCACTCTCGTGCTGCTGAGCGTGCTCGCCGTGCTCGTGATCATGGGCATTCCCATGCGCGAAATCGTTGCGCGCGCGCGCGGACTCTTGGGCCGCAACGAGGAAACGAGCGACGTGGACCTGCCCGAGCATCGGACGCTCGAGCGCCCGAGCAAGCGGCGCAGTCTCTTCGATCGCTCGCACGGCGACGACGAGATCGAGTCGTACGCCGGCGACGAAGCGTTCGCCGCCGCTGTCGAGCGCACCGCCTTCGATGACATCATCAATCCGCGCCCCGGGGCTGCGGTGCAGACGCCGCCGGCGGGCAACCCGAGTGTCGTGTCTCCGTACGACGCCGTGGCCGCCGAGCAGGACACCGAACCGACGGCCGTGATCGCCACGCGGCCTGAACGGACGGCGCCCACCGCGACGAGCGTCGTGCCGCGAGGGGTGCAAGGCGAACTTGAGAATGCGACTGGGTACGACCTGCCCAACCCTGACATCCTGACCAAGGGCGCGCCCCACAAGGCGCGTTCCGCCGCGAACGACCGAGTGGTCGCCTCGCTGAGGAGCGTCCTTGAGCAGTTCGGCGTCGACGCAGAGGTCACGGGCTTCACGCGAGGCCCCACTGTCACCCGATACGAGGTAGAACTGGGCTCCGGCGTCAAGGTCGAGAAGATCACCCAACTGTCGAAAAACATCTCATATGCGGTCGCGAGCGCCGACGTCCGCATCCTCTCGCCCATTCCCGGCAAGTCGGCGATAGGCATCGAGATCCCGAACGTCGATCGCGAGACGGTCGCGCTCGGCGACGTCCTGCGCTCAACCGCAGCCCACAAGAATGACCACCCCATGGCGATCGGCATCGGCAAGGACGTCGAGGGTGGCTACGTCATGGCGAACCTCGCGAAGATGCCGCACCTGCTCGTGGCAGGCGCGACAGGCGCGGGCAAGTCGTCGTTCGTGAATTCAATGATCACGTCGATCCTCATGCGCGCGACGCCACTCGAGGTCCGCATGGTGCTTGTGGACCCCAAGCGCGTCGAACTGACGATCTACGAGGGGATTCCTCACCTCATCACGCCCATCATCACCGACCCGAAGAAGGCCGCGCAGGCCCTCGAATGGGTGGTAAAAGAGATGGACATGCGTTACGACGACCTGGCGCTGTACGGGTACAAGCACGTCGACGACTTCAACAAGGCGGTGCGCGCCGGCAAGGTCAAGCCCTTGCCAGGCTCCGAGCGCACGATCACGACCTACCCTTACCTGCTCGTCATCGTCGACGAGCTAGCCGACCTCATGATGGTCGCACCGCGCGACGTCGACGACTCGATCCAGCGCATCACGCAGTTGGCGAGAGCGGCCGGCATTCACCTAGTGCTCGCGACGCAGCGCCCGTCCGTCGACATCATCACGGGAACGATCAAGGCGAATGTGCCGTCGCGGCTCGCCTTCGCCACGTCGTCGCTCGCGGACAGCCGCGTCGTGCTCGACATGCCCGGTGCCGAGAAGCTCATCGGCCAGGGTGACGCGCTGTTCCTGCCCATGGGGGAGAGCAAGCCCATGAGGGTCCAGGGCGCGTGGGTCTCAGAGACTGAGGTGCATGCCGCGGTCGAGCACGCGAAGACACAAGCTGCCCCCGCGTATCGGCACGACGTCGTGCAGGCAACGAGGACCGCGGTCGTCGCGGAGGACATTGGCGATGACCTTGACGACCTCCTAGCCGCTGCGGAGCTCGTCATCACCACCCAGCTCGGGTCGACGTCCATGCTGCAACGCAAACTCAAGATGGGCTTTGCGAAGGCTGGGCGGCTGATGGACCTTCTCGAGACGAGGCAGATTGTCGGGCCGTCTCAGGGATCTAAAGCCCGTGATGTCTTTGTCACACCGGACAAACTTTCCTCGACATTGGCCGTGCTGAGGGGCGAGTATCCATCCGTGGGCACTCGTTCCGAGGACCCGCACGATTCAGCGAGGGATGGGGAATGGGCGGATTCGTAGAGGCGTTCGCTGATCCCACGTTTGCCGTGGCGATCGCAGTTCTCCTCGGCGTGCTCGCGACGTTCGCCTTCGCGTTCTTCTGGCGTTCGCAGCGCGCGCGCTCCGCGCACCAAGCGATGATCAAGCAGGAGCGCGACCTGCGTCGCCAGTTCGACGCCGTGGTCTCGTCTGCGCGGGACGGCGTCATCATCACGACGCCGACGGCCGATGTTGCCATGATTTCCGATGCCGCAGTCCGCATGTTGTCGCTACGCCGCGAGGATGTGCTTGGCAAGTCCATCGCGCGACTTCCCATTCGCACGGTCGACGCACAGTCGCGGCCCATTCTCGTTCACGAGGCATTCGCCCCCACGAGCGGCGACAAGCCTCGCGTTGTTGGCGTGCCGGGCCGCCGCGGCGCGGAGGACGTGCGCTGGCTGCACGTGCGTGCTCGCATCATTGACGGCGACGCCGACGGTGTGCCGATGACCGTCACGACGCTGTCGGACCCCGCGGGATTGCGCGAGGCGGCAGAAGCCATCTCGCGCTCCGACTCGCAGTTCCGCAAGGCAATGGAGAACGCGCCGACAGGCATGGCCCTCGTTGACCTTGAGTGGCGCCTCATGGAGGTGAACCGCGCGTTTGCCGAAATGATGGGTTCCACCGTCGCCGCGTTGCGCGGGACGCCATTCTCTGCGCTGTCGCACCCCCAGGACCTCCAGGCCGAGCGCGACCAATTGCAGCGCCTGTACGACGGCCACCAGACTCAGTTCACGGTGGAAAAGCGCTACGTACGCGCCGACGGCAATGTCGTGTGGGCGGTGCTTGACGTGGGGCTCGTGCGTTACGCGGGTGGGGCGCCAGACCACTACATCGTGCAAGTTCGCGATTCGACCGACGACCGGATGCACTCCGAGTTGCTCGCCCACCGGGCGATGCACGACCCACTCACCGGCCTCGCCAACCGCACCCTCCTGCAAGACGTGCTCCAACAGGTCCTTGAACAGCCCGACGCCGAAACGCGCGTCGGCGTCATTGCGGTCGACCTCGACGGGTTCAAGGGCCTCAACGATCGCTTTGGTCACGCCGCCGGCGACAGCGCCCTCGTGTATGTTGCCGGCGTCTTGCGCACCGCGACCGCCGGTCGCGGCACGGTGGCGCGCATCGGCGGTGACGAGTTTGTCATCGTGGTGCAGGATTCGGACTGCTCGAAGGCGATGTTCGATATCGCTGGCTCGATCCACGCGGGGCTTAAGAGGCCGCTGCAAATCAAGCGGCACCTCGTACACCTCGGCGCGTCACTCGGTATTGCGATGGCGGACCAGGACCTCATCCTCGGTGGAGCACCTGGGCTCCTCAGCGCCGCGGACGCGGCCATGTACAGGGCGAAGACGACCGGCAAGTCCCGTACGGAAGTCTTCGAGCCGACCATGCACACGACGCGGGAAAACGAGTCGGCGCTCGCCTCAGAGCTGGCACGCGCCATCGAAAATGGCGACCTGATTTTGCACTACCAACCCATTCTCGAACTCGCGACGCGCGCGGTCGTCGGCTACGAGGCGCTCGTTCGGTGGCAGCACCCGACGCGTGGCCTGCTCTTGCCCGGCGCGTTCCTGCCGCTGCTTGAGGATCGGAACCTCGCGACAGTCCTTGGAACCGCCCTCGTCGAGCAGGCAGCTCGCTTCCTCCAGCAGAGCAAGTCGGACACGACGTGGGTGTCCCTCAACGTCTCCGCGGACCAGTTGGGTGACTCAGAGTTCGCTGACCGCGTGCTGAGCGCCATTGGTCGCCATCACCTCAGCCCACAGAGAATCGTGGTCGAACTCACCGAAGCGTCTCTGGTCGCGCCGAACACACGCATTCGCCACGAACTCACGGAGCTTCGTAACGCCGGGGTGCCCATCCTCCTCGACGACTTCGGTACCGGCGTGTCGCCCCTGTCTTACCTTCGCGACCTGCCCGTCTCTGGAGTCAAGCTCGACATGTCCTTCGTCGCGGGCATCCCTGACGACCCGGCGGGCGCTCGCGTCTCGCGTGCGCTCGGCGCGCTCGCGCGCGAACTCGGCCTTGCGACGGTCGCTGAAGGCATCGAGACGGAAGCGCAAGCGGAGTTTCTCAGCGGTTGCGGATGGCGTTACGGCCAGGGCTGGCTGTTCGGCGTTGCGCAACCTGCTGCGGCGGCACTCGAGACGAACCCCCAGGTGCTCTCCAGCCTTATCGATCCGCGCCCGGCCAGTGCCCAGGACGCCATGGACGTCGCCGGGGCTGTGTTCGGCGTCTAGCGGGCCCGCGGGAGGACGACGGTCGCGTCCGCGAGCGGCTGCACGGGCGTTGTCCGCTCTGGCGCCTCTTGTCCCACCGCGATCGCGACGCGAGCAAGTCGAGCAGCAACCTCCGCCGCGGACAGCGTGCCGACGCCGCCCTTGATGTCGCGGAGCGCGTGCATCGTGTGCTTGCTGAGGCGGTCAACGGTCGTTGCCGTCCATTCGACGTCGACGTCGACGCTGCCAGACGCAGTGACGACGAACGTGGCGGTGAGCAGCACTCCGGACGAGGTTTCACGCGCGCAGCAGTTGGCGTCCTGGTTCGACAAGAAGTTCCCGAGTCCAAAAGCGACCCACATGCCGTCCCCGCTCGGGCCGCCAGGGAGCTTCTCGATCGGCTGGGGCACGTGAGCATGGTGGCCGACATACAGATCAACCAGCCCCGACGTCGCGATCGCGGCGGCGATCGCGCGTTGAGCGCCCGTTGGAGCGGTTTGGTACTCGACGCAACAGTGCGTTGACGCGATGACGACGTCGGCGCCTTCTGCCCGCGCGGCGCGCGCGGCGTCGAGAATGGGGGTGACGTCGGCGGCGTCGGCGTCGAAAATATTCACGGCGTACGGCGCGTCCGCGGGAAGCGGAAGACCGTTCGTACCGTAGGCGAACGAGATATCTGCGACGGTCACTGTTCGCGTGCCCGACACGATTCGGTAGTACTGCGTCGACGCCGCCTCAGCGGCTGTGCGTGCGGTTCCCGCGTATCCGAGGCCGACGCTGTCGAATGCCTTGAGCGTTGCGACGACGCCCGCGTATCCGCGATCGACGCTGTGGTTCGAGGCCGTCGAACAGCCGTCCCAACCGACCTTCGCAAGGTCGCGAACGAGTGGAGCTGGCGCAGCAAAACGAGGGTAACCGCTAGCCGCCTGACCCGGAGGCGTGACGGGCACCTCCATGTGGCACAGGGCCAGATCGGCACCGGCGATGAAGTTGCGCACTGGTGCCATGAGGCGCGTGTAGTCGTAGCCAGAGCCCGTCTTCGCTGATGCGTTGACCGGGGTATGCGGGAGCACGTCGCCGGCAGCAACGACGGTGAACCGCACCTCGCCAGCTCCAGACTCGGGCGACGCGGCGACGAGTGCGTCGAAGTTGACGGCGCCTGCCTCGACCTGGGGCGCCTCGGGTTCTGCCTCGACGATCAGGGTGGATCCCCACGGCAGGTTCGCGGCGGCGAGTCCCGCGGCGACCCCAAGCACGACCGCGACGACAACCGACGCGCCACCTGCGCGCCCTCGAGCCAGGTCGTGGCGAGGTTTCGATGCGCGCATCCAGACATTATCCGTCTCACGATGCCTGTGTGCCCGTCCCACTATGGTGAAGGCATGACCGCCGCCCTGCCGAATTGGCTCACCGCGGCGCGCCTCGTCGCCGTGCCCATCGTCGTTGCACTCGTGTTCGTCGACGGCGGATCTGACGGCGCGTTGCGCTGGTGGGCGCTCGCGGTCTTCCTGCTGGCGGCGTTCACGGACTTCCTCGATGGGTATCTCGCACGCCGCTGGCATGTCGTGAGCAGTTTCGGCAAGCTTGCGGACCCCATCGCCGACAAGGCGCTTGTCCTTGCCGCATTGGCGGTCCTCGCGGTCGTTGATGGAATCCCGTGGTGGCCGTTCGTCGTGCTCACCGTCCGGGAAGTTGCGGTCACGGTAGGCCGGCTTGCGGTCGCGTCCGACGTCGTCATCGCCGCGTCCCGCGGCGGCAAGGTCAAGACGGTGTTGCAGTTGGCCGCCGTGACGTTCTACTTGGTGCCTGGCGGGCCGACGTGGCTCGACGCCGTCGCGTGGTGGAGCCTCGTTGCCGCCGTCGTCGTCGCCGTCGCATCCGGGGTCGACTATGGCTTTCGGATCGCGCGCGCGCTCGGCCGGCTCGGGCGACGTTCAAGCGATGCCGTCGGCTGACGCGCTTGTTCGTGGCGCGCTCCTGCGCGGCGTCACCATCGGTTGCGCGGAATCCTTGACCGGCGGCGCCCTCGGCGCAGCGATCGTGGATGTGCCCGGCGCCTCGACCGTGTTTCGTGGATCGGTGGTCGCCTACGCGTCGGACGTCAAGGTGTCGGTTCTTGGCGTCGACGCTGAGCTGCTCGCGAGGAGCGGCGCGGTCAGTGAGGCGGTTGCCCTCGCGATGGCTCACGGGGCCCGCACAGTGCTCGGAACTGACGTCGGGGTGTCGACGACGGGCGCAGCCGGACCGACTCCGCACGACGGGGCGGCTGTCGGGACGGTGTGGGTCGCGGCGACCTCTCCGTGGGGCACACGCGCTCGCGTGCTTTCGGCAACTGGGGACCGAGCGGCAATTCGGGCGGCCGCCGTGCGCGCCGCGATCGATGTCGCCACCGAGCTCGCAATGGTCGGCGCGCCAGGCGGTGATAGTGGAGCGGAACAAGTCTGAGGTAATGTGCGTTGTGACAGTCATGGATTCCGGACACCTCAGCGCAAGGGGAGGACGCATGCCCATGCTCCGCAACGAGCTTGGCGACGTGCTTCGTGATGCCCGCCTGCTTCAGGGCAAGACGCTTCGCGACATCTCTTCAGGCGCACGCGTCTCTCTCGGCTACCTCTCCGAAGTTGAACGCGGCCAAAAGGAAGCGTCGTCAGAACTGCTTGCATCAATCTGCGACGCGCTCGACGTTCCGATGTCGGCGATCCTCCGCGAGGTGTCCGATCGCTTCGCTACCGCAGAGGCGCTCGACGAGGTTCCGGTCATGCCGTCGATTCCCGACACGGTGCCCGAGTTGCTCGGGTCCTTTCGCGGCCGTTAGGTGCTGCTCAGCCACTTCTGGTTGCTCGTCGACACTGAGTTCGGCGCTGGGTATTCGCGAACCCTCGCGCGCGAGATAGCGCTCGACGCGCTCGGATCTCGCTCCTGCGTCGAGGCTCTCGATGACGGAGTGCCTCCACGAGACGTGTGGCACGCGCTATGCGATCAGATGGATGTGCCACTCGCGCGCCGCGACGGTGCTCGACTCGAATCGATTGTTCCGCCGCGGCGATGAGGCCCGGCGTGTCGCAGCCATTCGAACACGCGTTCGACTACTGTGGTCCACAGGACGTTGACGGCACGATGCGTTGGCCATCGGTGGCGGCGTCCCTATGAATGTCACAGGGGCGCGTTAGCGTCGCTCATGAGATCCGGCACAGCTTTCACGAACGATGGGACATGACATGGCGAATGGCGCAGACCGCTCCAAGGCACTTGAAGCGGCACTTGGTCAGATCGACAGGCAATTCGGCAAGGGCTCGGTGATGCGGCTCGGTGAAAACGAGCGTGTCGCTGTTGATGTCATCCCCACCGGATCGATCGCGCTCGACATCGCGCTCGGTATCGGCGGGCTGCCACGTGGACGTGTCGTGGAGATCTACGGACCTGAATCCTCAGGAAAGACCACCGTTGCGCTGCACGCCGTGGCGAACGCCCAGCGCGCAGGCGGCACCGCGGCGTTTATCGACGCTGAGCACGCCCTCGATCCCGAGTACGCGCGCAAACTGGGCGTCAATACTGACGAGTTGATCGTGTCGCAACCAGACACGGGGGAGCAGGCGCTAGAGATCGCGGACATTCTTATCCGTTCCGGTGGCGTAGACATTCTCGTGATCGACTCTGTCGCTGCGCTGGTGCCGAAGGCCGAGATCGAGGGCGAGATGGGTGATAGCCACGTCGGCCTGCAAGCCCGGTTGATGTCTCAGGCTCTGCGCAAGATCACCGGCGCGCTCAGCAACACCGGAACCACCGCAATCTTCATCAACCAGCTCCGCGAGAAGATCGGCGTGTTCTTTGGATCCCCCGAGACCACGACGGGAGGCAAGGCGCTCAAGTTCTACGCCTCTGTTCGACTCGACATCCGTCGCATTGAGACCCTCAAAGAAGGCACTGAGCCCGTTGGCAACCGCACCCGCGTCAAGGTCGTGAAGAACAAAATGGCGCCGCCGTTCAAGCAGGCGGAATTCGACATCCTCTACGGGCATGGAATTTCGAAAGAAGGCGGCATCATCGACCTCGGCGTCGAGCACGGGTTCGTGAAGAAGTCGGGTGCCTGGTACACCTACGAAGCGGATCAGCTTGGTCAGGGCAAGGAGAATGCGCGAACGTTCTTGAAGGACAACCCTGAACTTGCCACGGAGATTGAGAGCAAGATCAAAGCAAAGCTTGGAATCGGTCCGGCGGCGGCTGAGGTCCCCACTCCCGCAGCCGAGCCAGTGGAGGCTCCCCGCGTCGCAAGTCGCGCGTCGGCAAAGAGCGAGGCGCCCTTCTGAGTCACCGTGGAACCGCGCACGAATCCGAGGATGAGCCGGATCGAGCGAGAGCGATCGCGCTATCGATCCTTTCGCGCACCTCGCGGTCCTGTGCGCAGTTGCGCGACGGATTGGCGCGACGCGGGATCTCGCCAGAAGTGGCGGATGCTGTCGTCGCTCGCTACATCGAGGTCGGTCTACTCGACGACGCGGCGCTTGCCATGTCCATTGCGCGCGCGCGGCATGTCGAACGTGGCTTGACGCCGCGTGCTATCGCGATCGAACTGCGGCGCAAGGGATTCTCTGCTGACGACATCGGCGCAGCACTTGCGCCCATGACCCCGGAAATCCTCGACGCTCGCGCCCATGAAATTGCTGAGCGACGGTGGAACCAACTCGTGGGCGTGGCGGAACCCGCGCGCTCGCGTCGGGTGGCGGCCATGCTATCCCGGAAGGGATACTCGCCCTCGCTAGCGTTTTCGGTCGTGAAAGAGCTCGCGCGTGCCGATAATGCGGGTGACTAGTCGCGCGACCCAAGGAGGAACCGGTGCCCACCGCTGTCGTCCTGCTGCTCCTTGGGGCCTCGCTCGTCGCGTTACTGCTGGTGATGTTTGCCAGGCGCGAGGCGGCCGCGGAGCGGGAGGCTGCGCACCGTGAAGCGACAGAGATTCGCGAAGACGCTCGGCTCGTGATGTCGGAGGCGCAGCGCCGCGAGGAGCGCGCCGTGCTGCGAGAAAAGGAGCTGTCGGCAGATCACCGCACCGCACGTGAGTACGCGCGCGGGGTTGAGGAGCGAGTCTCTGTGGTTGCGCGTGATGAGCGCCGCCTCGCCGAAGACCGCGCTGGGTTCGAGGCCGAGCGCGTGCGTGAGCTCGAAGAGATTTCGGCGTTGTCCGCCGACCAGGCGCGGGCGCTACTCATGGCGAAGCTCGTAGCAGAGGCCTCGCAGGACGCCGCGCAACAGATTCGCGGCGCCGAGCGCCGCGCTCGCGAGACCGCGGAACGCCGTTCCAGAGAAATTCTTGTCGAGGTCATGCAACGAGAGGTTGGCCCGTCGACCAACCAGGGGGCTGTGACATGGATCGAGCTCCCGTCCGAGGAGATGAAGGGGCGCATCATCGGGCGCGAAGGCCGGAACATTCGCGCATTTGAAGCACTCACCGGTGTCAACGTCATCGTGGAGGAGGGCACGAACGTCGTGCTGTTGTCGTCGTTCGATGTAGAGCGCCGCGAGACGGCGGCCGTTGCGCTTGCCGCGCTTGTCGACGACGGCAGGATCCAGCCGCACCGCGTCGAACTTGAGTATGCGAAGGCGGTCGCGGGTGCGCGTTCGCGTCACACTGCGGCCGGGCTCGATGCTCTTGCGATGGTCGGAGTGAAAGGCCTCTCGCAGGAACTCATCGACGTGCTTGGTCGGCTCCGCTTGCGCACCTCCTACGGACAGAACATTCTCGCTCACCTCGTCGAATCCGCGTCTTTGGCCGCGAATCTTGCGCGCGAACTCGGCGCAGACGTCGACGTCGCCTGCCGGGCGGCGCTCCTTCACGACATCGGCAAACTCTATTCGGGTGAACGCGAGGGTACGCACGCGCAGATCGGCGCCGAGCTCGCGAAGCAGCAGGGCGAGGATTTGGCTGTCGTGCACGCCATCGCGGCACACCATGACGAGATTCCAGCGCGCACCGTCGAGGCCGTGATCGTGCAAATCGCGGACGCGGTATCGGCCGCGCGCCCCGGTGCACGACGCGAAGAACTCGAGGGCTACCTCGATCGGATGACAAACCTTGAAAGCCTCGTTGCCGAACACGCTGGGGTCGCGCGCGCCTTCGCGATGTCCGCGGGACGGGAGGTCAGGGTGATCGTCGAGCCCACCGAGGTGAGCGACACAGAAGCGGCTACCCTCGCGCGTACAATTGCGGATCACATCAGCACGGACTTCAACGTCCCAGGAGAGGTCAAGGTCACGGTGATCCGCGAGTTCCGCGCAAACGCCGTCGCAGGGGAGTCATGACACGCACGCTTACGCCACCCACGTACGTTGTCCGGACGCTCGGGTGCCAGATGAACGTGCACGACTCCGAACACATGTCTGGGCTGCTCGAGGCCGCCGGCTACGCTCCCGCACCGGCGGGCTCTGACGTCGCCGACGTGATCGTCATCAACACCTGCGCCGTCCGCGAGAACGCTGCCGGACGCCTCTACGGCAACCTCGGACAACTTGCGCCCGTCAAAGCAGCGAACCCAGGGATGCAAATTGCGGTCGGGGGCTGCCTCGCCCAGAAGGATCGCGGGGACATCGTCGCTCGCGCGCCGTGGGTCGACGTTGTGTTTGGCACGCACAACATCGATGTGCTTCCTGCGCTACTTGACCGCGCCAGACACAATGCGCAGGCGCAGGTCGAAATCGAGGAGTCACTGAAAGTCTTCCCGTCGACCCTTCCCGCCCGCCGCGACGCCATCGCGTCGGCGTGGGTGTCGATTTCGGTCGGGTGCAACAACACCTGCACGTTCTGTATCGTGCCTTCGCTGAGGGGCAAGGAACGCGATCGCAGGCCCGGCGAGGTTCTTGCCGAGGTGGACGCTCTGGTGTCGCAGGGCGCGGTGGAGATCACGCTTCTTGGCCAAAACGTCAACTCCTACGGCGTCGGATTCGGCGATCGCACCGCGTTTTCGAAGCTGCTGCGCGCGTGTGGCGAGATCGACGGCCTCGAGCGCGTGCGATTCACCTCGCCCCACCCTGCGGCCTTCACTGATGACGTGATCGACGCGATGGCCGAGACCGCGGCCGTGATGCCCAGTTTGCACATGCCGCTGCAATCAGGATCGGATGTCATCCTCAGGGCGATGCGTCGCTCGTATCGGGCAAGCCGGTTTCTCGGCATCATCGATCGCGTGCGCGAGGCAATGCCAGACGCCGCCATCACGACGGACATCATCGTGGGCTTCCCCGGTGAGACCGACGAAGATTTTGATCAGACTCTTCGCGTCGTCGAGGCTTCACGGTTCGCAAGCGCCTACACCTTCCAATACAGCCCCCGCCCAGGAACCCCTGCCTTCGACCTTCCCGCGGTGCCAAAGGCGGTAGTGCAGGAGCGGTTCGAGAGGCTGATCGCGCTCCAGGAGCGCATCTCGCTCGAGGAAAACGAGCGTCTGGTCGGACGCACCGTCGAGGTCCTCGTGCTCGCTTCATCGGGGCGAAAGGACGATGCGTCTGCGCGCCTGAGCGGTCGCGCGCCCGACAATCGCCTCGTGCACTTCACCGTGCCGCACGATTCGCCCGTGCCCCGGCCTGGCGACATGGTCGCCGTGGACATCACGTATGGCGCCCCGCACCACCTCGTCGCCGACAGTGGCATCGCCGGAGGGACCTACTCCGTGCGCCGCACCCGTGCAGGCGACGCGTGGGACTCACCGCGCGAATCTCACGGCGACTCGTGCGATACGGCCGCCGGTGGCGCGGTGGGACTCGGAATCCCGGCCGTTCGCTCCGGCGCGTGAACCACGCGCCAGTCATTGTCGCGATCGTCGGGGCAACCGCGACAGGAAAGTCGGCGGTAAGTCTCGCAGTAGCGCGAGCCCTCGATGCGGAGATCATCAACGCCGATTCCATGCAGTTTTACCGCGGCATGGACATCGGCACGGCCAAAGTGACACTCGATGAGCGCGCCGGCATTGCCCACCATCAGATCGACACCCTCGATGTGCATGAGGACGCGTCAGTCGCCACCTACCAAGCCGAGGCTCGTGCGCACGTGGAGGCGATACACGCGCGCGGCCACCGTGTCGTTGTCGTGGGGGGGTCGGGACTCTATGTCCGCGCTCTGCTTGACCACTTCGAGTTTCCGGCCACCGATGCGGCGTTGCGGGCCGACCTTGAACGCCGTGCTCACGAGGAGGGCCCGGGCATCCTGCATCGCGAACTGACGAAACTCGACCCGGAGGCGGGGGAGAAGATCTCGCCGAAAAACGCGAAGCGCATCGTGCGTGCACTTGAGGTCGTGACGCTGACAGGCGAGCCGTTTTCGAGCTCCCTTCCGTCGCACGCGTACGCAGCACCCGCTGTCCAAGTCGCGTTCGAGCTCGCATACCCCGCCCTCGATGCGCGCATAGCGCAGCGTGTCGAACGCATGTGGAGCGACGGACTCGTCGACGAAGTGCGTGGTCTCGCGTCACGCGGCCTACGCGAGTCCGTCACGGCGCGTCGCGCAGTCGGCTACGCCGAGACTCTCCGGCACCTCGACGGTGAGCTCAACGCCGACGCCACCCGGGATCTCATCGCACAACATACGCGTCGGCTTGCGCGGCGCCAACGCCGGTGGTTCATGCCGGATCCACGAGTCACGTGGGTCGATGCTCCTCAGACGCCGGACGACGTCGACAGGGCCGCTTCCGACGTGCTGTCGGTGGTCGCTTCCCACGACGTACCCTAGGCGCATGCCGACGCTCGACTTCACCAAAGGTCACGGGACCGAGAATGACTTCGTCATGCTCATGGACGAGTTTGGATCCACACCCTTGACCGCGCCGCTCGTGCGTTTCTTGTGCGACAGGCGCGCCGGCGTTGGCGCTGACGGTGTGATTCGCGTGGTGCGCGCGCAGGCGATTGAGGCCGGCGCGCACCTTCCGCCGGACACGTGGTTCATGGACTACTGGAATTCAGACGGCTCACTCTCACAGATGTGCGGAAATGGCGCACGTGTGTTCGGAGCGTTTCTCGAAGCTCGTGCCGGTGTCGATCTCTCACGCGGCCTGCTGGTCGGTACGCGCGGAGGAGCGCGGACGCTCACCGCGCTTGGCGGGGGCCGATACTCCGTGACCATGGGGCCATGCACCATCGGCGACGACGACTTCGATGCCATGGTCAGCGCGGGCGGACTCCACCCGAGCCGGCCCGCGCTGAGCGTCGACGTAGGCAACCCGCACCGCGTCGTTGCACTCGCGACACTCGACGAGCTCGACGCCCTTGATCTTTCACGGGAGCCCAGTGTCGAACCGTCCCCGCCGGACGGAGCAAACGTCGAATTCGTCGTCGCTCTCGGCGAGGACGCGAGCGGCGAGCGCGGGCGCGTGCGCATGCGGGTGCACGAGCGAGGATCGGGGGAGACGCGCTCGTGCGGGACCGGCGCGTGCGCGGTGGCCGCGGCGGTGGCTCGATGGGCTGGCGCCGGCGCGCCAAGAGTGTGGGACGTCGAGGTGCCTGGCGGTGTTGTCACGGTGCGGCTAGAGCCAGGCGACGTGCTTCTTGAGGGACCGGCCATCCTTGTGTGGAATGGGTCGATCGAGACTCACGTAGGTCTCAGCGGCGAGTAATCCGTAGCACTCGAAATCCCTTCGCGCTGCCCACCCGGGTGACATCACCCCAGCTCTCTCCAGCGTCGTCCCGCTGGTCTGTCAGCCACCGCTGTAGCGAGTCGGCGCCAAGGTTGCGTTGCACCACGAGAAACGCATCGCCGCCTGGCACGAGACGCGGAATCCACTCGGCGAGGAGGGCGTGGAGCGCGTCCTTGCCGATCCTGATTGGCGGGTTCGACCAGATCGTGTCGAATCGTGCGTCCGCGGCGACGTCACTAGGCAGACACGCGTTGATGTCGCCGACAACACGGCCGGCACCTGCGCGGTGTGCGTTGCGGCGCAACACGTCCAGAGCCCTCTCATTCACGTCGATGGCGGTCACGGTGCACGAGGGATTGGTCAGCGCAGCCGCGAGCGCAAGCGGTCCCCATCCACACCCGAGGTCGAGCACCCGGCCGACCGGCGTCGGGACGTGGCGCAGGAGCACCTGCGTGCCCAGGTCGACGTGGGCCGCGCTGAAGACGCCCGTAGCCGTCTCGAGAGTGAGGGCGTGACCGGCGAGCGTCACGTCGATGAGGCGCCGCGCGTCGCGCGACGTCGGCTCGGACGCGAAGTAATGATCACTCACGGCACGAGAATAACGGCGGGCGGAGCGCTTGAGCGCGAGTGCGACAATGGAATACCCATGAACGAACCCCACGATCCCCCTGACGGAAGCGAGCCGTCGCGGTCGCGCACGGACCAGGTGCTCGACCGGGTGCTGTCGCGCGCCGGAACGGCCGTTGCTCGCGAGGCGGCGGTAGGCACCGACTACGACGGCGACCAGCTTGAGCGTGAGGAGCGGGCGGCGTTGCGCCGCGTCGCGGGCCTGTCCACAGAACTCGAGGACGTCACCGAGGTCGAATACCGCCAACTGCGCCTCGAGCGCGTCGTCCTTGTCGGGCAGTACGCCGGCGCGGCCGCGGACGCCGAGATTTCGCTGCGCGAGCTCGCGGCACTGGCGGAGACTGCGGGTTCAGAGGTGCTCGACGGCGTCCTTCAACGTCGCGCTCACCCCGACCCTGCTACCTACATCGGCTCCGGAAAGGCGAAGGAGGTTCGCGATCTCGTCGCCTCGCTCGGTGCCGACACCGTTGTTGTGAACGACGACCTCGCGCCGAGCCAGCGGCGCGCGCTCGAGGACGTCGTCAAGGTCAAGGTGATCGACCGCACCGCACTCATTCTTGACATCTTCGCGCAGCACGCGAAGTCGAAAGAAGGCAAGGCGCAGGTCGAGTTCGCTCAACTCGAATATTTGCTCCCGCGCTTGCGTGGCTGGGGTGAGTCGATGTCGCGACAGGCGGGTGGTCGTGTCGCCGGAGGCGAAGGCATCGGTTCGCGAGGACCCGGCGAGACGAAGATTGAACTCGACCGACGCCGCATTCGCACCAGGATGGCCCATCTTCGCCGCCAGATTCGTGCCATGGAGCCGGGTCGCGCGGTGCGGCGCGAACGGCGCGGCGCGCTCCCCAACGTGGCGATCGTCGGATACACGAATGCGGGAAAGTCGTCGCTCCTGAACCGCATCACGGGAGCGGGCGTGCTCGTCGAAAACGCGCTGTTCGCCACCCTGGATCCCACGGTGCGGCGCTCCCGCACACCCGACGGGCGCGAGTTCACCGTGTCAGACACCGTGGGTTTCGTCCGCAACCTGCCGCACCAACTGGTGGCGGCGTTCGCCTCGACGTTAGAAGAGGTCGCGCATGCTGACCTCATCTTGCACGTCGTTGACGCCGCGCATCCCGATCCATCGGGGCAGATCCGCGCCGTCCACGAGGTGCTCGCCGACGTTCCCGGAGCCTCCGACGTCCGAGAGATCCTCGTGCTCAACAAGTGCGACGTCGCGGACGCCGACACGTTGGTGGCATTGCGCTCGCGACGGGAAGCCACTGTCGAGATTTCTGCGCTCACGGGTGCAGGGATCGATGCGTTGCTCGAGAGAGTCGGCCGTGAATTGCCGCGGCCGCGGGTCCGGGTTGATCTCGTGGTCCCCTACACCCGTGGCGACCTCATCAGTGCCGCGCACCAGCAGGGCGAGGTGCTCGCGGAGGAGCACGGCGCCAGCGGCACGCACGTCGTTGCGCTGGTCGACCATGCACTCGCTGCGCGGCTTTCGAGCGCGGCGGTCTCCGCCTCGTGACGGTAGCCGATCTGCTCGCCGCGGCGGTTGGGGCACTCGGCGGCGAGTCGCGCGAGGGCCAACAGCTCATGGCGCAGACGGTCGCGGATGCTCTCAATGGCTCGCAGCACGCCCTCGTCCAGGCGGGGACTGGTACTGGGAAGTCGCTCGGCTATCTCGTTCCGGCCGTCGCCCACGCGGTTCGGGCCGACGCTCGCATCGTCGTGTCAACCGCGACGCTTGCGCTGCAAAGGCAGGTGTTCTCGAAAGACCTGCCGCTAGTCATCGACGCGCTGGAGCCGTTGCTTGGGTCGAGACCTGCGATCGCCTTGTTCAAAGGGCGCAGCAATTACGTGTGCGTGCACAAGCTCGCTGGGGGGTACCCCGACGAGGAGCCGGGCATGCTGCCCCTTGGCCCGACGTCCGACCTTGGCCGCGAAGTGGCGCGCCTCCACACGTGGGTTGACGAAACTCTCACGGGAGACAGGGACGACCTCGTCCCTGGCGTGAGCGGCCGGGCCTGGGCCCACGTGTCGGTCTCGGGCCGCGAATGTCTCGAGTCGAAATGCCCCGCCATCTCGCAGTGTTTTTCGCAGCGCGCACGTGATGAAGCATCGCGCTCTCACATTGTCGTCACTAATCACGCCGTGCTTGGCATTCAGGCCACCAGCCATGATCTCCTTGGAGCCCACGACGTCCTCATCGTCGACGAGGCACATGAATTGGTGCAGCGCATCACCTCCGCATCGACGCACGAGCTCACAGTTGCGCGCGTCGACCGCGCGTCCCGCGCGGCGCGGCGGGCGGGCGCTGATACCGACCGGCTCGACCGTGCCGCGCGCGGGCTCGACGGCGCGCTTGGAGCGAGCACGGTCGGCCGGCTCCGTGGCGGGCTGCCGCCTGACTTGGGTGCGTCGATTAACGCGATCAAGATCGAAGCGCGCGGCGCAATTAGCGCCGTGGCAAAGATCGGCGAGTCGAACGCGACGGCAAAACTCGCGTCTGCCGCGTTGTCCGACGTCTTCGACGTGTGCGAGGAGTTGCTGAGCGATTCAGGCTACGTCGTGTGGCTCGCCCCAGCAGACGGTGATTACGAGGCACGCATCCCTGACAGGGTGCTCGCCGCGCCGCTCGACGTCGCCGTGCGGATCGCATCGACGCTCGTCGGCGAGAAGGCGTCGGTCATGACGTCGGCGACGCTCGCGCTCGGAGGCGATTTCGACGCGATCGCGCGTCACCTCGGAATCGTTGATCCGGTGACGCTCGATGCGGGTAGCCCCTTCGACTATGAGAACCAGGGGATCCTCTACGTTGCCGCGCACCTGCCGCGTCCCGGGCCGGGCGGCATCAGCGTGGAGGCGCTCGACGAGCTCGCGGCGCTGATCGCCGCCGCGGGCGGTCGCACCCTTGGCCTCTTCTCCTCGCATCGTGCCGCCCTTGCGGCGACGGAAGCGATGCGCGCCCGACTCGACGTGCCGATCCTCTATCAGCGAGACGACCAGTTGCCGACGCTGCTCTCTCGCTTCGCGGCCGAGCCACGTGCGTGCCTCTTTGGCTCGACGTCGCTGTGGCAGGGCGTCGACGTGCCAGGCCCAACGTCGTCGCTTGTGGTCATCGACCGGATCCCTTTTCCGCGCCCCGACGACCCGATCGCGCAGGCGCGCACCGAGGCCGTGGCGTCGTCGGGCGGCAACGGCTTCATGGCCGTGAGCGCGACGCACGCCGCCCTCCTCATGGCGCAGGGCGCCGGCCGCCTGATTCGCTCGTCGACCGATCGTGGCGTCGTCGCCGTGCTTGATCCCCGGCTCGTGTCTGCGGGCTATGGGGGCTTCGTGGCACGTTCGATGCCTGGCCTGTGGCCCACCACTGACCGCGACGTGGTCCTCGCCGCGCTCAGACGGCTCGACGCGGCTCACGGCGACAGGTGACGGGCGACCGGTGACCGGCGACCCGTGACCGGTGACCGACAGTAGCGACGTTCCTCGTATTGTTGACCCATGAGCGCCACCGGACAGTCAGAAGAGTTTGATCGTGGACGCGCGACTGAGCGCGAGCGATTTGCCGAATACCTTGCTCACTTCGCGACGTCGAGCAGGGCACTCGCCGCGAATGCCGCTTCGGACGAGTCGCGTGTGTACCAGACGACGATCGCCAACGCGATGGACGCCATGCGGGAGGCGATCGTCGGCGAGTTCCATTGGCGAGACGGATGGCGCAAGCAGTAATGCCGATCGCGGGTCGCGACGACTGAAACTAGAGCCTGCGCAAGACGGAAACGACTTTACCCATGATCGTCGCGTGCGTGCCGTCGATCGGCGTGTAGTTCGGATTGTGCGGCATGAGCCACACGCGGCCGTCCTTCTTGCGGAAGGTCTTGACGGTCGCTTCGTCGTCAAGGAGCGCGGCAACGATGTCACCGTTGTCGCACGAATTCTGCCGGCGCACGACAACCCAGTCGCCGTCACATATCGCGGCGTCCACCATGGAGTCCCCACTCACCTTGAGCATGAAGAGCTCGCCCTGGCCCGTGAGTTGGCGTGGCAACGTGAAGACGTCTTCTACCGCTTGGTCCGCGAGGATCGGACCGCCGGCGGCGATGCGCCCAACGAGCGGGACCGGAACGACGTCGTCGCGCTCCGGTGAGAGCGAGGACCTGGGAGGAATGTCGCCGGGGAGGACAACCTCCATCGCGCGCGGACGGTTTGGGTCACGCCGAAGGTAGCCCTTCGTGGCGAGCGCGCTGAGCTGGTGGGTAACGGACGATGTGGAGGTCAGCCCAACGGCCTCGCCGATCTCGCGCATCGACGGTGGGTACCCGCGTTCATCGACGCTCGCACGAATGTGCTCGAGGATGAGTCGCTGGCGTTCCGTGAGGTCTCCGTCGTGTGCGAGGTCGGGGAACTCGTGAACCGTGCCTCCGTCGTCAGAACGTGGGTTCATAGCTAGTCCCTTCGATTCCCGCGAATGTCGTACCCCGGTGGTCGACTGCTGTTCCGACGCTACGGGACCGCAACGCAGATATCAAACATATGTTCGAGCGTGTCTTGTTCTTGTCGGTTGGCAGTGGTACAAATAGAACAAGTGTTCGTCGAACAAGTGTTCGAAGGGAGATCAACATGGCAATCTACGCACCTCACACCCCGGTGGCGCGGGCTCGTCGCGCCGTCGTCGTCGCGGTGCTGATCGCGATCGCGGCAGTGGTGGGACCCCAGGCTTTTGCCAACGACGCGACGGCGGCTCCCGTTGAGCTTGACACGTACACCGTTTCCCCGGGGGACACACTGTGGTCCATCGCCGGGAGCATTACGGGCGCCGGTGAAGACCTCCGCGACACGGTTGATCTTCTCAAGAAGTTGAACGCGATGGGCGATGCCACCCTCATCGCCGGCGAACAGATCGTCTTGCCCGCGCTTGCGCCCTGACAGCCGCGGCGCGCGTCCCGCGCGCTTCGTGGGACAGTAGGTGCATGCATTGCCCGTTCTGCCGCCACGCCGATTCACGCGTCGTCGACTCGCGCACGTCGGATGACGGCGCGTCGATCCGACGGCGCCGCGAGTGCCCGGAATGCGGGCGTCGCTTTACGACGGTGGAGACTGCGAGTCTGTCCGTCCTCAAGCGATCGGGAGTTTCAGAACCCTTCAGCCGGGAGAAAGTCGTTTCGGGCGTCAAGAAGGCCTGCCAGGGTCGCCCCGTGTCGGAGGATGACCTCGCCGTGCTGGCGCAAAAGGTAGAAGAGATCATTCGGGCCAATGGCCAGGCAGAGATCAACGCGCTCGACATTGGCCTTGCGATCCTGCCGCCGTTGCGCGAGCTCGACGAGATTGCGTACCTGCGGTTTGCGAGCGTCTACCGGGCGTTCGATTCGCTCGACGACTTCGAGAATGCCATTGCAGCGCTTCGCCGTGAGGATGCGGCCTCTAGCGCTTCTTCTTCGGGCGAGGTTGGCCCTTCCTAGCGCCCTTCGTCGACTGGTCCGGCCGGCCGCTCGACCCGCTTGAGGCGCTCGACCCGCGCGACCCGCTCGACCCGCTCGACGCGCTCGACCCGCTCGACCCGCTCGTGTGCGGGCGCGCTTGCCCGGACCGTTGTTTGCGGTCTGCGTCGTTGGCGCCATCGCGCCGCGGCCGCGCGGCGGACTCCCGAGCTGCAAGGTCGCGCTCGCGGTCGGCGAGCGCTCGTTCGCGCTCCGCGAGCTCCGCGGATCTGCGCTCCACCGCCGCGCGCTCCCGCGCGACGGAATCATCCTGCGGACGCGTTCGGCCCACGTCGTGCGGCCGTCGCGGCCCCGCGTCGCTACGACGACTCCCGCCGCGCTCGGGGCGCCCTCGTCCTTGCCGTTCGACGCGAGGTTCGCGGACGGGGATGCCCGACGGCTGCCGTGCTCCCGTGAGCGAATCGACGATGCGGAAACCCTCGGCATTTTCGCCAGAGATCTTCTTGAACGTCGGCGTCACGCCCGCAACCTCGAGCATGCGGTCTACCTGGCGCCGCTGGTGAGGCAAGACGAGCGTGACGACGAGGCCAGCGGCGCCTGCGCGCGCGGTCCGACCCGCGCGGTGGGTGTAGTCCTTAGGATCTTGCGGCGGATCGAGTTGCAGCACGAGGTCAACGGCGTCGACGTGGATTCCACGCGCGGCCACGTCGGTTGCGACGAGGACGGGCACGGTGCCCGCTCGGAATCCGGAGATCGCGGCGTTGCGCTCGACCTGAGACTTGTCACCATGAAGAGACACCGCGAGCACACCGCTGGCACGCATCTCGTCGGCAATCCGGTCGGTGGCGAGTTTGGTGCGCACGAACACGATCGTGCGACCCTCGCGCGCTGCGATGCGGGTCGCAATCTGGTACTTCGATGACGGCGGCACGTTGAGGACGACGTGCGTCATGGCGGTCTGTCCTGCATCGCCGCCCGTCACGTCGTGTAACACGGGCTCGTGCATGTAGGCGCTGATAAGGCGGTCGACGTCGCCGTCGAGTGTCGCGGAGAACAGCAGCCGTTGGCCCCCACTGGGTACCCCGGCGAGAATCTCGGTGATCTCGTCCATGAAGCCCATCTCGGCCATGTGGTCGGCCTCGTCGAGGACCACGGCGCTCACGTGCGACAAGTCGGCGTGCCCGCGTCGCACAAGATCGGCGAGTCGGCCAGGCGTCGCGATGACGAGATGCACGCCGCGCTCAAGCGCCATGATCTGCTTTGACATCGACAACCCGCCGGCGATGAGCCGCAGCGACACATGCATGGCGTGGGCGTACGGCTCGAGCGCGTCGTTCACCTGCATCGCGAGTTCTCGCGTCGGTACCAGCACGATGGCTTCTGGTTGGTGGGGCCGTGTGCGCTCAACAGACGCGAGCCGGGCGATGAGCGGCAGGCCAAATCCGAGGGTCTTTCCGGAACCGGTGCGAGCCTTGCCGAGCACGTCGCGGCCCGCAAGCGCGTCGGCGATGGTGGCGGACTGGATGGGGAACGCGGTGGTGATTCCGCTCCGCGCGAGGACATCAAGGAGGGGTTGGGGGAGTCCGAGCTGTGCGAACGAGACTCCGGCGTGCGCCTCGTCGGCGGCTATGAGAGCACCCGAAGTCGCACAGTCGCCGGCATCGCGAGGAGCGCTGAAACTGCGTCCTCCGTGATGCCAGCCGCCACGTCAGTCACGACGTATCCGAGTTCGCCGCGGGTTGACAGCAACTGGGCCTCGATGTTCACGCCGTGATTCGCGAACTCGTTGTTGACCGCCGCGAGGACGCCCGGGATGTTGAGGTGGAGGTGTGCGACGCGGTGTGAACCGGTGGGTTGGTCGAGGGAGAGGTTCGGCAAGTTCACACTGAGCGACGTTGATCCGTGTTGTACGTAGTCGCGAAGGCGCTTTGCCACAAACGTGCCGATGTCCCGCTGCGCCTCCTCCGTCGAACCTCCGATGTGGGGGGTGAGGATGACGTTCGGGATGTTCTGAAGGGGTGACTCGAATGCGTCACCGCGCTTCTTGGGCTCCTCGGGAAAGACGTCGATACCGGCGCCGACGAGGCGGCCGGACACGAGGGCGTCCTTCAGGGCGTCGACATCGACCACGAACCCCCGAGAGAGGTTGAGGAAGATGGAGCCTTCTTTCATCGCTCCAAACTGTCGGGCGCCGAAGATGCCTTGGTTTCCGCGTCGGCCGTCAACGTGAAGGGTGACGATGTCGGAGGTTGCGAGCAGCTCATCGAGCGTCGCCATGCGTGTCGCATTGCCAAGCGCGAGTTTCTCGGCGTTGTCAAAGAACACGACGTTCATGCCGAGCGCTTCCGCGATGACAGACAACTGCGAGCCGATGTTTCCGTACCCAATGATGCCGAGGGTCCGGCCGCGAATCTCGTGCGCGCCGTCCGCGCTCTTGTCCCACACGCCGTCGTGCATGAAGCGGTTGTGGTCCGTCAGGCGGCGCGTGAGGCTGACAATTTCTGCGATGGCGAGCTCGACAACGGAGCGGGTGTTGGAAAACGGCGCATTGAACGCGGCAATGCCGCGCCGTGCAGCCGAGGCGAGATCGATCTGGTTCGTGCCGATCGAGAACGCGCCGACGCCGATGAGGGAGGGGGAGTTCGCGATGACGCGCTCGGTCAGCATCGTCTTGGAGCGAATTCCCAGCAACTCGACGCCGTCGAGCGCGTCGATCAGTTCATCTTCGTCCATCGCGCCGACGTGGTTCTCGACGTCAATGCCAGCATCCGCGAGAATCGCGGTCGCCTGGGGATGGAGGCTTTCTAGCAAGAGGGCGCGCACGGGGGCAATCGTCTCGCACTTTTGCGGCGTAACCAAACCACAGGACATGGAAGGCAACGGGTTGTCCGTGGGACTCTAGTGACATGAGCGCGACAGGTGAACGACTGTGAAGACGTTCGCGCGCACCCTTGCGCTTACCTTCGTGGGCGGGCTCCTGATTTGGGCCGTCGCGCTCACGCTCGGAGTGACGTGGGTGGACATGCTCCACCTTGGCCAGCCACGCAACGTGCTCAGCGATCGGGGGCAAGAAGTGCGCATCCCCATTCCCGAGGGTCCAGCGGAGCGTCAGCTTCCGGCAGTCGCGGTCACCACCACGGGCGAATACGCGTTTCTCTTCGACGATGAAGACGGTCCGGTCCGATACGACCCGTGCCGACCCGTCGACTGGGTGATTTCGCCGGCAGGAATGCCCCCGGGGGTCGAGTCGCTCGTGTTCGACTCGGTGGATCGCGTGTCTTCTGCGACCGGGTTAGCGTTCAGGTTTGATGGATTCACCGATGAGACCGCTGCGTTCGACCGCCCACTCTTTCAGGATCGATACGGCGCACGGTTTGCTCCAGTTGTCGTAGGTTTCGCGACGCAGGAGCAGGTGCCGGACCTCGCGGGGACAGTGTCGGGCCTTGGCGGTTCGAGTGCCGTTTACGGCGCATACGGAGAACAGCGGTTTCTGCGTGGAGGTGTCGTCATCATGGATGCTGATGACCTCAAGCGCTTGGTTCGCTCACGCGGAGGAACCGACATCGCACGCGCAGTCATCCAACACGAGTTCGGCCATGTCGTGGGTTTGGGCCACGTCGGCGATGCCAACGAACTCATGCACGACACCAACCAAGCGCTCACCGACTGGGGTCCTGGTGACAGGCAGGGCCTCGCGATTGCCGGCGCGGGGCCGTGCGAAACGGACTAGGACAGTCCGGGCGGGAGGTCGTCGTCGTGCACGATGATGAGCCGACGTGTCGGTCGTGTCATCGCGACGTATAGATCGCCCGGAGACGCGGCAATGGTGGCGGGGTGCGCGACGACAACGATGTCGTATTCGAGGCCCTTTGATTGACGCGGCGTGAGTACGTCGACGTCGACGTTGGCGAGAGCATGCGAGAAGTCTCCGATTCGCTCGGGCTGGACGAGCACAGCGACGAGCCCTCCCGCCTCGGCGTCCAGCGTCGTTCGCGCACTCCGTGCGGCGTTGACGACGGCGCCAACGACGTCCGTCGTGCGCTGGGTGTGGAGCGCGTCGTCGAGTTCACGCGCAGCGCTGAGTTCACTGACGGGAAGTCGCGCGGCTCGGGCAAATCGTTGCGCGGCACGCGCGACGGACGCGGGGATTCGGTAGGAGATCGTCAGTTCGCGCAGCGTCCACGACTGGCCGAAGAGCGGGTCCATCGTCTCGGGCCACCAGCGCGTGCCGGACGCGGATGCGACCTGGGCGACGTCGCCGACGATGGTGAACGATCGCGTCGGGCACCGTCTGAGCAGCATGCGCCACGCCATGGGCGACAGTTCTTGCGCCTCGTCAACGACGACGTGGCCGTACGTCCATGTGCGGTCCCGCGATGCACGCTCCGCGACGCTCAGGCGCGCCGCCGTTCCCTTCATGCGAGTCGCCAACATCTCGGCGGTCACCATTCCTCCGCCGCCAAATGTCGACAGGACCTCTCTCGCGTAGTCGACCTCTTCGGCGGAGGCCTCGTGTGAGCGAGAGGAACGTCGGGTGCCCGGCATGTCTCCGAGCAGTTCTGCGGCCTCGTCAAGGAGGGGCACATCCGCGTCGGTAAACGGCTCTCGAGCGTCGCGTTCGAGCAGCGCGCGCTCTGCGAGCGTGAAGTCCTTCGCCGCGTGGTCCAAGAGATGACGCTTGGAGAAGAGGTCGCGCAAGAGCCGTTCGGGGCTGATCGGGAGCCAGCAGAGATTGAGCGCGACGCGCACGTGCGCGTCGTCGCGAACGTCGCGTTCGAGGTCGGCACGATCTGACGAGTCGAACGAATGGTCGAGCTGCTCGACGAGTTGGCTGGTCAGGCGGCCAATCATGTCCTTCGCGAACGCTCTCCGTGCGTCGTTGTGCGGCTTTCCATCTCGGCGGGCGCGAGCTTGCGCGTCGCGAACGTCGGCTCGTCTGATGACAATCGTGCGGCCGTCGATGCGGATCTCGCGATCCGTGCGGGGGAGGCGCTGGCGCTCCCGTACCGCCGCGCGGATGACGTCGGCCATGGCGAGTCGCCCCTTGAGTCGCGCGACGTCGTCGCGTTCGACCGCGCTGGTGTCGACGCCCGGGACCAGACCGCCGAGCGTCGTGCTTACCGCGCCTGTCTCACCAAGCGACGGAAGCACGTGGTCGATGTAGCGCAGGAAGCTCTTCGACGGGCCGATGAGGAGCACTCCGCGAGATTCAAGCTGCTCGCGGTGGTGGTAGAGGAGGTAGGCCGCACGGTGCAGCGCGACGGCGGTCTTTCCCGTTCCTGGTCCGCCCTGAACCACCAGAGCGCCCTGCAGCGGTGCACGAATGACTGCGTCTTGTTCCGCCTGGATGGTCGCGACGATGTCGCCCATGCGCCCCGTGCGCCGGGCCCCGAGCGCCGCGAGCAGCGCGCCCTCGCCGGCGAGGGCCTCCTGCGAGCCCGAGGCTTCAAGCGCCGCGACGTCAAGCACGTCATCCTCGACGGCGCTCACTCGTCGGCCCACTGTTGTGAGGTGCCGACGTCGCACGACGCCACCGGGGTTCGCCGCCGTGGCCGAATAGAACGCACGTGCGGCCGGAGCGCGCCAGTCGGTCAGCAGTGGGGCGTGCTCTGCGTCAGAGAGCCCGATCCTCCCGACATACAGTCGTTCGGCGTCAACGAGGTCGAGCCGTCCAAAGCAGAGCCGATCCTCAACCGCGTCGAGCTGGGCTATCCGATCTTCATACAACGTGGCAAACGCGTCTCGTTCCGAGCGATTTTGGGGCGACCCAGATGGGCCATCGAGCCGCACTTGTTCGAGCCGTGCGGCCGCCTCGTCTCGCAACGCGTCGAGACGCGCGTAGAGCGTGTCGACGACAACCTGTTCGGTGTCGATGCCGACGCGCTCGGCGGTGAGTGTGCGGTCCTCGTTCACGGCATACCCTCCACCCTTCATACGTTGTCCCGGTAGGGCAATTGATAATTATCGCAGGCCGTGGGGGCAGACGTGACAGACTGGAGAAACGATGAGTGAGTCGCTGGTCTCCTGGGACGCGGATGGCGTGCGCGCCTGGGCGGAGGTAGCGCCGCGCGAGGGCGCGGTGCTTGTCCACTCGCTGCGCGGGTTCATCGACGCTGGACGCGCTGGAGCGCTGCTGTCCGCCCACCTTCTTGACCTCGCCGATCCCATTCGGGTGGCGACGTTCGACATCGACCGCCTGCTCGATTACCGCTCGCGCCGGCCGGAGATGACGTTTTCGGTGAATCAGTGGACCGACTACGACGAGCCGCACCTTCACCTTGAGCTCGCACGAGATGCGGCAGGTTCGCCGTTTTTGCTGCTCCACGGCTTCGAGCCCGACGTGCTGTGGGAGCACTACATCGCCGAAGTGAGGCAGATTGTCGATCGCCTCGGCGTCGAACTTACGGTTGGCGCACATGGGATTCCGATGGGAGCGCCTCACACCCGTCCACTGACGGCAACGACACATGGCAATCGCCAAGATCTGCTGCCTGACACGCCAAGCTTTTTCGGCACCGTCACCGTTCCAGCGTCGGCCCAAAACCTCCTTGAGTATCGGTTTGGTCAATGGGGACTTAGCGCCATCAACGTTGCGGTGCACGTTCCCCACTACCTGTCGCAATCGTCGTATCCGCAGGCCGCGCAGCGGGCACTCAGCGGCCTTGAGGGCCTCACGGGGCTTGATCTCTTCGTTGCGGGACTCGACGCCGCAGCCGCTCGGGCCGAAGACGAAATCTCGCGACAGCTCGCCGAATCGGACGATATCCAGACGCTGGTGCGGGTGCTAGAGGAGCAGTACGACGCGTTTGTCGAGACATCGTCGGTGGTCGCGCCGGACGGCACGATCCCGACGGCCGAGGAAATTGGGGCTGAGTTCGAAAGATTTCTCGCTGGAGAACGCAAGGATTTTCCACCAACGGCCTAAACCGTGCCACACTTGTCCCGGTTGCAAGAACGTAGTGTGCAAGAACCTGTCCGGATGGGCTTGGGACGCGGCATTGCGGCGACGAGGGTCAACACGGTGTTGGTCCTTCCCGTCCCGGGCAGTAAAGATAGGAAATACGCATGGCACAGGGTTCTGTGAAGTGGTTTAACGCTGAGAAGGGCTATGGGTTTATCGCCCAGGACGGCGGCGGCGCCGACGTCTTCGTCCACTACTCCGCGATCGTCACCGATGGCTACCGCTCGCTTGAAGAGGCGCAGCGCGTCGAGTTTGACGTGACTCAGGGCCCGAAGGGCCCGCAGGCGGAGAGCGTTCGCCCGCTCTGATCCTTTGAGATCGTCTTGACGGCCGCTGCCCGGAACAGGGCGGCGGCCGTCTGCGTTGAACGGTAGAGCCTGTCGCACACTTGGGCTAGTGACGAAGCGTCGGGCGAACTAGAATGAATGCACCAACGGATCGGGATGGAGGTCGCGATGCCGCTGTCGGAGTACGAACAGCGAGTGCTCGAGCAACTTGAGCGCGATCTTGGTGCCGACCCCAAATTGGGTCAGGCCATGTCTAAAGCCACGCGACGCCGCGGGCGTTGGACGTGGTCAGTGCTCGGCGTTCTCGTCGGTCTGGGGATCGTCGTCGCCGGTGCGGTCGCGCAGGCCCCCGTTGTCGGCATCGCGGGCTTCGCACTGATGCTCGCTGCAGCGTTGTGGGGGCTATTGGCTACCGGCAAGCCGGGCGCGGTCGGGTCTGTGGCCAAGCCTGGTGCCCCGGCGCCGAAGCGCAACAGCTCCTTCATGACGCGGCTTGAAGAGCGGTTTGACCGCCGCCGCGAACAGGGCGACATCTAACGGTGTGACTCGGCCAACGGCCGTCGTGCGTGACACGCGCCCCCTGAACGGTGCCTGAAGGCTGCCTCCGCGCGCGCTAGCAGCGCTCACCCCTCGCGCACGTGCGGCGTTGGTCCCACGAGGCGCATGCGCTCGCGTCCGGAGCGCGCTTTCGCGCACGCGCTCATCGCGAGGAAACGCGCGGCGGCGATGCCGCCGGTAGTGACCGACTGTCCGAATTTCCTGGGGAATCGTCGCGATTTCGTGTCCAAAGTGGAGGAAAGTGGAGTAAAGTGGAGGCAATTGGCGAGGGTTGGCTTGGGAGGGAGGGTGCGCGATGGCGGAGACGTCACTGGGACTCGGACCCACCGGCCTGTTTCTCGGCACATTCACGCCTCACCTCGACGAGAAGGGCCGCTTGATCCTTCCCGCCAAGTTCCGCGGACGCCTCGCCTCCGGGCTTGTCATGACCCGCGGCCTTGATCGCTGCATCTTCGTCTTCCCGATTGATGAGTTTTCCGCAGTCCACGACCGCCTCCGCAGGGCGCCCCTCGAGAACAAGAACGCCCGCGATTACCTGAGAAACTTCCTCGGTTTCGCGAGCGACGAGGTCCCTGACAAGCAGGGCCGAATCCTCGTGTCGCAACCTCTGCGGGCATTCGCCGGGATCGAGCGCGACGTCGCCGTTGTCGGCCTTGGCTCCCGCATCGAGATCTGGGATGTCGCGGCGTGGAACGACTACCTCGCGCGCGGAGAAGACGACTACGCAGCGACCGCAGCAGAAGTGTTTCCAGACATGTAGCCCGCGTGCCGCGGCCTCCTCCCGAGCCACTCTGACGGACTTCCCCCCATCAGAGAGTCGGAGGGAGACCACGGCACACGGGCATAAGAGGGAAGGATGGGTATGGCAAACGACGCGGCCGACCGGCACCAACCGGTTCTCCTTGATCGCTGCGTCGACCTGCTCGCCGGATCCCTTGATCGCGCAGGCGCGATCGCAGTTGATGGAACCCTCGGCATGGGCGGTCACACGGAGGCGATCCTGCGCCGTTTTCCGGGGGTCACCGTAGTCGGAATTGACCGTGACCCGCAGGCGATCGCGCTGGCGTCGGAGCGACTCGCCACGTTCGGCCCCCGGTTCGTCGCTCACCACGCGACATACGACGACATTGCCGGAGCACTCGCGCTCGTGGACGCGACCGCTGCGGACGGCATATTGCTCGACCTCGGCGTGAGCTCGCTCCAGATCGATGAGGCTGAGCGTGGCTTTTCCTACGCTCAGGATGCGCCGCTCGACATGCGCATGAATCCCGCCGACGCGGTCAGCGCGGCGGACCTCCTGCGGGACGCGGACGAGCGCGAACTGGCGCGAATCCTGCGCGAATACGGCGAGGAGCGATTTGCGAGTCGGATCGCGCGCACCATCGTGCGCCGCCGCGCGGTCGCGCCGATCACGCGCTCCGGTGAACTCGTACAGCTCGTCCGCGAATCCGTTCCTGCGGCAACCCGTGCGACGGGTGGAAACCCCGCGAAGCGGACATTTCAGGCGTTGCGAATCGCCGTGAATCGCGAGCTCGAAGTCCTCGACAGGGCTCTCGTTGAGGCGGTCGCCTTGACAGCGATAGGCGGTCGCGTCGTCGTGCTTGCCTACCACTCACTCGAAGATCGCGCCGTCAAACAGGCCTTCGCGCAGGGCGCGGCGTCCTCGGCTCCGGTCGGAATGCCAGTCGTTCGCGCCGAGGACGAGCCATACCTACGGCTCGTGGTACGCGGAGCCGAAAAGGCGTCGGACGCGGAGATTGCGAACAATCCCCGTGCGCAATCTGTCCGGCTCAGGGCCGTCGAAAGGGTTCGCGCGACGCCGTCGTCGCGCGTGAGGAGAGCAGCATGAGCGCAGCACCGCTACGGCAGCCGCGGCCGAGGCCGCATTCAGAGAGCGCCCGGCGCGCAGGAGAGGACCACGCCCGTCGCCCGCACCTGCGAGTCGTTTCCGCTCCGGAGCAGGCGCGATCACTTGTTCCCTTCGCGTGGATGTGCGCGCTCATCGTGATCGCCGCGCTGTCGTCGGTCTTGCTACTCAACACCTCGATGGCTCGAGGGGCCTACGAACGTCGTGATCTCAAGATCGAAATCGCTGACCTTCACGAGCAGCGTGCGGCGCTCATGACCACGCTCGAACAAAAGTCATCGCCAACGGACTTGGCGTACCGGGCGCGTACTCTCGGGATGCGCCCCGCGAAGACGATAGGTTTCGTTTCGCTAGACGAGAAGATGGTCATCGAGTCGGAAGGCCGCTAACCGTGGCGTCGTTGCTCCCGAAGCTGGGTCACCCAGCGCGCAGGCAACGCATCGTGACCATCCTCATCATCGCGTTCCTCGCTGTGGTGGCAGGGCGCCTCGTGCTCATTCAGGGCGTGCGCTCTGCCGAACTCTCCGCAGAGGCCCTCAGCCAGCGTCTGACCACCGCGACGATCGACGTGCCTCGCGCCGACATTGTTGACCGCAACGGCGTGATTCTCGCAACCTCGGTCGAGCGCTTCAACATCGCGGTCAACCAGCGGAAAATCGCGGACTGGAAGCGGGTCGACGCTGGCGTTGTCGTGGCAAAGGGACCACTCGACGCCGCGAAGATCCTCGCGCCGATTCTCGGGATCAAGGAGTCCGAACTTGCCGCCGACCTCGTCGGCGATCGCTCGTTCGTCTACATCGCGAAAGACGTCACGCCGGAAACGTGGGCGCTCGTGCGGGCCGAGCGGATCTTTGGAATCGAACCCGAATCGACAAGCGAGCGGATCTATCCCAACGGCGACATCGCCGGCAACGTGCTGGGGTTCATGGGCGGGCGCTCCGACGAAACCGGTTCGTACGGCCTTGCCGGAGTTGAGCTCGGATTCGAAGACGAGCTCACTGGTACCTCGGGATCGATCACCTACGAGCGTGGCGGTGGCGGCACGATCATCCCCACTGGTGTGCGTGAGGAAACTCCGGCGGTGCCGGGCGAGACCGTCGTGCTCACCATTGACCGCGACATTCAGTGGTACGCCCAGCAGCAAGTCGCCGAGGAACTCAAGCGTTCGGGCGCTTCGCGCGCCACCGTCGTCGTGTCGGACGCTCAAAATGGTGAGATTCTTGCGCTCGTCGACTCACATGCCGTCGATCCGAATGACCCCTCCGCGACGGCCGTGACCGATCGCGGTTCCCGCGCAGTGTCTTCGGTGTTCGAGCCGGGTTCGACCGCGAAGGTCATCACGATGGCGGCCGCCCTCGAAGAAGGCGTGGTCACGCCGCTGAGCCACATCAAGGCGCCGTACGCGTACACCACGTCGAACAACCAGACCTTCCACGACTCCCACCAGCACCAGGTTCTCAAACTCACCACCGCAGGGGTCTTGGCCGAGTCATCGAACACGGGCACCGTTCGTATCGGCGAGCAGATGTCGTCCGAGACGCGCTACAAGTACCTGGCTGCGTTCGGGCTCGGGCAGCCGACCGGCGTGGGACTTCCGGGGGAGTCGGGTGGAATCCTCGCGCCGTACGAGCAGTGGGATGGCCGCCAAAAGTACGCCGTGTTGTTCGGGCAGGCGCTATCAGTGACGGCACTACAAACGAACCAGGTGTATTCGATCATCGCCAACGGGGGCGTGCTCAAGGAGCCCACGGTCGTGAAGGGTTTCCGCGCTCCCGACGGCACGTTTACGCCGCGCGCGCTCGCGGAGGACCGCAGGGTGATCTCGGAGAAGACGTCGGCGCAGGTGATGACCATGCTCGAGTCTGTGACGCGCGACGGAACAGGCGTGCTCGCGCAGATTGACGGTTACCGCGTCGCGGGCAAGACGGGCACGGCGCAAGCATCCGGCCCGACGGGCCGACTCACCTCGATCGTCGCGTCCTTCGCGGGCATCGCGCCGGCCGACGATCCGCGTATCGTCGTGTCTGTGATCGTCTTTGACCCGAAGTCGTCCATCTGGGGAGGCGAGATTGCGGCGCCACTGTTCAAGCGCGTGTCGACTTTCGCCCTTCAGCAGTTGCGCATCCCGCCGTCAAACTCGACTCCGAAGCTCTTCCCGCTCACCTGGGACTGACGATGCGCCCTTTGGCCTATCGACCCTCACGGACGGCGCCAACGCCACTGGCGCTCCTCGCAGCACAGACGCGCGCCACGATTGACCCGGTTGGGGCAGAGGTCAGTGTGACGGGCGTGACGCTCGATTCTCGCGCCGTTGAACCCGGCGACCTGTTCGGCGCGATGCCCGGCGAGCATGCCCATGGCGCGACGTACGCGCAGGCCGCTGTCAACGCGGGCGCCGCCGCTATCGTCACAGACTCCGCGGGTGCCGCGCTCGTACGCGCCGCCGGCATTGACCTCCCGCTGCTCGTATCGATCCATCCGCGGCGCACACTCGCACTGGCGTCCGCTGAGATCTTTGGGCATCCGTCCACCCAGATCCCGCTGATCGCGGTCACCGGCACGAACGGAAAGACCACCTCCGCGTTCCTCATCGAGGGTGCGCTCGGCGCTGTCCACGCCAAGACGGCTCTGCTCGGCACGGTAGAAATGCGGATCGACGATGAGGTGGCGCCCTCGAGCCGCACGACGGTGGAGGCGCCGCAGTTGCAAGGTTTGCTTGCGCGCATGCTCGAGAAAGGCGTGACCGCCGCCGTTTCAGAGGCGTCCTCTCAGGCACTCGCGCTCGAGCGAGTGACGGGAACGCGATTCTCGGTGGCACTGTTCACGAACCTCCAGTACGAGCACCTCGACTTCCACGTCACGATGGAGGAGTACTTCTCGCAGAAGCGGCGCCTTTTTACACCGGAGTTCTCGGACCGCGGCGTTGTCTTGGTTGACGACGAATGGGGCAGGCGGCTCGCTCGCGAGGCGACCATTCCCATCGAAACCGTTGCGACGCGCGACGGCGCCGGACCGGCTGACTGGACCGTCGTTGACGCACGGCTGGCCACCGATGCGCGCATGGCCTTTACGCTCGTCGACCCTGCCGGCGTCGGACACGAGGTCGTGAGCCCGCTGCCCGGCAGCATCAACGTGTCGAATGCCGCAGGCGCCGTCGTGGCGGCGGTTGCGCTCGGCACGCCCATCCACGCCGCGATCGCGGGCCTCGCTCACGCCAGAGCGGTGCCGGGACGCACCGAGGTTGCCATCGCACGCAGCGAGACGGATCCGCTCGCGGTGGTCGACTACGCGCATACGCCAGACGGGCTCGGCGCCGTGCTTGAGGCGATGCGGGGCATCACGCCGGGGCGGGTGAT